>JAURBE010000009.1 GCA_030829145.1 Verrucomicrobiota bacterium | reverse complement strand
ACATCCCCAGCTTAATGCATAATCTGGGTCCGCTGCCGATGCGGGAACGTCTGGCAGGATTATCCGCTCTTGATACCTCTTGGATTGTTATGTGATTTTCAAGTGCCCGTGGTCGACACGGAGGTCGACCCTCCCCAGCAAAATAGCCGCCCCATTAGACTCAGAATAGTATCTCCCCGGTAAATGACGATGAACCTCAAATAAGTGCTAAATTGGATAACGCTTGATATCAAGTTAATTATTAGGTTTGCCGCGCTGCCGCAGGTGCTTAATTACTCTACATCTAGATATTTATTCTATTAAAATCGACTAAAATAGGTTGCACCCCCGCAGCAACCTTGGCATCAAGCTAGCTTTCTTTCCTTGCATTAACACTTAATCCACAATCGATGAATATTCACGAATATCAGGCCAAACGCCTTCTTGAGGAACACGGAGTTCCGGTTCCGCGCGGTTATGCCGCCCAAACATCCCAAGAAGTCGATACCGCAATCTCCCACTTAAGCGACGACGACATGATCGTTGTGAAGGCCCAAATCCACGCAGGTGGCCGCGGCAAGGGCACATTCTCAGATGGCTACAAAGGTGGCGTCAAAGTGGTCAAAGGCCACGCGGCAGCAAAAGAAGCTGCCGAGCATATGTTAGACAACACTCTAGTGACGGCACAAACTGGCCCAGAAGGTCGAAAAGTGCAGACACTGTACGTCACTGAAGGTTGTGACATTGATCACGAATATTATCTCGCAATCGTTCTCGACCGAGAAACTGCTCAATCAGTGATCATCGCTTCGACCGAAGGCGGCATGGATATTGAAGAAGTCGCCGAGAAAACACCGGAGAAACTAATTCGGGTGCCGGTTTCCCCGACGATGGGACTGCGGCACCACCAGTGTCGCCAAGTCGCATTCGCGCTCGGCTTCAGCGGTGATCAAATTAAGCAATTCACACGCATTCTCACTGGCATCTACAAGATGTTTTGGGACAAAAATGCGATGCTGGTCGAAATCAATCCACTGGTCACCGATAAATCAGGGAATCTGATCGCCCTCGACGCAAAAGTCTCCTTCGACGACAATGCGATCTTTCAGCATTCTGACATACAACAACTGCGCGACCTTAACGAAGAGGACCCCAAGGAGATCGAAGCCTCCAAGCACAATCTCGCATACATTGCACTCGATGGGAACATCGCCTGTATGGTCAATGGAGCAGGCCTGGCGATGGCTACCATGGACATTATTCAAAGCTTCGGCGGTTCACCGGCCAACTTTTTGGACGTTGGTGGAGGCGCCAACGAAGACCAAGTCACTGCGGCTTTTAAAATCATCCTTTCCGATCCAAATGTGAAGGGTATCCTCGTGAATATTTTCGGCGGTATTATGAAATGCGATGTCATCGCCCGCGGCATTATTGCAGCGGCGAAAAACGTCGAAATTACCGTCCCCCTCGTCGTACGCCTCGAAGGGACCAACGTTGAAGCCGGCAAGCAGATCCTCCGCGAAAGCGGTGTCGCCCTCACTCCAGCAGACAGCCTAGTGCAAGCCGCCGAAATCATCGTCGAGCAAGTCAAGGCCGACGCATAATCCTGACAACGAACACAGTTAAACACACATTTCAAAATGAGCGTTCTTGTAAATAAAAATACACGTCTAGTCGTCCAGGGTATCACCGGTAAGACTGGCACATTTCACACACAACAGTGCATCGAATACGGCACCAACGTCGTAGCCGGTGTCACTCCCGGTAAAGGCGGTCAACTGTGGGAGGGCAAAGTGCCCGTCTGCAACACCGTCGCCGAAGCGGTTAAAGAGCACGGTGCCAACGCATCCGTCATCTACGTCCCGCCGGCCTTCGCCGCAGACTCCATTCTCGAAGCGATCGAAGCCGAGATTCCTCTCGTCATCTGCATCACCGAAGGTGTACCGGTTCGCGACATGGCTGAAGTGCGCCGTCGCCTCTTCTTCCACAACACTAAGACACGCCTGATCGGCCCCAACTGCCCAGGCATCATCACACCAGGAGAGTGCAAGATTGGCATCATGCCGGGCTACATCCACAAGCCAGGTCGGGTCGGTGTGGTCTCTCGCTCCGGCACATTGACCTACGAAGCAGTTTATCAGCTGACACAGCGCGGCCACGGCCAATCCACATGTATCGGTATCGGTGGCGATCCAATCAACGGCACTTCTCAGCTGGATGCAGTGCGCCTGCTCAACGAAGATCCTGACACCGATGCGATCATCATGATCGGCGAAATCGGTGGCAGTGCCGAAGAAGAAGCCTGCGCCTACATCAAGGAGCATGTGAAGAAGCCAGTCGCTGGATTTATCGCAGGCGCTTCCGCACCAAAGGGCCGCACCATGGGCCACGCAGGTGCCATCGTCTCCGCCAACGGTGCCGGCACAGCCGAAGCCAAGTTCGCAGCCATGGAAGACGCCGGCGTCTCGATCGCTCGCAACCCTTCGGAAATCGCCGACGCACTGTTGAAGATCTACAAAGGGTAGTTCGCTACCAATCTCGAGTCTCCACTTTCAAATCCGCCTGCTGCGAACGCACAGGCGGATTTTTTGTTTTCCAAGCAGTACTAATACAGGTGATCATCGCAGCACCACCCATTTTGTAAAAAATCGTGTCTACACATGCAACAAATACGAACCATCGACGATCTAACTTAGACCCGAAACTTTAGAACCTAACTAGCCGCTCATTAAGCTGTTACGATTGACACAACTACCCACTTAATTAGTCATTACAAGTCTACCTTTCCGCCTTTAAGTCGACAGAAATAACCGCGTCTACCTATGTCTCGACACCTCTACACTGTCACCCTTACGAGTGCACTGATTCTAGCCTCATTATTTGCTCCCACAGCATCGGCTAGAATCTTCACTAGCGCTGAGGGTAAGACCATTGATGCCGAGCTGATCGCAATGTATGGCAATCAAGTCACGATACGTCGCAATGATAATCGTAAACAGTTCACTCTCTCGCTCAGCAAATTCTCCGTCAAAGACCGTGCTTACATTTTAAATCAGAAACAAGCAGGCCTTCTCAAAACGACCTCCTACGACACATCGACTCAGCCGGATGTCGCGCCTGTCACCAAGGTACAGCATCATTTTTCTGCTAGCAGAAAAATCGACGAATTACTCGCCAAGTATTGGCAGTCGCAGGGCGTCTCACCCGCCCCTATCGTCGACGACGCGACGTACCTGCGCCGCGCCTACCTAAAAATTATTGGCCGCATTCCGAGCTACGCCGAGGCCGTTCATTTCCTTAATGACTCGAACCCCAGTAAACGCTCGGAGCTCGTCGATAAGCTGTTGGACTCCCCCGGCTACGTTAGCCACAACTTCAATCTCTGGGCCGATGTGCTACGTGCCAAGACAACAGGTCGAGAAGGCAGTCGCTACGGGGGTATTTACTATATCCCATGGCTCAAAGAACAAGTGCGGCGCAATGTTCCCTACAACGATTTCGTCGAATCACTCCTCACTGCCGAAGGTTACCCTTGGGATAATCCTGCCGTCGCCTACTACCTGCGTGACTTCGGCATGCCCCTCGACAACATGTCAATGACCACGCAGGTCTTCCTAGGCACACAGATGCAATGCGCACAGTGCCATGACCACCCCACGGATGTGTGGAGCCAAAAAGACTTTTACCAACTCGCCGCGTACACCTACGGCCTAAAAACCGGAGTTAACATCAACTTAGATGACCCCAAACTAAAAAAAGTCAGTGAACGGCTTCGAAAAGAGACTAGACGAACCAATAACGGAAAAATTCCCGGCTACCAAGCACCGAGCCCAGTCAGCGCTGGCCGTGAGTTTTTTGACCCTCTGCGGTGGGGTGTCATTCACTCAAATCGTAATCTCGAACTACCACATGATTACCAATACGACGACGCTCAACCCAAAGACACCGTCGCCCCCAAAGTACTCTACGGCAAGCAATCCAACGCCGATCTACATGATTCTGAGAGACGTGTAAAAAGTTATGTCGAGTGGATGATCTCGCAAAATAACCAGCGCTTCACACTAGTCATAGCCAACCGTATGTGGAAGCACGCGATGGGCAAAGGTCTGATCGAGCCAGTCGACGAACTCACAGAAGAGTCCGTCGTCGATGTGCCTGAACTGATGGACTATCTCGAAGCTGTGATGATCGGGCTCGATTACGATCTGAAACAATACCTGCGCGTACTCTACAATACCGATTATTTCCAGCGCCAGGCAGTCATCGACAACCCAGACCTGACTGACGACTATCACCTCGAAGGTCCAATCTTTCAGCGCATGAGCTCGGAGCAAATTTGGGACTCGATCGCGACGCTGATGACGCCTGACATTGATCTGCTACTCAAGCCTAGCTACACTGCCAATAATAATGGCATCAAATACGAAACGGGGAAAAAGCCTGCAGCTGCTGTCTACGCAGAAGAGTGGTCCGTGCAAAAAATCGCGTCTCACATCATTAAAATGACAGATGTCTATACCGAGTATAACATTGCCAGATCTGAGTATTCAAAAATCAACAAAGACCCAGTTCTGCGCAATACACCCGAACACAAAGCCGCTCGCAGGAAGTTAAATGAAACCCGTAAAGCATGGAGCGCAGCACTCAATCCCAACCTGGGTCAACTTGCCGCTGACGAAACACCCATGATGGGGATGTCGCCGATGATGGCAAACTTCCCCACGGTGAATAACACGACCAACAACGGTCAGCGTAATAAAGCAGACGAACGATGGATCAAAAACATCCGCCGCGCCTCCGAGCTCGAATCGCCCCAGCGTAATGGCCACCTACTTGAAGTTTTCGGTCAATCAGACCGAATGCTTATCGAAAACCGCGATGACGGTAGTAACGTGTTGCAAGCGCTGTTCCTGATGAACTCAAGCCAGACCAACTGGCTACTGGCACAGCGCTCGGCCCCAGTCTTGGAGGCTCGTCTAGCAAAGACACCTGAAGAAAAACTCAAAACACTTTATCTCGGATTCCTTGCGCGCGAACCATCGGCAGAAGAACTTGAAATATTACTTCCCGACTTCAAACAAAACCCAGAGAAAGCCCGTCAGCGCATCATCTGGGCCATGCTCAATACCCAGCAATTTCTATTCATCCAGTAACGACGAAAGGACCCCACAACCATGTATGACGAACTCAACAAACTGGATGAACTCTCACGCCGTAAATTCATGCAATACTCAGCGAAGGCGCTGCTCGGCGTAGGCCTCTCAGCTACGACCACTCCGCTTTGGGCCACACAAACAGTTAAAAAACCGACCGCCCGCAATGTCATCTATATTTATTTAAGCGGTGGCATGAGCCACATCGACACGTTCGACCCCAAGCCCAACTGGAAAGAGCAAGGCCCGGTCTCAACGATCGATACCAATGTCGCTGGCATCCAAATCTCTGAATACCTGCCCAGCCTTGCCAAGCGCATGGACAAGCTCGCAATCATCCGCTCCATGTATTCTAACCAAGGCGCGCACGAACCCGGCACCTACTTCATGCATACTAGCTATGCACAACGCGGCACCATTAAGCACCCTGGCCTCGGCGCATGGCTGAATAATATGTCTGGTAAGACCAACTCCACCTTGCCGGGTAATATCCGTATCGGCGGTAGTAACAATGCGCCCGGCGGTGCAGGCTTCCTCGACTCAAAATACGAACCGCTTCACCTCGGCACTCCAGACTCAGGTCTACCTCATATTCATCGCCACCAAAGCATCGACGAAGCCGAAATGCGTGAACGGCTCGAGCTCGCTCAAATGATGGATCTATCCTTCCATAAGAAATACCCAGCCAAGCAAGTGCGTGCCTACAGCGATGTCTACGATGAAGCGATCAAGCTGATGAACAGTAAAGACCTAGCCGCATTCGACCTGAGTAAAGAGCCTAAATTGACCCGCGATATATACGGAGATTCACGCTTCGGCAAGAGTTGCCTACTGGCACGCCGCCTGGTTGAGCATGGCGTACGATTTGTCGAACTCACACTCGGTGGATGGGATACGCACAACGATAACCACGACAACCTCGCCAATCTTACCAATCCACTTGACCAATCCGTCGCGGCACTACTGGACGATTTACACTACCGCGGCCTACTGGATGAGACACTCGTGGTGATCGGTACCGAATTTGGGCGCACCCCAGAGATCAATGCCAACGCAGGGCGCAACCACCATCCATCGGCATTCACCTGTGTGCTTGCTGGTGGTGGTATCAAAGGCGGACAAGTCTACGGCGCAACCGATGCGGGTGGACACTCGGTGGCCGACAACGGCGTAACCGTGCCCGACTTCAACGCCACCATTGCCTACGCATTGGGCCTACCGATAGATAAAGTTGTACACTCCCCCAGTGGTCGCCCCTTCCGCATCGCAGATAAAGGTCGCCCAATAACCGCATTGTTCTAAAAAAGGAGGGCCATGCTCCGTCATTGCCGCGTATAAAGTGATACAGACATTCTTGTCTGTCCTTCAGAATCCGCACCGACCCGGTGCAACAGGCAAGAATGCCTGTATCACATTCCCACCTTCCCACTCCATCCTCATGCCTGAACTCCTGCTCCCATTTGGTCCCTTCCACATGGTACTGCTGCACCTACCGATTGGTGCCCTAGCAGCCATTTGGTTTGTCGAAATCTTTCTCGAAAAAAACACCAACAAGCCGAAAAATAAGACGATCGGCTTGCTGCACCTGTTTCTATTACTATCTGCGGGACTCACCATCGCCCTCGGCCTCGCCTACGAAGACTTCGGCAACTATGGTGAGGAAATCGAAGCGCATGAATTTTGGGGACTCGTCTTCGGCGGCTGTATCCTTCTCACCTATCTACTCTATTGGACGCATCGCCTCATCGGTCGGCGCAGTTCAAGATGGCTCTATATACTGTCACTAATGGGAGCCACTTTTAGCATGGTCATCACAGGCCATCAGGGAGCTGAACTCATTCACGGCAAAGGCTTTCTGTCTAAACCATTTAAAGCAGACAAACACGACCCCGAAGCACCTCCTGTAGAATCAACATCGATGACGAACCTCGCGAAGCCACGCAGCGAAGGCACTCCACAACCGCGTATCCATAAAGCAATGGCCATCAGCCAACCGAATCCCTCGGAGCCGACCAACACAGATTCCACACACGGAGTAATGCCCATGCACTCGATGGCAATCGACATAAACATAGACCCCATGGCAATGACCTCAGCAGCAGCAACCCAGCCTGTCGCTGCAGACCCACGAATTGCTCTGTTCGAAGCATCTCAATCGGTCTTCAAGCGCCATTGCTACAATTGCCACGGTGCCACCAAACAAAAAGGTGGCTATCGACTCGATACTAAGCACTCGATCAATCTCGGCGGAAAGAGCGACCTGCCAGCGGTCGTCCCTGGCAATGCAGAAGAGAGCGAGCTGATGTACCGAATGCAACTGCCACGCCACGATGACGATACCATGCCTCCCGAAGAAAAAGGCGCTGTCTCACCTGCAGACATCAAAAGCGTATGGCAATGGATCGAAGCGGGTGCTTACTGGCCCGATGAATCGGAGCTGAGCCATGCGGTGGGAGAGTATATCAAAATCGGCGACGCGAACACCGATGCATTGATCAAGCTAATCAACGCGACCGGCGCCAAAGCAGAATACAATGCCTGGAGCGATCAAAGCGTTCGTATCGACCTCGGAGTCGTTGACCCAGGGCAACTCAACAGTGCCATCAACCAACTCAATCAATTTGACCAAAAACTCACTTGGCTCGACTGTAGTGACCTTGAACTTCCCGAGAGATTTTTTACAGTCGTCCAACAATTACAAGACCTCGAGCGCCTGCATCTCAACGGCACAAACATAAGCGATGAGCAGCTCAAGGTATTGAGTAAACTTGCGAAGATTCGCTATCTAAACTTATACAATACTACGATCAGCGATGCTGGCCTGCGTATACTCCAAAACTTCTCGAACCTAGAGAAAGTTTACCTAAGCCAAACGAAAGTCAGCAACCAAGGCATCGCACAACTACAGAGGGTAAATCCGGACCTGCATGTAATCCACCGATAGCTCTAACTCCGCAAGCATTGGCGTGCTACGTTGAAGAGACATCCACAGTCATGGATTGGCTACATCGCCCTGTTCATCGCCACCTTGAACACAAAAGAAATCTCCGCCCTTTGGCTTCTCGATATCTGAACTCAAAGTACTTGCCTGGCTTTTACGCTCCAATAACGGAATGTACTTAGAACATTGAATATACGCTTCTTCGACCTCAACGCACACCCATCTTTCCGCGCGTGGATCATCGCAGCCCTTCAAGTCGTCAACAATTGATGCCTTGCCATTGATATGAAGCCCAATCGTAGAATCATAAAAATCCACCAGTAATAAGCCAACATGAGGATTCTCAGCGATATTACCTAGACTCGCAAAGACCCCATTCCCACGATATTCAGGATAAGCAATCGTTTGACTATTTAGCACCCGAACAAACCCTGGATTGCCCACTCTTATAGCACTATCGCAATGGCCTTCACCGTCTGCGGTAGAAACAAACATCATCTCCTGACGAGAGACGAATTCGATCATCTTCTCATTCAGGCAACTGATGACCTGTTTTTCATAAAACCTGTCCGCGCGCCGAGTGCTTCCATAGCGTTGTTGCAGTGCCTTTTCTAAACTCATAATTGGGATCTATTGGCACAGGTCAGGGACACCATAAGCGCAGACCTCAGGAGGTGTCGAGTAGTCCCAATAGATCTGTGTTTCATAGCGGTGATTGTAATTCCTTGCTCGTGTAAGTTTTTTGTAAAGTGATTCTATTCATCACATAGTCAAAAAAATACCATTCAAAAAAACCTTCACCATGCTCCATGTCTGTAGATGAAAATCATTTTTGCCACATCCTTGAATCAGTGGTTACGCCACCCAAGTGCCAACGACAGCCTTAAAAACATAGCCAATACCAATGCGAGTACCGAAATAACCATAATAAAAAAAGCAACCAAAAGCGTCAAATTCCACATCCCCTCTGCACGAATCTGAAAGGTTGCTTGAGGCAAGCTCATAACGCTTTCAAGGCCACTGGACTTAAAGGATATAAAAGGATTAGAGCAGGCCAATGTTAAAAAAATCAACCCACTGATCGAGTACCCTGCCGAAATGCTGAGGGCGCCATACCCTCCACTCGCTTAAAAACGACTGCCATGCGCTCGGGATCATTAAAGGCACACAACTCAGAAACCAACGAAATAGGATGATTCGTCTGCGATAACAACTGCTTCGCGCGAGCCACACGAAGCTGACAAAGCATCTCCCATGGAGTGCACTGATAAAACTCTCGAAACTTTCGCTCCAACCCACGACGAGCGATATTTAACTCACCGCAAAGTAAATCGATTGTAATTGGATCTTGAATACGCTCAAATAAATAAGACATCACTCACCGCAGGATTGGGTCTTCTACGGCGAGATGATTGGCCGAGTGTCGCAATACGACTCCTCCAGTCGGCACGCGCAGCGGCTCAACAGGAGGCGCCTCACCAGCCAATAGTCTAGGCACATCTATCAACGAGCTCGAGGTCAGCTTCTGCCAAACAGAACCCGGCAGCACGGTCGAACCTCAAGCAGCTCCTAATATCTATGCAGATGCAGCCATTGAGCTTGGCGTAATGATCCAATCAATCGCGAACCCATAAGCCCTGATTGAAAGAGTAGCACTATTAAGCTTTTTTACTCAATGCATTGCCTTCCAGCAACGCAGTCATCTTCGCCCTTAGAGCATTTTCAATGGCGCCCGCATCGCCCACATTCCCGGCAATGCAATTGACGATCGCACTGCCAACAACAACCCCGTCTGCTGCTTGCGCCACGGTAGCCACATGGCCTGCATTAGAAATTCCAAAACCAACCACAACGGGCAGGTCAGTGTGTTGCTTAATCATATCGACGCGCGCTTTAATGTTGTCAGACATCGAGGCCTGCTCACCTGTCACACCTTCGCGCGAGACGTAATAGACAAACCCAGTTGCAGCTTTGCAAATCGCCTCAAGTCGCTCATCCGGAGTCGTTGGTGCGACGATAAAAACCGTCTGCATGCCATGCTTCTCACATGCTGCAAGATGTTCGCCTGCTTCTTCTGGCGGCAAGTCCAAGGTCAATAAACCATCGGCCCCAGCAGCCTTTGCCTTCGCCGCATATATATCGCTGCCCTGCGCAAAAACCAAGTTATAGTAAGTATAAAACACAATCGGCACCTCGCTGAAAGCGCGCACCGCTTTGACCAACTCCAACACGCGCTCACTCGTGCTACCGCTATCCAGCGCACGCTGAGCGGCCAACTGGTTAGTCAACCCATCTGCCAGCGGATCCGAAAAGGGCACCCCCAATTCGAGAATATCCACGCCTGCCTCAATCACCGCACGGCAGGCATTGACAGAGGTGTCGAAGTCGGGATCACCTGCGCAAAGATAGCCGACAAAAGCGGCGCGATTTTCGGCGCGAGCGGTAGCAAAAGCTTGTTCAATACGGGACATGGTCGTGGTTCGTTGTGACTTGTTTGAAGTTGATTGGGAATAAGGCCAAGCGATCTAATTCTGACGGCTACTCCTCAAAAACATACGAACACAGATAACCCTCCATCGCGAACAATCAACAACAACAATCAACTATCAACAACAACCAACAATCAACTATCAACAACAACTAACAATCAACTATCAACAACAACTAACAACCAGCAACTAACAACCAACAACCAACAACTATCAACCAACAACCAACAACTATCAACTATCAACCAACAACCAACAACTATCAACAATCAACAATCAACTATCACGCACCAGCGCTTTCTCGATCAGTGGTAACATCTCGCCGCGACGAAAGAGCGTTACCTGCCCAGTGCTGCCAGATACTACGACGCAGAGGCAATCTTCTACTTGTGTAATCGAGGCTGCAGCTGCGTGGCGACTACCGAGCCCGCTAGGTAAGTTGTGATTGTAGTCTGGGGCGTGAATTAAAGATCCTGCAGATACTAGCACCCCATCACCTCGGATAATGAATGCACCATCAATCGACGAGAGCTCTTTCACCGTTTCATCCATAAACGGATTCAAAATGTTACGATCCTCATCCTTATAGCCATAGAATGGATTAAGAATCAGTGGCTTGGTGTAGTCCGAAATTTTATCTGCATTGCCAAGCACAAACAGGCAACCCACAGGATGTCCCTCGCGCCCTTCGACCGCAAGCTCAGTCGCAATGGCTAACACTCGTTCGACCACCTCCGCTTTTACGCCAGAGGGCAGCATATTTGATTTCTGCATCAGCATCGTCTGAAACTCACGCTCCACATCCACCACTGTGATACTATCAAATTGATTACTCTGCGGCAGACCACCAACACAGCAGAGGCGCTCATTGCTGGAGAAAATACCACGCGTCAGGCCGATCAGCACCGCACTGCGTAACTGTGAAAAGCGGTGATTACTATATGAGCGGATCGGTAAGATCGCATCGATATCATTGCGCTCTGAGGCCGAATCTGAAGTGCCGTGCGCAATCAGTACTGTTTTAAAATCCTTAAACACTCGCCCCACTTCGACACCACCACCAAAGGTATCCCCAAAAACCAATACCGAGGTGCAATTCGCGCCCTTAGCAATTTTGGCGGCCTCTTTTAAAATAAGATTATTAAACCGATTGTGTCGTTGCCGCGGCTTCGCGCCATCTCCTCCGAACACCGATTTTACTTCGCGGCGAAAGTCGGGCAGAGACTCTGCCGCATTCAAACGCTGCATACAAGCAACATCCTGAAAGACACGAGCGAGGGACGCTAGACTGTAGAGATAACTGCGCGCATTCTCTGCCGCCAGCAGCAAAAAGACGTAGCGGATATCCTGATACTCATTATTCCCCTCATAACTCAAGCCATTTGGGCAACGCCCTACCGCAATCATGTAATTGCGCTTCATTGGCACTCGTGCGTGCGGCAAGCACACCCCACCACCGAGGTAAGTCGTCATTTGCTTTTCCCGATCTAGCAGATCGTTCAACAGCCCTTTTTTTGTCAACTTCTTCTCTTTAGACAACTCACAGGCATTCAGCAATTCTGACAACGCACCCTTGAAGTCCGTGCTTTCGATATCGATCACACGAGTTTGAGCGATGTAGCGGTCAATACGCATAACTTATATGTGAACCGTAAGTGTCTATTGTCAAAAGATTTAAAGAAAAATGATGGGGCTAATAAAAATAAGAGAGGACTCTGGCAATTTGAGATTTATCGATAGAATTAGCATGCTGAACAGAGCATCCTGTTTCATTTAGTTTTCCCACTCAATTGCGCCTTTCTTCAACTCATAGAACAGCCCAAGAACTAAGACGAAAAGAAAGAAGAAGATCGGCAATAAAATCGGCAAGTTCGCCGCTAAAAATTCACGAAATACCAATACCCATGGCACCAAAAAGATAACTTCAATATCAAACAAAATAAAGAGCATGGCAGTCACATAAAACTTCACCGCAAAACGCGCGTGCCCTGAACCTTGCGCCAGCATACCACACTCGTACGGCTCATCCTTAAGTCCAACTGACGTGCCACGTTGGCCAAACACATGCGACGCGGCAAGAACCACCACACCAATACTGGCAGCGATTAAAATTTGTATAAGAATCGGATAATAGTCCGCGATTTGCATAATCATCAAAGAATGAAGCTTTGCCTCTCAGTTCAAGGCGTTTCTGCGTTGATTCGAAATTAATTCGCGCGCCGCGTTCTCAGTCTGCAGACTCGGTCTCGACCGAGTTTAACAATAACTCATCGCTTTCGACCAGATCGATCTTCGCTAAACGCTGCACCTGAATCTCTGATCTTTGGTATAAGCCCAGGCCAAGGCTTGCAGCAAAGGGGAACTGCCGAGGCAATGGCGTGATTTCCGGAAAGCCATCCAACAAGCGGTGCTCGTTCATTCGATCATACAGCAAGCGATCAATCGCCACTGGATCGGAGCTCATCCATAAAAGCGGCTCTGAGCGCGAATAGCGTGACTTGAAACGCGGGCCACCGATATACTGGTAACGATCTAAAGATACAAAATGTAGCACCATCCGCTCGCTCAGTTCTGGGATCGCGGCGATCTCTGCAACCGCCGCAGAGGCAGTCGCCTCATTACCAAGAAAGCGCTGGCTATTACTCACATTCCATAAAGTTGCATTGGCCAGCGCTCCATCCACCCCCAACGCCTGGTCATCAACACCGACCGCTAAGTTCACCCAGAAATCGACATCAAACAGCAAGGGCGCAGCCAAAAAACTCTTACGTTCCTTGACCTGCTCCTCCAGTGGATTCGTGCCACGTCCAAAATCGCCCAACAATTGCGGCTCTTGACTCATGCTAGACGGCAATGGGCTATCGTAAAACCAATCCACATCATAATACTGCTCACTATCCAAAGCATACACTTGGCACCCCTCAAAATCACCCAAATCAGAACTCAACAATGGCATAATCCCGGCTTGCCGAAGTTGATGCGCCGAGTAATCCACAATAATAATCGATTCCCGCCCAAATCCGCGTGCCTCCAACACACCAATCACTGCGCGTAACAATTGCAGCGGTGTGCTCAACCCACGCCCGCTTCGAGTATTCACCTTAATGCCGACCATACCACGATCACCGGCTGTGAGCTCGGCACCGACTACGGCTTCATAAGTCTCGACCAAGGCCGCCACTGCAGAGTGGTACATTGCTCCCTCGTTGATAGGCGCTTCCCAGACTAAGCCCAAGGGCCCACGCGGAGCCAACTCATCCTGCGCCTGCGCCTCTAACAATAACGGCATCAAACCAATAACAAATAGAGCTAGACCCCTAAAAACAGTGCAAATCAGCCGCAAATCACGTCCCATTAAACGCCTATCCCCTTGACACCCAAACGAGGGAAACGAAAGTGACGAGAACACCGTGGTCTTATCTGCTGAAATACACACACCTCGCAACAAATTACTGCTTATGCTAAAAGCAAACACCAAAAAAGTAATCTTCATACTGACAGCTCTGACACTCGCACTCGCAGCAGGTTGCACTGGGCCCGAAGAAAAGAGAATCCAAGGCCTCAATGAAGTCGTTACGCTGCGTGCCGCTGGTGACGATACCATAGCGCTTTCCAAGCTCGAAGTCCTCGCAGAATCCTACCCCAACGACACAATCATTCTTCGAGAGATCGGTAGTATTTATGAGACACTCGGTAACACCGCGGAAGCCGCCTTCTACCTGAGTGCCGCGCAGCGCCTCACGCCAGACAACATCGAACTGCTGTACCAAACCTACCGCGCACAGGAACAAGCCAACCAATTTGAAGCCGCACGCGAGCTGCTTGAAACACTCGCATTAGTTGAACCCAGTGCGCTTGACAACAAGCTCTGGATTCGCCTTGGGGAACTTCGCGCTGAAGCTCAACAACCCCAAGTCGCACTCGACGCCTACCTCAAAGCGGTCGATCCAGAAAACCAAGCCCCTTCCGCAAGCACCGCAGCTGCCATCGGCACACTGTTTAAACAACTGGATAACCTTCCTCAAGCCGAGCGCTGGTTAAAGATTGCTGCCAATAGCGATGACCCCAACGCACTGACTGGGCTCTTGGGGCTAACCGAAATCCACCTCCGCAAGCAAAAATGGGCAGCCGCTGAAACCGTCATCAATCAGCTCGACAAACAATTTCCCGGGGCACTCGAAGCCAGCCAATGGGCCAGCGCTCGTGGCGAACTTGATCGCTGGCGAGTCGCGCAAGAAACCATGCAAGCCGAACTAGCCAAATCGAAAGCTGCCGCCGCAGCGAAAGACGCAGTAGCGACAAGCGAAGCAGCTACCGTCACTGATTCGGATAGCGCTGGTACCACATTCTCATTCGACGAAACTACCACTGGCAAAGCAGATGTCATCGCGGATATGGAAATGGCTGAAGCCTTCGCCAACACACCCGCCTTAGAAGCATTACCCTCGGAGTCAAGCACAGCGACTGACACATCGAATGCAGACTCCATCGCAGTCGACAGCGAAACAGCCGAGCTCGACACCACCGATGCGCCACTAAGCCTCCAGCAGTTAGTCGCAAATGCCGAAACTGCATCGATGGAACACGACTATAAAAAAGCCATTCAACTCTACTGGGAAGCGCTCGGCCGCGCCAACAACCAAGCAAATATCTGGAACCAACTCTCACTCGCCTATCGCCTCGATGGCCAAGTTAAAAACGCCGAAACCACCGCGCTCGAGGCGACTCGCTTAGCCCCCGAAAAGATCGACTACACACTCGACTATTTGCGCACAATTCAACGCACTAAAAAGCCTGTCGATTTCCTCGCTGAACTAGAGGGTGCCTACGACCGTTTTCCACGCAGTCCAGAGATCACTCTCTCACTCGCTCGGGCTTATGAACGAATTAGTGGGAACAATTCCACTGCGATCGTGCTCTACAATCGTTTCATCGACCTAGCGCCAAACCATCCACTACGCGCCGAGGCCGAAACCGCCCTCGATCGGTTGCGTTAATTTCTAAAGCTCTTTTAGCTCCCTACACTACTCTATCATTACGTGGCTCGCATTGCGCAACAATCAGTTGAAACGATAAAACATCAGGTGAACCTGGTGGATCTCGTATCTCCCTACGTCGAACTCAAACGAGCTGGTAGCTCATGGAAAGGCCTCAGCCCGTTCACACAGGAAAAAACACCCTCTTTTTACGTACATCCCGACCGCGGCTTCTACAAATGCTTTAGCACTGGCGAAGGTGGCGACTGCTTCACCTTCATCATGAAGGTCGAAAACCTCGAGTTTCCAGAAGCCATCGAATTCATCGCCAAGAAGTTTAACATCACTCTTGAATATGAAGCTGGTGGCCCCTCTCGCGAGGAAGTGTCGCTACGCAAGCAGATTTTTGAAATTCACGAGCTCGCCACCACTTGGTATCACCAGCAGTTTTCCGAATCACAAGAAGCCGCACCTGTTCGCAACTACTGGCAAGAGCAACGCGGCTTCACGATGGAGACTGCCGATGAAGTCAAAATAGGCTATGCTCCAGCCGCGCGTAACGCACTGGCACTGTATTTTAAAGAGCGCGGCATCTCCACCGCTGCGATGCATAAAAGCGGCCTGTTTTTCGCCCGCGACAACGAAAGCTACCACGACAATTTTAAATCGCGCTTCCGTGGCCGCCTCATGGTGCCAATCCGTGATGTGCAGGGGCGCGTGGTTGCCTTTACCGCTCGCCAGCTCGAGCAGACTCCAGCAGACGACCCCGCCCGCGAAGCGAAATATGTCAACTCGCCTGAAACACAAATATTCCATAAAAGTCGCATTCTATTCGGCATGGACCACGCACGCACGCACCTCAAAGAAGGCGCGAGCTTCCTGCTGGTCGAAGGGCAGCTCGACGCCATCCGCTGTTGGTCAGTCGGCCTGCACACTGCCGTCGCCCCGCAGGGCACCGCCATCACCGACGATCAGCTACATCTCATGCGACGCTACCAGCCAAGCTCAGTGGAGTGCCTGCTCGACGGCGACAAGGCCGGCCGTAAAGCTGCACTGCGGGCGCTCCCGCTCGCCTTCAAGGCTGGCCTCGAGTTTCGCTTCCTACTCTTGCCCGAAAAGGCCGACCCCGACGATCTGCTACGCCAGCACGGCGCCGAAGCCCTTGAACCGCTTCGCAAAGCCTCCAAGAGCGCGATTGAGCTAGCCGTCTCCGAAAGCCTCCCCGATGGCCGCGCACCTAGCACCCACGAAAAGACCACAGCACTGCGCAACGTCTTTGAACTACTCCAGCACGTGCCCTCAGAAGTCGCCCGCGAAGATTACATTCAAACCACCTCGCGGCTACTTAATGTCGATCCACACGCCGCATTAGTAGATTTCAAAAAAGCGCCCAAGCCACAGGCGAATAATCAAGGCGGGCAAAAGCTCGGTAGCACTCACAAAGACAGCAGAGACACACTATTGACAGACGGGACGTGGGAGCTACTTTGGCTCGTTTTACACTTTCCAGAACACAGCGCAGCAATCTCCGAAATAATTGATTACGATTGGATTAATAGCTCATCACCTGCAGGTCGCCTGCTCAAGCGGATCCTTGCCGAACTGCGAGAGGGACTTATCCCAGACACATCAAATATCGAAAATCTCATTGAAACAATTGAAGACCGCCAACTTATGGCCGACCTTCAGTCGAGAGATCTAGACATCGAAGCTGATTTGGCTGAAACTGAAATCAACACACAATTAAACTATATCTATAACAACTACTTAAAAAATCGGCTTAACACCCTAAAACAGCAAGTCGCCAACGCATCCCCCGCAGAGCAACTAACACTTATGCGTTTAGTTAAAACAGCTCGCAACGAACTTGCCACACCACACCAGCTAGAAATTTAAACAAGTAGCCACCTTCTTAGTAACACATCAGATTATGTCAGCAGCGAAAAAGACCACCGCAAAAAAAGCAGCTAAAAAAGCACCTGTTAAAAAGGTAGCTGCAAAGAAGAAAGCACCCGCTAAAAAAGTTGTAGCCAAGAAAAAAGCGCCTGCTAAGAAAGCTCCCACTAAAAAAGTTGTAGCCAAGAAAAAAGCGCCTGCTAAGAAAACTCCGACCAAAAAAATTGTAGCCAAGAAAAAAGCGCCTGCTAAGAAAACTCCGACCAAAAAAATTGTAGCGAAGAAGAAAGCGCCTGCTAAGAAAGCTCCGACCAAAAAAGCTGTAGCCAAGAAGACAGTCGCTGAGAAGAAGACTGTTAGCGCTGAAGAGATCAATAAAGAGATCGAAAGAGCTGCGCCTAAGAAACGTAAACTCTCCGTCAAGGCACAAGAAAAGCTCAATGAGCGTATCCGCACGCTCATTCGACTTTCCAAAGAGCAGAGCTTCCTCACTTACAAAGATATCAACAAGGCTCTGCCTGATAGCGTCAATAATCCTGACGAGATCGAAAATATCATCTCTATCCTACAAAACCTCGAAGTCGAGATTCTCGACGATAGTGAGGTTGAAGCCTACAAAGCGCGGCAGGAAGAAACCGAGGAGAAAGAAGTTCGCACATCGCAAAATGACATCCTTGACGACCCAGTCCGGATGTACCTCAAGCAAATGGGTCAAGTGCCCCTTTTGACTCGCGAAGAAGAGGTCGCCATCTCTAAACGTATTGAGAAAGCCGAGTTGCGCGCACAGGATGCACTGTTCTCGACCGCACTCACGCTCGAGTTTCAAAATAACATCGTTCAAAAGCTTCTCAACCGTGAGGAGCGCTTTGACCGCGTCGTGCTCGACAAAAAGATCGAAAGCCGCGAAGCCTATTTCAACAGCCTTCCAGTGCTACTCGAGCAAGCCCACAAACTCGGCGAGCGCATCTACGCTGCGTGGGATAGCCAGCTTGAAGCAGCCAAAGCAGGCAATGGCCCGAACGAAAAGCGATCCCGCACTCGCATGAAAAAATACGAGACGGAGTTACGCCTAGTGCTGCGTAAATACTGCCTCAAGCTCAAAGTATTTGAAGATTTCCTCAGTAATCTAACTCCCGTCTACCGCGAAATATCCGACCACTGCGACGATCTCGAATCGGCCGATAAAGTATCGACCCGTCGTAAGAAAAAAGTCGATGTGGCAGCTATTGAGAAGCGCCTGGGAGAGCTCACCCTCGAGTTCAAAATGGACGCCCGCGCGTTCATGGAAATTATCCGTGAAGTGCGCACTGGCACGCGCCAGGCCCACAAAGCAAAGACAGAGATGGTGGAAGCCAATCTGCGCCTAGTGATCTCCATCGCCAAGAAATACACCAACCGCGGCCTCTCCTTTCTCGACTTAATTCAGGAAGGTAACATGGGCCTCATGAAAGCGGTTGAGAAATTCGAATACCGCCGCGGCTACAAATTCTCGACCTACGCGACATGGTGGATTCGCCAAGCAATCACCCGCTCTATCGCTGATCAGGCTCGTACGATTCGTATTCCAGTGCACATGATCGAGACCCTCAACAAGGTCATGCAAGTGCAGAAGCAACTTCTCCAGGAACTGGGCCACGAGCCCACTGCAGAGGAGGTCGCCGACGAGATGAACCTTCCGATTGAGCGTGTGCAGTCTATCATGAAGATGGCGCAACAACCGATTTCTCTACAAAGCCCGGTCGGCGACTCAGACGATACCAATTTCGGTGACTTCATTGAAGATAAAGGTGCTGAAAATCCCTATGACATGACCGCCTACAGCCTCTTACGCGAAAAAATCACCGATGTCCTCGACTCGTTGACTGAGCGTGAGCGCAAGGTGCTCTCACTACGCTTTGGCCTAGCCGATGGCTACTCCCGCACGCTCGAGGAAGTTGGGCGCCAGTTTAAGGTCACTCGTGAGCGTATTCGCCAAATCGAGGCCAAAGCACTACGTAAGATGCGCCACCCGACTCGTATCCGCCAGCTGCATGGTTTCTTCGAAGGTGATATCAATCTCGAAAAACCTGGCATGGATAGCCTCAAGCGCGAAAACTCTAAAGACTAACAGACTTCTATCTGCCTGAATTACCACAAAACCACTCAATGCGTTTATACCCCATCATACTGATCTCCGCTAGCTGTGCGCTAGCTCTCCTAACCAGTGGCTGCGCGAATAATGGCGTGCAAATAACCGAAGGGAAGCATGACCAAGGTGATTCAACACCCGTGATTCAGCAGAATTCACCACTCATCGTACACGTCGATCTATTTGAGCGTATCGCTACAATTCGAAACGGTGTCGCACTCGAGGGTGATTTTCTGATCGCTAAAAACTACGCAGGCGTCGAAACCGGAGTCCTCAAAGTGCGTCCGAGCTCAAGCCTGACACTCATCACTGCGGACATTCTTGAAGGCACTCCTAAGATTAACCACGTCGTAGAATCTGCAAGCGCCAATCGCAGTGTCGAGCTAGCACAACTGTATAGTATTGCCTCTGAGGAAAACTAATACATAGTGGAATATACATAACTCATGAATATCCAACCCTTAGCCTTCATTCAAAACCTCCGCGCACCGGAGCTAATCCTAATTTTCTTGGTGGTGTTACTACTCTTCGGAGCCAAACGCCTGCCTGAACTGTTTAAATCGTTCGGCAAATCCATTAAAGAATTCAAGAAAGCCACGGCTGACATTGAAAATGATGTTCGCAACGCCATGGATGCCGACGACCAGCCTACGGCGAGCCCAGCTGCAAAAAACGTCGCAGCCAACTCCGCAAGTTCTTCTGAGAACTCTAAGGCAAACACAACCGAACCGAAAAAAGACGACGCATAATTGCCCCAATCGTAACTTTTCTTCGAGGTGCATTCTTACGAATGCGCCTTTTTTATGCTCGCTACTGAAGATTTAAAGCATGAATCGATTCATCCGTATTGATTAAACTTGTGAATCCGAGCTGAAATCTAAAAGTCACTCATTATCAACCACACACGATTATGCGACGCCTACTCAACTATCTACGCCTATTGCCGATAATTCCTTTACTGATCAGCACTGCACACGCCAGTGAGGCATCCCTTGACGAGCAAATCAACAGCGCAGTGGCTCCATGGACCGCCAAGATCTTTGAGATCATCTTCTTCAAGCCATTCTCACTCGGTGGCAAAGAAATCCCATTCATACTGATATGGCTCGCGGGCTCAGCAATCTTTCTGACTGTTTACTTTAAGTTCATCAATATCACCTCGTTTGGACTCGCGATCCGAACCATTCGCGGCAAGTACTCCAAGCCGACTGACCCTGGAGAAATTACTCACTTTCAGGCACTGACAGCAGCACTCTCGGCCACCGTTGGACTCGGTAACATTGCGGGTGTCGCCATTGCGATTTCAAAGGGCGGTCCGGGTGCTGCATTTTGGATGATTATTTTAGGCTTCGTCGGCATGACCACAAAATTTGCAGAATGTACACTCGGCGTACGCTACCGAGATATTGATGCGAATGGCAAAGTCAGTGGCGGCGCGATGAAATATCTGAAAAAAGGGTTAGCCGAGCGCGGTGCCGCCTGGGGCAAGCTAGGATCTGCACTGGCATTCATCTTCGCCATTTTGTGCGTTGGAGCGTCGCTTGGTGGCGGTAATATGTTTCAGATCAATCAGGTCTGCACACAATTTGTCGATATTAGCGGTGGCTCAGACAGCCTATTAGCAGACTATCGATGGGTCTTCGGGGCAGTGATTGCTATTCTCGTTGGTGTCGTAATTATTGGCGGAATCAGGCGCATCGCAAACGTCACTTCACGCTTAGTGCCCTTGATGTGTATCATTTATATTTTGGGGGCCATCACTGTGCTAGTCACACATATTGATAAAATCCCCTCTGCGATCGGACTCATCATCAGCAAGGCATTCACACCAGATGCCTATGTTGGTGGCTTAATTGGCGCCATGCTTGTCGGTATTCAACGTGGCACTTTCTCCAATGAAGCAGGAATTGGCTCGGCTCCGATTGCTCATGCAGCAGTCAAGACTACGAAACCCGCTAGTGAAGGTCTCGTTGCCCTACTGGAACCTTTTATCGATACCGTGGTGGTCTGCTCTTTAACGGCGCTTGTTATCGTCATTACCGGCAACTACGGTGAGACCATCGGCAGCTCCATGGACGGCATCTCAATTACGTCTCAAGCCTTTGCCTCAGTGATCGCATGGTTCCCGTTTGTACTCTTTATCGCGGTCACGCTATTTGCTTTTTCGACCATGATCTCTTGGTCCTACTATGGTCAACAAGCGTGGACTAGCCTATTTGGTCGCAGTCAATTTACAGAGCTTTCCTACAAAATTTTATTCTGCTCATGTATTGTAATTGGCGCTTCAATGTCTTTGGGCGCAGTCACCGATTTCTCCGACGGCATGCTGTTGGGCATGTGCTTCCCGAATTTAATCGGGGTCTATTTATTGCTACCAGTAGTCAAGCAGGAGTTAGCATCTTTCCGTAAACATGCCGCAGACATTGACCGCGCTACTCGACCTGTAAAATGAGTCCTTTCAGGTAATGACTCTCAGGAAAATTCAATAAGCTGGGGAAATCAAACGGCTGCCCTGTCCGAGCAAAGATACGTCCTTCACGCCCGGCTTGAGCTGCAGCAGCAGCTACCATTTGCTCAAATACCTGCAGCGAAATGGTCTCGGATCGGCAATACGTAGCCAACACACCGCCTGCGGGGAGGCAACGAAAAGCAGAGGCATGTACTTGCTTCAAAGTTTCCCAGTCCTGCATCATCTCGGCAGGTGGGTCCAATATAATACTGTCAAAATCTCCCGCAGTACGCTCAGCCAAAAATGCTGCGGCATCACAATCGATTGCTTCAATGAAATCGTTATTGCGCTGGGCATTGGCACCGATCGCTTTGATGCATGTCTCTGATGCATCAATTGCCACCACATGCTCGGCACCGCCACGAACGGCCTGTAGTGCAAAAGCGCCGGAATGCGCAAACGCATCAAGTACGACACGTCCCCCGCACAGGCTCCCGACCAAACTATGCTGCTCACGTTGATCGAGAAAAAAGCGCGGCTTCTGCGGTTGCAGCCAATCCAGACGATAGTGCACCTCGTCAATTTCAACCCAACGCCCCTTCAAATTGTTACCGCTTAGAGTTCGAATTTCACGTTTCAAACCATATTTAGAACGCGTCTCGCAGTCATTCAACAGAACAACTTCCTGTGGCATATAGTGTTCCTTCAATAGACTGGTAATTACCTCTAGGTGCGCATCAACGGCTGCAGTCTCCGCACTAACTGTAAGGATATCGCCATACTGCTCCACAACTAATCCTGGTAAATAATCAGCATCCGAACTGATTAATCGCTGGCAGCTCTCCTCGCCACGACGCGCCAATGCCTCCTGCATCGCATCTATAATATAATTTTGATTGAAATCCACCCCTTCGGCTAAACTAAAGCGACGCCATGCAGCAGCAGGGTTTCGACGGTCAAAGATACCACTCCCAAGAATCTGTCCACCCGCAGATAATAACGTGTTTGCCGCACCATCGCAGAATGATTTCTCCGTATGTTCTAATCCAGCGAGTGGCACCCATGGATGCCCTGAAGCATCGATTACCGAATCCTTCAGGCGAAGCATTTTTTCCTGTGAAATATCCATAATAAACAAGCCCTAGCGAGCCTGTCGAAACAGCCAAGCCGCCGCCCCAAACATGACCAGATTTGGCAACCATGCCGCGAGCAACGCTGGGATAAGCTGGCGCTCGCCTAAAATCGTTGCGACACTAATCAACAGATAGAAAACGAAGAAATACCCCATGCATTTGGAAATTCCTATCATCGGATTTGTTCGTACGCCGGATACAGCAAATGGTACGGCAAGCCCAACCACAACTAGGCAAGTGAATGGGGCTGCAAGCAATGAGAAATAACGTACTAAATAGGCATGCACCATCGGGTTTTCCTCAGCTGGCAATAGATCAATAATTCGGCGCAGCTCAAACAGCGACAATAACTTGGGTTTCTTATACAGCGCCAACATCAAACTCGGATCTTCATCAAAGTCCTCATACACTCTCTTCTTAAATGGCAGTGTTCGCATTGGATCGCCAGTCTCAGCATCCAGCATTAATTCCCGGCCATTTAAAAACACCCAATGCCCTTGAGTATCATCGTAATAAGCCTCGCTAGCAGAAATACGATTCAGCTCCTGCCCTGCAGTGTCGCGCGTATGCACATTAACACCAAGGCCGAGCCACGCTCGTTCACTAAAACGATTCATGAACCAAAGTCGGCCATCTTTACGATTATCAAAGCCCAAGTTGTACACTAGGCCCAACTGCCGATGCTCCAAGCCCTGCTCCAAAGAAGCATACTCCAGATTTTCAATAAAGGTGCGAGCACGCTCAACCGAATGCGGCACCAACGACGCAGTGAGATAAAACAATAAGCCTGACAGCGCCAGTCCAGCAAGCCAGAGCGAGCGGCTGATGCGTAACAGACTGGCACCCGAGGCACGCATCGCAATGATTTCGTTATTACGGTGTTGTGTGCCCAGTGAAAATAATAGTGAAACAAGAAAGGCGATAGGTAAAATCGCGGGTAAATAAGCTGGTAGGGATAATGTATAGTAATAGCACACCTCGCTAACACTGGCTCCGACATCCAAAAGGTCGGGCAAGCTATCGTACATATTCTGCAGGATTAATATGCCAACAATTACCCCGAGCGTCAGAGCGAAGCCCACCGCCCATTCCTTGAACACATATCGATCTATTAATGACATCTCTTATGTTCTAAGACAAAACACTCCATAAAGTCACTCAGTTTGAGGAGTTTTTTTGGTCAGTCACGAGCTCCTTTACTGAATGCCTAATTGATATAGCTAATTTGTACCAAAGAATCGGTGAGCCCACGCGTTCAGAGTCATACAGATATGGTAGTCGGGCACTCGAATTTAACTGAGCTAAACTTGCCAGTTCAAATGTGAGGTCGCACTCAACATTTGTATACGCCAAGCGTCAGAGGCGCGTACTTAGGTGCCAAACTCTTCACTGAAAGCCGCGCAGCCAGCGTCAAAGGCAGAGCGAATCACAATCGCGCACTCGCCGAGATCATTCAACCGACCTGCTACGATCGCATGCTCTAGGGCACGATAAAAGCCCGCTAGGTGGGCCAAGCCCAGATTACCTGCGCTGCCAGAGACGAAATGTACCATCTTACGCAGTTCCGCAGTATCATTAGCCGCACAGACAGCCTCCAGATTTGTCAACTTCTCGGCACTCTCTGTCTTAAAGAGCCGGAACAAAGTTCGTATTAACGCTTCTGAGTCGCCGTCGCCGCGATCCACCATGAGTAACATGTCAATTTGCTCGCGATCCATTACTGGAGTCGACTGGTCAAAATCAATACCAGGAATATCAGTTTTGTTGGTCATTATTCTTTGTCGGGTTGGAGTCGTTAGGGGCTGACAGAAATGCTTCAATATTATTCACAACGTTGGCGAGTGAGTGCTTCCCTTGCAAACTTTCCATACAATTCTTTGCCATCGACGCACCACCATCCTCCAGTGCCATCATCCGCTGCATCGCATCGGCCAGTGCCTCCGCATCTCCAGTCTCATAAAGTAACGCAGTTTCACTCTCTTTAGACACTTCGGTAATACCTCCATTGCGTGCCAAAATACACGGCAAACCACAGCGCATTGCCTCGAGTGGCGAAATCGGAAAAGGATCATTCGAACGGCTGGTAAATAAGAAGGCGTCATATTCCGAATACTTGGACATGAGGGCCCCCGGGCGGATTCCTAGCATGTGCACAGAATCGCCGAGCCCTGACGCATCAATCAAATTACGCATCGTTTTGCGCTCCAGCGGCTCGCCCATACCAATAAAATCAACTAATACATTAATGCCTCGATCCTTTAACACCGCTACCGCACGCAACGCTACTTCTGGTGCTTTGCCAGCATTAAGGCGGCCCGCCCACATAAAATGCCGCGCCCGCTGGTAGCGTTTTTTTATGACTAAATAATTCGTATTCAGTGCTGGATAAAGGAGGGGTAACAAAGCGACTTGAGACACTCCAGATGCCAATAGGTCATGACGCAGGCTCTCGCTGCACACCGAAGCCATTGATAAATCAAGATCCGCAACCGCACCTATTGGGAAAATCTTAAGTTGTCGGCGCTTCTGACCTGTTAATTTCAAGTACAGCTTAAAAAATTTCATCTTCCAGCCTTGGTGATCTTTCCACCAGTGAAACCATGGATCGGAGTCAAACAACTCCTGCCGTAACCAGTGACAATGCAAATCGTAAGCAACTGATATCCCCTGCTCTTGAAGGCTGAACAAGAGAGATTTCGACAGGCGATTCATATTCCAAACATAAACAATATCTGGCTTAAACCGGTCTATACGTTGATACAATGCACGCGCATTACTCAATTCATGCGCATGCAGCAAACGATAAGGTAAATCTGCCACCTTCTCAGGCTTCACCGCAGCATGTAGCAATAAATCTCGATACACCCCCTTCTCCCCTTGTAACCCCATAGGCGGCAATCGATGATTTGAGGTTAATACCTGCAACCGGTGCCCACGCATCGACAGCGCTTCCACTACCTGGCGGCAGCGGTCATCATGCCCCCTCGCGCTGAGCGGCGGGTATAACGCTGTTAAAATTAAAATTTTCACGGATAGGGAATGCAGACTCAAATGAGTAGGGTCATCAGACTAGACACACCTGGGTTGATTAACCGCCCTAACACTCATTTGAGTCCCCTAGTACAGAGACAAAATCTGTCGCATCTATCCAGCAAAAATTCAAAATAAATCGACGTCTACGCTATATTTCACGGCGCTCTGAGGCTAAAATATCGAAAATTATGCACAAATTCATGCGCACGTTCCCAAATCGAATAAGCCGTGGCCAACTCCCTTTAGGCTCTTTCCGCAAAAATAATGCCAAATAACATGCTCAAAAGATGCAATGCCCATCGCATGTAACTGCCTTTACTCAACCTGCATTTGATTCAAAGATTTGTAATTTTTATAACAATTAAAAGGTTATGCATATAATTCTCCACCACAACTGGCTATGCTATACGAGCATTGAGCTACCTTTATGGCCCCGATGGATCAACCATGCTAGTCCAAGTTCTCGCCACTCAATTCAATGTCTCTTGTTTCTATTTAGCTAAAATAATCAGTCGGCTCAGCAAAGCAGGACTGATTAAAAGTAAACGCGGCTACACCGGCGGCGTACAACTGTCGCGGCCCGCGGAAGAAATCAGCCTGCTGGATGTCAGCCGCGCCATTGATGGCCAGGAATGGACCGAGAGTTGCCTGCTGGGCATGGCACAATCAATCGAGCGTGCCTGCCCGCATCACCACTTCTGGAAAAAAGAGCGCTGTAAGATCAAAGACAACCTCGCGAACACTTCGCTCAAAGACACAGCCGAGTTCGAAGCACGCAAAAAGATGCACGCTTAAGTGCTTAGTGCACAGTCTTGGCAAAGCTCTCTGAGAAATCGCGAGAGTACCCTTGCTTCATATTTGCTTCCATAATCGCGGGGATGCAACTTTTCCAGCTACTTTTTGAAGCCTTTACGATGACAGGTCGGCCTTTCTGGTCACGCAGGACCAATAGGTAGCCCTCGTATTCGGCACCAAAGGCCGAGCCGTTGGCACCATAATCATCATAGACGTTTTTAAACGCACGCCCTGCCCACTTCGTGCGTTCACGTGCGGGTAAGCTCACAGTGAAATCTTGACGGTAGAGAATGTGATATTCGCTTTTATCGAGAACGCTCTGGCCGATAAATACGAGCGTCCCTTCAACGTCTTGATACGATAAATCCTTATCCTTATTATCAAAGGTAATGGCTGGCTCATATTCGACTTCGCGGTTATCCGGATCGCCCTTGTCATTGAGATCATTGTCTCTGGAGCTCTTCACATACATTTTGATCTTCGCATCAGCCGTCAAGCGCGCGTCATCCTTCGCAGCCTCACGCGCCGCATGCCACGTCTGAAAATATTGCTGATCTTCAGGAGAAAAAAAATGCGGCCGGACGTGCTTATACTTTTGACCAGCTCGCGTCTGAATCGACACCCCTTTCGCAGGATCATAATCTGTGACTTTCGCGATAATCGCGCTGCCTTCACTATTGTGCATCGTGCGATACTCCTCCGCACCAAGCCCCCCCGAAAATACGGCTACAATTAAAATCCAAGATAATAGAATCGTTCGTAAATAATTCATCAGAGTGTGGGCTATTAATTAACGAATCAACCACTCTCCAATCATAGACCAAACTAGTCAAACTATAATTTATATAGCGTTATTAATAACGTCATTCAAACAAAACCCACACAGTGTATAACACACAGCTCTAGTGCGCTCGCATGAAGGCCTTGATCGCCTCCGGTGTCGGCTCGACTGCGTGCTTCACGATCTCACGTGACTTCAGTTCTTCCAAGGATGGATGTGTTGAATCCTGACCAATCGAGTCCACAATCGTGCTTGGAAATTTCGCCGGATGCGCAGTCGCTAAAATGATCTGAGGCCCATCGAACTCACCAGCAAAACCACAAGCAGTGTGCGGATCTGCTACGTACCCATATTGCTCATGTACCCGTTTAATAATCGCGCCAATCTCTTCGTCGTCGGTACGAGAGCTGGTGATGCCATCGGACTTGAATGCATCAAACACATATTTTCCTGTTTGCTTAAACGTACTGATAATCTCGCGTACTTTTTCAGGATTACAATCTTCTGCATAGTATAGGAAGCGCTCAAAGTTCGACGCGACCTGAATGTCCATCGACGGCGCAAGACTAGGTGACACGGCGTCGAGTTTATAGGTCCCCGTTTGAAACAGACGGTGGAGAATATCGTTTTGATTCGTTGCAACGCGGAATCCCTTAATCGGCACTCCCATTCGTTGTACCATCCAGCCGGCGAGCACATTCCCAAAGTTACCTGTTGGCACCACAAAAGTCGTCTCCTCTCGGACCGCTTCAGGCAAGCGGAAGAATGCCGAAAGGTAATACACACACTGCGCTAGAATACGAGCAAGGTTGATCGAGTTGACCGCCGAAAGGCCGACTTCGGCCGCGAAGTCCTGATCCTCGAATACGGTCTTCATCGCCGCTTGAGCATCATCGAAGCTGCCCTTAATTGCCAACGGGTACACGTTGCTCGCTTCAGTACAAGTCATTTGCCGCTCTTGCAGTGGCGACACGCGCCCATCTGGATACAGGATAAAAGTCTTTACCCCGGCCTTGCCCAACAAGCCGTGAATCGCAGCGGCTCCAGTATCACCGGAAGTCGCCCCAAGTACCGAAATCGGCTTACCAGTGCGCGTGATCTGCGCTTCATACAAATTGCCTAACAGCTGCAACGCGAAATCCTTAAACGCTAGTGTCGGGCCATGGAAGAGCTCCAGCACGAATAGTTCATCACTCAACTGCTCGATCGGTGCAATGTCGGCATGATCAAACTTAGTATACGAGCGCTCGACGATCCCTCTTAATTCTGCGCGATCAATATCGGTGGCAAAGAGGGCAAAAAATGCCTCACACAGTTCCGCGTAGCTGAGCGATGCCCATTCCTGCAGAAACGGCTTCAAATTAGGTAATGCTTCTGGCAGATACAGCCCAGCGTCTGGAGCGAGTCCCTGCGCAACCGCAGTCGAAAAAGAAACAGGAGGCACTTGGCCGCGTGTACTAATAAATTTCATGGCAAAAGAAGTCTGAATTCAGAGCCCAAGAGTCAATCCACAAGTGCAGGGGGAATCCCCAGACTCCTTAACTGAATGAATTGTACCTAGCGTAGTTTGGGCGCAGGTGCGGTCCTCTAGGACACCCCAGCAATGTCGCAGAAGATCTGCTCAAAGGCGGCAATCGCATTTTCCATAAGCTGTAAATCGAACCCTTCGTCCGGTGCATGCAAATTGTCTATCGGCGTAAACAGCCCTATCATTAAGGCATCTAAGCCGGCACGTTTATTAAAATCTGCAATCACCGGAATACTTCCTCCCTCGCGCAAATAGATCGGTGCATTACCGAAGCATTGCTCAATCGCACGATCCGCGGACTTGAACGCACGCGCCAGCGACTCCGGTTGATCTTCAGGTGTATTTGGACGCTCTGGCGGCACTGCTAAATATGCTTCCGCAACTGGCCCACGCCGCACATTAAGTGTGACGCCCTCAGGGCACAAAGCCTCAATCGCAGCCACCACCTGGTCCTGTATCTTTTGCGGGTCTTGATTGGCAACTAAGCGGCAAGTCACCTTGGCAAATGCTTCGCTAGCAATCACCGTCTTTGAGCCTTCGCCCTGATAACCGCCGCCAATACCGTTAAACTCAAGCGTCGGGCCAAAGCGCACTGCTTCCAGCGGAGTCAGCCCATTAGCAGGATAAAATGCAGGCACATCGAGCATCGCTTGGTAACTCTCAACTGTCTCAGGATAACGCACCAATTCAGCCCGCTCCCAGTCTAACACCGGCAACACATCGTCGTAAAAGCCAGGCACATTCACCCTGCCATCCGGATTGTGCAAGCCCGCGCAAATTTCCATCAATGCCTGCAGCGGATTATACACTGCGCCACCATGGATGCCGGAATGCAGATCACTCTTCGGGCCACGCACCTTAATTTCCAAATCCACCAACCCACGCAAAGCAGTCGTCACTACAATCTGCTCGGTGTTGGGACTGCCGGTATCGGAGACCAAAATAAAGTCCGCCTTCGACAAACGCGCGGCAAAGTTATCAAAAAACGTTGGCATGCTGGGACTGCCAATCTCTTCCTCGCCTTCGATCACATAAGTGATATTGAGCGGTAAGTCCGGATGCTTCGCCAGCACACGAGCCAGTGCCGACATGTGCACAATGGTTGGTCCTTTGTTATCGGCAGTGCCACGACCATAGATTCGCCCCTCACGTACTTCAGGCTCGAAAGGTTCACTCGTCCACAGCTCAAACGGGTCTGCTGGTTGCACATCATAATGCCCGTAAATTGCAATGTGCGGCCAAGCCGGATCGCCAAAGCGTTCGGCTAAAAGAATTGGGTGCAGCGCCGTCTCCACTACTTCGACTTTGAAGCCAAGCTCCTGCAACAACGTCGTCGCATAGTCACGGGCGCCTTTCATGCCATCGGCATACGCTGGATCCGTTGAAACGGAAGGAAAACGAATATATTCTTTAAGCGCATCAATCGGGTCAAACATGCGACTTAATTTGTGCGACGCACCGTGTAGGTCAAGTGATGAAGTCAAAGCATCCATAGACGATTCGAGCGCAACCGCACATATAGCCGTTAGTCTCAGATGATTCGTCGTTTAAAGCTGCACCAAAAGTCGCCAATCTACCTATTCGTTGATACCTATGCTGCACTTGCGCCTACCGATGATCCCAAGGCAGCGTTACTTTTACCGGTTCATGATCCCATACTTCAAAAGGCTCAAAAATTTTCCCCGGGTTTAAAATTCCTTTCGGATCAAGCGCGGCCTTGACTGCCAGCATCGCAGCAATTTCCGCCTTGCTATGCTGTATCTCCATAAACGGTGCCTTCGCCAGCCCCACGCCATGCTCGCCCGTAATCACCCCGCCAAGATCGACTACCTTTTGCATTAATTTCTTAATCCCAGCCTTAGCTTTGAGCGCATCGTCTGGATTAGAGCGATTGTACATAATATGTACATGTAAATTACCGTCTCCTGCATGACCGAAAGTCGGCGTAGCCAAGCCAATCTCTTTTTTCAGTGCGATGGTATAGCGAATCAATTCTGCTTGTTTCTGAATCGGCACCACCACGTCTTCATTGAGCTTGGTATCGGCGATCGAAAACATCGACTGAGAACAGGTGCGCCGCACTTGCCAGAGTGCTTCGGCTTGCGCTTCGGCGCAAGCCTCTCGCTGTGCTTGTGCACGATCCTGCATAAACTTTAATAGCTGCTTGCGCTGTGCGCGCACCTCCGCAGGACAGCCATCGAGCTCGATCAATAAAATCGAGGCGCGCGGGCATTCTGCAAAAATTGTCTTACCAGTGTAGCGCTCAGCACAAGTGACTGATTGACGATCCAGAAACTCTAAGATTGACGGATTGAGCCCCGCATCAAACAACGCCACCACCGACTTCAGCGCAGCGGCTTCGGACTTAAATGCAAACATGCCCGTCCAACGTTTTTCAGGTTTTAGCAAAAGCTTCAAAGTTGCCGAGGTGATCACACCTAGTGTGCCCTCCGAGCCGATCATTAAATCACGCAGATTTAGCCCAGAGACATATTTTTTCAGCGCCAGCCCTAATTTAAATGGGCTGCCGTCGGCATAAAATCCTTCCAACCCGAGCACATAGTCGCGCGTCACCCCATATTTCACGCAGCGTAACCCCCCAGCATTACAGGCAATATTGCCTCCGATCGTCGAATATTTCTTTGATGAGGGATCGGGCGGATAAAACAGGCCAACCGCCTCGACCTGTGCTTGTATTTCAGCTGTCACCGCGCCCGGTCCGACTGTCACCATTCTTGAAGCAGTATCGATCTGAATCTGATTGAGCGCAGAAACATCAAGCACCCAACCTCCGCGCAATGGTACCGTCGATCCAGTTGCCGAGGAACCTGCGCCACGCGCAGTCACGGGAACTGTATACTTATTCGCCAGCTTCAGCACTGCCCCCACTTCTTCTGTTGCTTGTACCTTCACTACGGCATCGGGCATGAACGACAGGCGCATGTTATCGAGTGACGCCGCGAAACAACTTTCATCGTCAACCAAAACCCGCCCAGGTAATTTGCGGCGTAACGCCTGCAGCGCCTGCTGATTCCTGCCCTCAGAATTATTCTTGGATTGTCGATTCATACTCATTCTTAAAGCTGTAGATTTTCTTGCTCGCCCAGTACACCCGATAAGAAACCTAAATGCTGGAGCCTTGCCGAGCTGTATCCAAGGATTACAATCGTCAGATAGCAACACTGGAGCAGAATCATCTAAGACGGAAATACAGCAGATAATTTGCATTTAAACTCAAATGCACATTAACCACTCACATGTTGTAGTTCTCCATTAACTTCACAACGACTCGCAACGGCAATCACTTTGATCGATTGCCAAGACCGCTCGACTGGCCGGGGAAGAGTTAGATCGGTGCTGCACTGGTTAACTTGTCACCAAGCTACATTCCTTGACGGATTAACATTGCACCCTAGCGCACGCTTCGCATTTTCTTCCCGTTATGCTTCAAGCTGGTATCGTAGGTCTCCCCAATGTGGGCAAAAGTACACTGTTCAATGCTCTTACGCGCACGCGTAAGGCAGAGTCGGCAAACTATCCGTTTTGCACGATCGACCCCAACGTGGGCGTCGTTCAAGTGCCCGACGCTCGCCTAGAGCCGCTGCGAGAGATTTCGAAGACCGATAAGGTCATCCCTGCAGCGATTGAATTCGTCGATATAGCAGGCCTCGTGGAAGGCGCGAGTAAGGGTGAAGGCCTGGGCAACAAGTTCCTAGCTAATATCCGCGAAGTCGATGCGATCGTGCACGTAGTACGTTGCTTTGAAGATGAAGACATCATTCATAACATGGGATCAATTGACCCACTGCGCGACATTGAGGTGATCAACACCGAGCTCATTCTAGCCGACATCAGTTCGCTTGAAAGCCAGCAAGAAAAGCTGGTGAAAAAAGCCCGTGGCGGTGACAAAGAAGCTGCAGAAAATCTCGTCCTGATCGAGCGCCTCCTGCCGCATCTCAACGAGACTAAGCCAGCAATTACACTAGACATGAATGACGATGAACTCGTCGTCATCAAGCGCCTGTGCCTGCTATCCGCCAAGCGCGTCCTGTACGCCTGTAATGTCGCCGAAAGTGACTTAGCGGATTACTCTGGCAACGCTTTTGTATCTCAAGTCGAAACTTACGCCCGCGAGCATCACGGTGCTGGGATCTGTGTCATATCGGCGGCTGTAGAAGCCGAACTGATCGACTTTGATGGTGAAGAAGCTACAGAATATCTCGAATCTCTTGGCATTCAAGATTCTGGTGTCTCGCTCCTTATTCGTGCAGCCTACGACCTGCTAGGGCTGGCCTCCTATTTCACCGCTGGCGTACAAGAAGTGCGTGCATGGACCTTTAAAAATGGCATGAAAGCGCCGCAATGCGCAGGCGTGATTCATACAGACTTTGAATCAGGCTTTATCAAAGCAGAAGTTGTCGCCTACGACGACTTGATTGCAGCAGGTAATGTTGCCAAAGCTCGTGAGGCCGGTAACTATCGCCTCGAAGGTAAAGACTATGAATTTAAAGACGGCGACGTCGCACTTTTTCGGTTCAATAACTAGAGCGCCAAGTGGCTCTACTGAGTTAACTAATTAACTCCATTAGCACAGGAAATAGCAGCCACTCGCAATTGACTCTGTTGCGCGCTGCCGACAAACCTGTGATCACATAATGACGCAGCAAATCAGAAAATTCCCACAAGCAGGCCTCGCATTGATTCTATTTGCCGCGGCTTTACTTTGCCTGAGTGCGTGTGACCGCGCAGAGCCGACCACCTACAAGATACCGAAGGAGGTGCGCGCAGCGACTTTGCCGATGCCTGATACGGTTGCCCCCACAACGACTGCGCCAAGCAACATGGAAGTACTCCCGGGCATGCAAGAAGCAGCCAACAAAGCAGGTGAGATCGGCTACACGAAACCAGCAACCTGGCAAGAGGTAGCCGCAAGCGGCATACGCAAAGCCAACTTTAAAGTCGCCGATGAGAGCGGCAGCGCTGAAATCACCGTCCTAACCTTTCCAGGTGATGTCGGTGGGCGACTTGCCAACATCAACCGATGGCGCGGCCAAATCGGGCTAGCAGACGCTGCACTTGACGACCTGCCAACCTATACTGTGGGCATCGATATCGCCAATCATCGCGCGCTCTACGTACGCCTAGAAGGTGAGGCACAATCCATTCTGGGTGCACTGCTACCCTTCCACGGCAATACTTGGTTTTTCAAGATGTTGGGTGATACTAATACTGTGCTTGCCAACGAAACTGCCATGCAGAACTTCCTCAGTAGTATCGTGCTCGAAGACCACGCCCACTAAATGATGAAAGCGCTGATCCATTTTTTCTCCTCTCTACGACTGACAGTCGTACTGCTCGGTCTGTCCATGATGTTGATCTTCTTCGGCACCCTTGCACAGGTGGAAACCGGCATATGGGAAACGCAAAAAATCTATTTCGAAAGCTTTATCGCAGTCTGGGCCTACCCGAAAACATGGATCGCTTACGACCAATTATTCTGGTTTCGACTGCCCATGCCTGGTGGCTACCTACTCGGCGGGATGCTACTAATCAATCTACTCGCCGCGCACATCACCCGCTTTAAATTCACCATTAAGAAAAGCGGCCTGTTTCTGATTCACATCGGACTGATCTTACTACTAGTCAGTGAACTCATGACCGACATTCTGTCTAAAGAAAGCCAAATGCCGGTGGATGAAGGCAGTCGCAGTAACTTCTCTCAAGAATATCGTGATAACGAGCTAGTGCTCATTGACCGTAGCCATGCCGACCTCGACACCGTCCACAGCATACCGGTCTCACTCTTAAAAGCGGGTAAAGAAGTCAACGTGCCAGACAGTCCCTTGAGCATTCGCACTGTTAATTACTACCCAAATGCCCAGATAGGTCGAGCAACAGATGGCAAGCCAGTCAAATCGCCCGCAACCAAAGGTGCTGCGGTAAAAATGGGCATTGTTGTGACTCCCGCTGCAGTCACCTATGCAGAAAACGAAATTAACACTGCTACGGCATATATTGAAGTCCTCGGTCCGCAAGGCTCACTAGGCACATGGCTAGTCTCCAACGTCATCGACGACCGCTTCCCTCCGCAACTGGTGCAACTGGGCGAACAAAGTTGGGAAATCGCGCTGCGCCTAAAGCGCCACTACTACCCTTTTGAAATCGAGCTGGTTGACTTCTCTCACGAAAAATATCCTGGCACTGAAATCCCATTCAATTTCTCCAGCGAAATCATGGTCCACCATGAGAACAGCAGCAAAAACCAAAAGGCGCTCATCTATATGAATCATCCGTTGCGCTACGAAGGGCTTACCTTCTATCAGGCGTCTTTTGCGAATGATGACCGCACTTCAATTTTT
>JAURBE010000099.1 GCA_030829145.1 Verrucomicrobiota bacterium | reverse complement strand
TTCCATGCTGAAGCATTCAAATCGATAGTTTAACTTGTTCGCGAGTTGCGTTGACCTTATCACCCGAGCGTCCAGCGCGACCATGTTCCGCTCGGCACAGGATAGGCATTATCTTCACCGGTGAGTAGCATTTCGCCGCACTCTGTTTGACCGCTAGGTAACAGTTGCTGTAGTAGATGATCCAATACAATGGGAGTAAAGCCTGGCGTATGGCTGGTCAAATAGACGAAGCAAGGCCGGTCTGATAAAACGCGTTTGACCAGTTTGAGCGTCTCAAGCAGCGCATGTTCGATTTTATAGAGCTCGCCGCCTTTGCCGCGTCCGAACGAGGGTGGGTCTAGCAGAATGCTGTCGTAGCGGTTGCCGCGTTTGATTTCACGTGTGAGGAATTTATTGACGTCGTCGACGATCCAGCGGATGGGGTGCTCCGCGAGACCGTTGAGCTCCGCATTTTGGCGCGCCCATTGCACCATACCTTTAGAGGCGTCGACGTGGCAGCAGTGAGCGCCACCCTTGGCAGCCGCGAGTGTCGCGCCGCCTGAGTAGGCGAACAAATTTAGGAATTTGAGAGGCGTTTTGCGTTTCGGTGCTTCGTCTTTGAGTGTCTGGGTGATCCAGCTCCACATGTCGCGCGTTTCCGGGAAGACCCCGAGGTGACCAAAGTCAGTGGTGGAGAGTTTGAGCGTTACGTCATTGATGGTGGCTTTCCAGGATTCTGGGAGTTTGTCACGGCCACGCCACTGCAGGCCGTCTTTTCGGGTGAAAAATGCGTCGGCTGATTTCCAGAGTGTGGGGGTGTTTGGATTCCACACAGCTTGAGCGCAGGGGCGATCGAGGATGATCTTACCAAAGCGTTCGAGTTTCCGGCCGTGGCCACTGTCTAGAAGTGCGTATTCGTTTTTCATTGTGAGGAGTATGAATGTATAAAAGTGGGAAGGTGTAAAGCTGGGACGAAGCGCGCGTAGCGCGAAGATGGTCAGAGAGGTCTGCCGATCTGGCCTCGTAAGGGTGACTGAACTGGGGCCCTTTGGGCAAGTGAAGGAACAAAGTGGGAAGGTTAGAAAGTGGGAAGGTAGATTCTTTAATACCTTGCTACTTTTTTGCCTTGATACTCTAGCACGCAGCGCTTGCGACTTGCGGTTTTTCGTTTGCAGTCTAGATTTTTCAGCATGGAAACAGTTTTAGTTTTGACGATTAGCGGCAGAGACCGTTCGGGATTAGTGGAGCAACTGGCGGATGTGATCGCAGTGCATGGTGGAAATTGGGAACATTGCCGGATGGCGCATCTGGCGGGTCGGTTCGTTGGTTTGTTGGAGGTGAGTGTGTCGGGTGAGAATCAGCAAGAGTTGGAGGCTGCGCTGCGGACGATCGAAGCGTTGGATGTGATGATCGCGGTCGGCGAGTTGGGTGAGGCGGAGGCGCAGGGTCACTTTGATCTCGAAGTTGTTGGGAGCGATCATCCTGGCATAGTTCGCGATGTCTTTAAGGCGCTGGCTGCGGCAGGTGTGAATGTTGAGGAACTTAGTACCAAGACCACCAATGCGCCGGAGTCCGGTGGTTTATTATTTGAGGCTCGGGCTCGTCTAGCAGCAAGTACTGAGGTGGATCGTGACATCATCCAGGCGAATCTAGAGGCGATTGCTCAGGACTTGATGGTGGATATTCGCTGGCTTGATTGATACGCCTTCGCGAGCCCTTCCAGTTCTATTTTACTACAGCGAAACAACTTGGCTATCGGTATCGATTTGTGGCGGGCGGTGCCGAATGTTCCTTCATACTTCGGGCGCGCAATGCCGATTGTAATGCTACGATCTAATCGTAGCGTGCGTGCATGGCTGCCAGCGGGAAGTGTTTGCCGGGGCAGATAGTTTGCTCACCTTTGAGTTCACGATGGCCATCGAAATGCACTTTCTTACCTAAGACGTCTCCTTGCAACCAGTCCATCAGTTGAGTAAATGCATCGAGCTGCTTTTTGCTGGGGTGCGTTTTTTCAAAGTTACCAATCAGGCAGATGCCAATGGCAGTTTGGTTGATTCGATAGCTTTTTACGTGCCCGCCAAGTTGTTGCTTTTGCCAGCGTGGGCCGATTTCAATTTCGCCGTCGCCGGAGTCGATGCCGTTGCCGATTAGAAAGTGATACGCGAGACCGTTTTGCATCCCGCGGCGGCGGTGAGCTGCATCGTATTTTTTTACATTACCGTATTTGATGGCGCTGTGGTGGACGACGATGCGCTGCCAATTATCGCGGCGTACATGAATTCGATTGGTTGCTTCTCGCACGTGTGCTAGGAGGTCTTGCTCCGGGGCACTGTTGGGGATTTGCAGAGCCTGTCCCACGCGTATAAGATCGCGACTAAGATTGTTGGCTTGTTTTAAGCTGCGCAGGCTGATGCCATTTCGCGCTGCGATCGACCCCAGCGTGTCGCCTTTGACCACTATATAGGCTTTGGTTGGTCCCAAAGTGGGTGTTTCAATGCCAGTATTACCGCCAGTTGGAATCTTTAATTTTTGACCAACTTTAATCAGATCGCTGGAAAGGTTGTTTACCTGCTTAAGGGTGCGAGTGTTGACACCCAGTCGTAGCGCAATTTGACCGAGTGTATCTCCTTTTCGGACGATGTAAGTGGGCGATTGTGCCCAGCTCAAGTTCGGCAAAAGGATCGTACCAGCGGTAAGAAGGGTTGCGGTTCGGGTAAACTGTCGGCGAGAGTTGCACATGTAATTAATGAATTTTAAGAGTGCATAGTTTATGCCGTCTGTAAAGAAGAGGACTTCTCGAAGCTCGCCAAATCGGAATTATGCGTTTCAGTGCGTATCTAACATGAATACTCTCAGGCATTTTCCACTCGGCTCGCGTTGGCCAGACAGTCCGCATGCGGTGATCAGTAGCTTACCGACGATGCAGGATGTGCGCGGCTATGAAGAGCACGAGCCTCGCGTGATGAAGGCGATGCAGTCTGGATATCCGCGCTTTGTGGTACATGAGTACGTGCGGCAGTTGCTTGACTTTTATGTTGAGCGGGAGGGGTTGCTCGGCCGGTCGGTGGTGTTGGTTGCGGGTGAGCGAGCGTTGCAGGATGTGCGGGATTTTTGTGGTACTGGAGTTGATTGTGTCGAAGTGGATGCAGGTGTGTTCCTATTGCATTGCGATTTGGAAGACGTGGACTTGGCTAAGAAGCTGCGAAAATGTGTGCAACATATTGGCTGCTCGGTCTATTCCCGTCAGGCTGAGGATTTATTAGTGAAGCATGCTTTAAAGGCGGGGTTGTTTTCTGAAGTCGTTGCTGAGGGAAACAGTTTACAAGCTGTGTGTGATGTGTTGGCGCAGCAAATTGGGTGTGGTTCATCAAATGTATTGCTGACTTCCTCTGGGATGAGTGCTTTTTACGCTGGCTTCCGTGGCGTGCAAGCGCTGCAGCGCGGGCGTGGCCGTACGGCTTGGGTGCAGTTGGGCTGGCTGTATCTAGATTCCGGCTGCGTGCTCAAGGAGTTTCTTGGAGAGGAAGAGACTTTAGACTACTCATATGATGTGTCTGATGTGGATGCGATTATTGAGCAGTTACGGACATACGGAGACTCACTGGCCGCTGTAGTTCTGGAGTGTCCATCAAATCCTTTGCTTCAGACCTGTGAAGTGCATCGTATTGCTGCTGCGGTACGAGAATTCGGGGGTGTTATGGTGATTGATCCAAGCATTGCATCGGTGTTTAATGTGGATGTGTTGCCGCATGCGGATTTACTCGTGACAAGTTTAACGAAGTATGCCGCGGTGGAGGGAGATGTTATGTCCGGAGCGATCGCGGTGAATCCGACTTCGCCTTACTATGGTGAGCTGGCCGCGCGCGTGGCTGACAATCACTCACCTGCTTATGGTCGTGACATAGCCCGCTTGGGGCATGAAATAGAAACGGCGCCACAGGCAGTGGCGCAGATGAGTCTGAATGCATCACGTTTGCATGCCTATTTAGCGCAACACCCACGAGTGAAGAAGATTTATTTTGCAGGCAGTTCGAAGCATATGGGAGCGATTGCACAGGAGCAGGGTTCTATTGGCGCTGTTATTTCAGTTGAGTTGCAGGGTGATGTGGAGGCCTTTTACGACGCAGTGAAAGTGATGAAGGGACCGAGTTTTGGTACGCGGTTTACACTACTCTGTCCGTTCATGTATTTAGCCCATTATGATTTGGTGACGACTGATGTTGGTCGCACATTCTTGGCCGAAGTGGGCATTGCACCCGAACTCATTCGTATTTCTGTCGGTACCGAGCCGTATGAAGCGATCGAGGCCGTTTTCGCTGAGGCGCTGGATCGTAATTCGGTGTAGATACGATATTCTGCGACCTGTCTTACCTTGCAATTTTAATCGCAATCGTGACCGAATTTTGAACACAACGATCCCTATTTCCGTTATCCGCCATCCAAAAGAGCGGCGTAGTAAGTGCAGCCTGACTCCGCTTGAGGGGCGCGAAGATATTGAGTTTTTTCGCGCGCGGCCGAATTGGTCCTTTGATATGACAGGCTTTACGGTCCTGGCTTTAGGAGCCCCAGAATTGTCGGTTGAAGATGCTGGGCGTCCGCTGTTACTGTTGGATAGTACTTGGCGACTGTTGCCACAGATTGAAGCGTGTCTACATGGAGAAGGTGTGCGGCGCACATTGCCTGCAGTGCAGACGGCATATCCCCGGGTGAGTAAGATCGCCAGCAATCCCCTTGCTGGTTTGGCTTCTGTTGAAGCATTGTATTTAGCAAAGTTGATGCTTGGGGAGCGGGATGATACATTGTTAAGTAACTATCACTGGCGCGCGCAGTTTATAGAGCATTTAGGAGCTGCGGATTTATTGTAAGAGCAGTGCAGTGAGTATAGTTAAGCGCAAGTATGCATTTTTCGTAGCCGTAAGTATCTTGTGCAGAGGTCCTTGCGCGAGCAGTTTAAAGAAAGTGTATTTTTTGTAATAAAAGACTTGATGGAGTGCATGTTTACTGCATTTTCCGTCATCCACTCAGGCGCGGCAGCGATGC
>JAURBE010000098.1 GCA_030829145.1 Verrucomicrobiota bacterium | reverse complement strand
CCTTAACCTGTCCTTTACTGGACACTAGTGAGTTTTTATAATAACTGTCAAGCAGGTGCGCACTGCAGAGCGCTCACAATACAAGCTGCTTTCCTAGATAAGCAGCGTGTAAAGATTTCACCTTTAGACAGATCAATTAAGCGGGAGATGGTGCAGGTGCTTCATCCGTGGCCAGTCCATCCTTATCGTCGTCTTCACTGGTCTTCGTTTCAATAGCTCCGGCATCAGCCTCTTCAGGCTCAGGCTCAACAGCCTCAATTTCACGCTTAATCACTGGCGAGAGCATTTTACCATGATCGAGTATCTCTTTCACATGAACCCCATCGATCGTTTCGTGCTCAAGCAATGCATCCGCCATGGTATCCAAAGCCGCTCGGTGCTCATTTAAAATTTCCAACGAACGCTCATATTGCGCCTGCACGATCTCATGAATTTTTTTATCAATACGTTGTGCAGTCTGCTCGCTGTAGTTCTTTGAGCCATCACTCTGAGTGCCCATGTATGCATGACTCTGGCTCTCACCAAAAGCAATCGGGCCGAGATCAGTCATACCCCAATCACACACCATGTGCCGCGCAGTAGAAGTGACCATACGAATGTCTCCGGAAGCGCCGCTGGTGATGTCACCCATCACGATTTCTTCAGCCGAACGCCCTCCCATGCCGCAACAGATCTGATTCAGTAGGCGGCGCTTTGAGTGATTTAATAAATCCTTCTTCGGCATAAACATCGTTGAACCCAAACTCTGCCCCCGTGGAATAATTGTCACTTTGTGCACCGGCATGTGCCCATCATCGACAACTGCCTGCACCAAGGCATGACCTGCCTCGTGATACGCAGTAATCTTACGGTCCTCATCATCCATCAACTTACGCCGCTCGCGACCAAATGAGATCTTGTCACGCGCTTCGTCCAAATCGTTCATCTCGACTACTTGCTTATTATAGCGCGCCGCAATCAGTGCACCTTCGTTCAATAAATTGGCAAGGTCCGCACCAGAAAAGCCTGGTGTATTGCGTGCGACATGCTCGAGATTCACCTCCTCGGAAAGCGCGATCTTCTTGGCATGCACCAGCAAGATCTCATGACGACCATTAAGATCGGGCAGATCAATTGTCACTTGACGGTCAAAGCGCCCCGGACGCAGTAACGCAGAGTCGAGCACATCCGGACGATTCGTTGCAGCGATGATAATCACCCCTTCGTGACCATCAAACCCGTCCATCTCTACCAAGAGAGAATTCAAGGTCTGCTCGCGCTCGTCATTACCCCCGCCGACACCAGCGCCACGTTGACGGCCGACTGCGTCGATCTCATCAATAAATACAATACAGGGTGCATTCTTTCGGCCTTGCTCAAACATATCGCGCACACGCGCCGCGCCGACACCGACAAACATCTCGACAAAATCCGACCCGCTGATCGAGAAAAACGGCACCTCCGCCTCACCCGCGACTGCCTTGGCCAACAAGGTCTTACCTGTACCCGGAGGGCCAACCATCAACACACCCTTTGGTATGCGGCCACCGATACGTTGAAATTTCTTAGGATCTTTGAGGAAATCAACGACTTCGCTGACCTCTTCCTTCGCCTCGTCGCAACCCGCGACATCTTTAAACGTCAACGAGTCTTTATCGCGCGTCAGCATTTTGGCTTTGCTTTTACCAAAACTCATCGCGCCCTTGCCCGCACTCTTCAGTTGACGTACGAATAAGAAATAGAGCAGCCCAATGATTAACAAAAATGGCAAAAAGCTGATCAAAATATCTTGGAGTGCCGTACTGCGGCGGCTCTCTTTCAACACCGTGCGCACTAGGTCGAAATCTTTTTCCAGCAAGCGGCCTTCGGCAGAAAAAGGCACTTTCTGAGGCACCGTCTCATCGGACAGGGTCTCATCATACTTCGGGTTCTGCATCTTACCTGAAATGATATAGCCTGCTTCGCCCAGCGATGGATCTGGCTTCATCACGCCGTCGCCTTGCTGAATCTGACCGTCTTTCACGGCTTTCACCAACTGACTAATCGTTAAGCGCTCATGATTGGCGCCTGCACCAGGTTGTGCGAACCAGAGTGCGATAATCGCCGTAATAATGACCAAAAAAATGAGCAATACTTTAGGATTAAAGCGCTCTGGTTGACCGTTATTTCCGGATTCTTTGTTTTGTGGCGTGTTTTGCTGTGACATTTATGCGGATCAAGTTGGTTCTCTCTGTTCGTAAGTCAACCTAAGAGCCTCCTTCGTTGAGGCACTTATTTTCAAAGTATTAGCGGGTGGAAAACCGGGCACCCAGATAATTTCTGCAGAATTAGATATGACCAACGGCAGGAGTTTTCGTTCCTTTACTGCTATTTTTCGGTCAATGAACCAGTCTTTGAGCTTCTTCATGCCGGGCGCACCAATCGGCCGGAAGCGATCCCCCGGCTGCCAACCGCGCACATGAAAGCCCAGACCAGACTCATACACGATATAAGCTTCGCAGCGCTCATCCACAGCACCAGTCATAATGCGTCGACGTAAATCATCATTCAGCTCGACCGCTTCGATGCTAAATGAAGCACCGCTAGAGAGAATGACCGACTCCCCGATCTCAACCAAACATGTATTTAGTGTGGCGTCATCCGCTTGCGCCAATTCTAGCTGCACCTGCGCCTCGTCGAGCACGATGTAAAATGCGCCCGCACTCAAACGATTCACTGCCTTTTTGGCATAAACCGCATTCAGCAATAGATCCATCGCCGGCGCACTGACGGACTGAATCAAATCATGATCACCCAACCACGCGGATAGGGCGCGTCGCGTCAAAGCTCGAGGTGCCAAACGCAGCGCTCCACGCTGCAAGGAACTGCCCCCAGTAAACGCATCCGGAATCAGCACCCGTGCCAACGCATCCAATGCATTGGCATCTTCTTCCAATAGTCTCCGCGATCGCGCTGAGCCTTCTGCTACATCACGCCCCAAAGCAGCGCCTAGTTCTGGGATTACAGTATGCCGCAGCGCATTACGTGAGATCCTAACATCCTCATTAGAAATATCCTCACGCCAAGGGATTTCGCACGCATTCAACGCCATGCGAATCGCCCCAGCCCTCATGTGCAACACTGGCCGCACATGGGTCGGATAATACTCAAAAAAATGAATCGGACGCGGCGCTGCCAGTCCATCTGCGCCACTACCACGAACCAGTCGTTGCAGCTGAGTCTCTAAAATATCATCGAGCTGATGCCCCAATGCAATACACTGACAATTGTGCGCCTGTGCTGCGGCGCGCAAAAAATCCAGGCGCAACGCACGCGCCGTTGTTTCGGTAAAAGCCGCCTCATGCTCGGGCCTAGCGGCAGTCACATACTGACAGCCCAACTGCTGCGCCAACACCTCAACAAATTGCGCATCCAACTCCGAATCGGTACCGCGCCAGCGATGATTGTAATGGCCTACGACTAACTCAATGCCTAGCTGCGCAGCCTGCGTCCATAGCTGACAAAGCAAAAAAACTGAATCCGCCCCACCCGAGCATGCCACCAATACCCGCTCGTACGAATCACCCGAGAGCAATTCACACACTGCATCTTGCAACAGCTGCTCATCCATATGCGCCGACAAAGCGTAAGCCGCGTCCGGCCAATTAATAGATTGAATGGAATTCGTCATTAAAGCCTCAAGTTGGCAGGACTTTCCAGTAAACATCAAGTCTATAGAAATTATCGCGTACAGTCTATTACTGAACGATGCAGCCCTTATTGTAAAAAATGCTACTACCATGTTTTAGCTAAAATACATAGGATGTCTTCCAACCCTGTATGAACCGACAGCGCTCAATATGTTTTTAGGCTCTTTTAAACTTTTTACTGGAATAAATGACCCACAGATCGTTTCTTATCAATGCGAAGTGTTTGTCATTCCTACTGATTTGGTGTACACTATTCTATATAATGCGTTGGCTTATTTGCAGTTTTCTGATGATCGTGACGTTGATGGGTTTGTCCCTGAACGCACAGGATTGCCTGTGTCCACATGCAGACGATACGAACGCGGGCATTGAGGCTGTTTCATGCTGTCAGGAATTATCATCGGAATGCTGTTTCAAACACAGTCGCGAAAGTGTGCCCAGTCAGCCATTTTTGAGCATAATCCCCCAAGCCGATTCGATTTATACAGCACGGGCAACTATTCTCCTACTGTCTAAAAAATCGGCAAGCCAACTACCGCAGACTGTCAACGCTGATAAAGGCAGTCACCCGCCTCCGCTGCGCTCCCAACAGTATCGCTGCCACGTCCAGTCCTGGCTAATCTGATTCTGTGATTCATCCTGCCACACGGCCGTCGTTGACGTGTCGTGTTGTCGTTACGTGTCGATCCTTGAGTCGGCAGCACTACAAATGAATCACAAAATATGGTCCAAGTATCTGATCTTTATACATCTAAACCGGGCAATCCATCGCCCCAGAGTCATCGCCAATACTCGCTACAGCGACTAGCTAAATACTTGCCAATCGCACTGCTGGTCGCGTTTCTCCTATTGTTGGCACTGCTATTTGGTGAGCGACTAATACCCGCCCGCCCAGTACAGCTCGAGTCGGTCGTCACCCAACGTTCCCAAGCTACGAGCCAGTCCTCTTCAACGGCACAAAACCAAGCGACTCTGACTTTCGATGGTGACCCTGTATTTCAGGCCTCGGGCTGGATCGAGTCGGCGCCACAACTAGTTCGAGCCGTAGCGCTCAATGATGGCTTTGTAGATACAGTCCACGTATTAGAAGGCGAGACGGTCATCAAGGGACAGTTGCTAGTAGAATTAGTCAGTACCGACGCACAGTTAGACCTCGATTCCGCCAAAGCCGCACACGCCCAACAGGCCGCAGCTTTATCTGAAAAGCAAGCCATGATTAAAGCCACTCAAGCAGAGCTTCAACGCTTGACCGAGGAGGTCGAGATCGAACATGCCCGCCTGGAGGAATTGCGCGACGATCAAACTCGACTCAGCGCAGCTGGAGGCAACAGTGTTCCTGAACAAGCAATCACGCAGTCACGCCTGCGGGTCTTAACCCAGCTTGCCATGATTAAAGCGCTGGAGGCAAAGGGCGGTGAATTGAAAGCTACCCTCGAAGCACGTACTGCAGCCGTTTTAAGCAGCCAATATAAACTGCAAGCTACAGCAACAGACCTAGCCCGCAAACAACTCGCACTTGAGCGCATGAAAATTCATAGCTCGATAGACGGGATCATTCAGCAACTGTTTG
>JAURBE010000097.1 GCA_030829145.1 Verrucomicrobiota bacterium | reverse complement strand
CTTATGATGCGGTCATGGCCCGCTATGCCGATGAGGCCGGTGTCGACCTTATATTAGTGGGCGATTCTGTAGGTACCACGCAATTAGGCTTCGAGACCACGATCCCAGTCACGCTAGAGATGATGCTGCATCACACCGCTGCAGTGGCGCGCGCTAAGCCGCAAGCGCTCGTTGTTGCAGATATCCCCTTTGCGGTCGCGCACGGGGAATTTAAAGATTTGTTGGAAGCGTGTCGCCGCTTAATGCAAATAGCAGGGGCAGAGGCAGTGAAAATAGAAGGTGGAGCATCGATGGCACCTAAGATTGAGCGTCTAACGAATGCGGGTATTCCAGTCCTCGCACATATTGGATTATTACCCCAACAATTTCATCAGCTAGGAGGTTACCGTAAGTTCGGCGGCAGCGAGGCGGAGAAATTGATTTTGGTGGCCGATGCTTTAGCGCTCGAGAAAGCTGGGTGTTTCGCGGTACTCTGTGAGATGGTGGATGGCTCTGTGGCGAGTACAATTGCGCAAGAGTTGGCGTTACCGTTGATTGGGATTGGCAGTGGACCACATTGCGACGGTCAAATCTTAGTGACCAACGATTTGCTGGGAATGACTGCCGGCCACGTGCCATCTTTTGTGAAACAGTATGCGGATCTTGGGAATCAGGTTCGTGGCGCTTTTGAGGCTTACGCTGAGGATGTCAGAAAAGGCAACTTTCCATCATAAACCTTCGATAGTTATCGAAGGACAGGAGGATTTCCCTTCCTAATCCATAATTTTTAATACCTAATTATACCTATGAACTGTTGTATTCTTGGAGCTGGAGCCTGGGGCACTGCGATGGCCTTACACTTAGATCGTTGCGGCCATTCTGTGACACTCGTTCCGCGGCGTATGGAGCATGCTTTGGCGATTGCATCGATACGTGAGAATGTCGATTACCTTCCCGGCTACAAGCTACCACATACGATTCAGATTGGATGCGAAGTGGCGCCAGTGCTGATGGAAGCGGAAGTCGTTTTCTTGGCCTGTCCCTCGAAGGCTTTACGCCAGCTGTGCGAAACTGTTAAAGCCGCGCGTGATGTGGCGTGGCAATTGAAGCTCTTCTTGGTGATGTGCAAGGGGCTTGAGCTTGAGACGTTTAAGACTCCTTCTGAGATCGTGAATGAGATTTTTCAGGATGTCGCATGTGGCGCTCTTTCAGGTCCTACGTTTGCGGGTGAAGTTGCTGCGGGGCAACCGACTGCGGTGACATTGGCAGTCGATGAGCATTTTGAAAATGCGGAGACTTTCCAGCAGGCGTTTAGCAACGCCTCACTGCGCGCTTATCTCTCTAATGATGTACGTGGCACTGAGCTGGGTGGGACCCTCAAAAACGTCTATGCGATTGCGTCTGGGATGTGTGAAGGCCTGAAGCTTGGTGATAATGCTAAGGCTTCGCTGTTAACCCGTAGCCTCAATGAGATGGTACAACTGGGTCAATTGTTGGGCGGCCAAAAAGAGACGTTTTATGGTTTGAGTGGGTTCGGAGATTTGGTAGCCACCTGCTCGGGTAGCTGGAGCCGCAACCGTACATTTGGTGAGCGTGTCGGCCAAGGCGAAGCTCCTGAATCAATCGTATCCGGACAAAAGTCAGTGGTTGAAGGATATCGCGCCACTGCGTGTATTAAAGAGCTCTGTGACGAACAGTCCATGGATGCCCCGATCTTGTCACAAATCCACGCCATTTTATTTGATGGTAAGGAGCCGTTGTCTGCGATTCAGGCTCTGATGGGGCGTGGCCTCAAGGCTGAATAATTTCGATTTATTAAACCAAGCATTTGTAATCCCATATGTCTGATACACCGCTCTGCGAAGTTCGAAGTTCTTCGATCCATCAACGTGGCTTGTTTGCCACATGTGACATCGAAGAGGGGACTGATATCATTCAATACGTAGGAGAGAAAATCTCTAAAGAGGAGTCGAATCGGCGTGCGTTGGACTGGGAGGAACAGGCCCGTGAGTCAGGCGAAGGTCTGGTATATATCTTCGAGCTCGATGACCATTGGGACATTGACGGACGCTTAGGCGAGAATCCTGCACGTTACATGAATCACTCTTGTGATGGTAATTGTGAAGCGGTCAATTGCGACGGCGAGATTTGGGTGGTGGCGCGTAAGGACATCAAGCAAGACGATGAGCTCGTCTATGATTATGGGTACGATATGGAGCACTTTTTGGACCATCCATGTCGCTGTGGTTCTGATAATTGTATCGGTTATATCGTCCGTGAAGATCAGCGTAAGAAAGTCAAAAAACTGTTAAGGAATGTTAAGCGGAAAGCTAAGCAACTCTCAGAGCAAAGCTAGGCTACCTCTCACATTCGCCCCAGAATGATGTCGCTTTAATGGCGATGAATAAAAAATAACCCCGTGAGCCGAAGCACACGGGGTTAAGTACAATTAAAGATAGTGGACGCGGACTAACCGTCGATTTGCTCTTCGAGGAAAGCAATGAGTTCGTCTTCGGTCACGCGGCGCTGCTCACAAGTGTCGCGATCACGTAGGGTGACGGTGCCGTCTTTTTCGATGGTGTCGAAGTCGATGGTAATGCCGTAAGGAGTGCCAATCTCATCTTGTCGACGGTAGCGGCGACCAATCGCGCCTGAGGCATCGTAGAAGACATTCCAGCGACGTTGCAACTTCTTGTAGAGTGCTTGTGCGCGTTCAACGAGCTCGGGCTTATTCTTCAGCAGCGGAAAGATAGCGGCTTTGACGGGTGCAATCTTCGGGCTGAACTTGAGCAGTGTGCGCTTTTCAACCTTACCCTTATCGTTGGGCACTTCGTCCTCAGTGTATGCCGCGGAGAGTACGGCTAGGAGTGTGCGGTCGACGCCGAGTGATGGCTCGATGACGTGCGGCACATATTTTTCTTTGGTGGCTTCGTCAAAGATGGTCATCGACTTGCCTGAGTGTTTTTGATGCTGCATCAGATCGTAGTCGCCGCGGCACGCAATGCCCCAGAGCTCTTGCTCGCCGTGTGGGAACTGAAACATGAGATCCGTGGTAGCTTGCGAGTAGAAGGCAAGCTTGTCCTCTGGATGTATGTCTTCGGTAATTCCTTCGCGCGGCAGACCGATTGAGACCAGCCAATCAATACAAGTGTCAATCCACTCACGGTGGAGCGTCTTCCAATCTGCATTTGGAGAGATGAAAAATTCGATCTCCATTTGTTCGAACTCACGTGAGCGGAAGATGAAATTACGCGGTGTGATTTCGTTACGAAACGCTTTACCAATTTGAGCGATGCCGAACGGGATCTTTACGCGGCCAGTATCCACTATGTTTTTATAGTTGGCGAAGATACCTTGTGCGGTTTCCGGACGAAGATATGCAGTTGCAGAATCATCTGCGAGTGGCCCGACCTTGGTCTCGAACATTAGCTTGAACTCACGCGGTGCAGTCAGTGAACCTGGCTTACCAGTCGCCGGAGAAGGAATCAGCTCATACTCTTCAGGCTTTGATTCAGTATAATCCTTGAGGACGATCGGCGCGAGTTCACCTTGCTTGGCAGCTTTGCGCTTGAGGGCTACTGCAGCCTGTTCAGCAACTTCCTGTTGCTCGGGGCATTCAATCACCGAGACGTAGCCAATCGTGTCGCCCTCGACGATGACCGGAGCGAAAAAGAGCTGATCGGCGCGGTAGCGAAGCTTGGACTCCTTACAGTCCACCATCGGGTCGGAGAAGCCGTCGACGTGCCCAGAGGCTTTCCAGATGTCGGGGTGCATGATAATCGTTGAGTCGAGCCCTTCGATATCATCGCGGCGTTGCACCATGTCGCGCCACCAAGCTTGCTTAATGTTGTTGCGCAGTTCTACGCCGAGTGGGCCGTAGTCGTAAAAACCATTATAGCCACCGTAAATTTCGGAGGAGGGAAAGATGAAGCCGCGGCGCTTACAGAGGCCGACGATTTCTTCCATGAGACCATCACTGGATGCATTTGCTGTCATAAGCCGCCAAAAGATGGAGTTTTGAATTATTGGGTCAAGGTTGGAAAGTCTTGATACGGTCAAGATACTGGCATTGCTATGTGTGACGAATATGCATTAATCGTTGTTTTAATGAATGATGAACAGACAGAGAAGTCGCCTACAACGACTGCGAACTCAGCCAAGGCTACAACCGAGTTGGCAGGACTGCAACGTGTGGCTGTAGTCGTATTAGGCTTATTCGTGCGCGTGTGGATGAGGTCTCTGCGCTTGCATTATGATGCGACTGTGAAAACGCTCATAAATCCGGATAGAAAGCCTGCAGTCGTTATTTTATGGCATAACCGACTGTTGTTAGCGCCCGAGCTGTTTCGACGAAACTTTCCGGAGCGTAAAATTGCAGGTTTAATTAGTGCCAGCAGTGATGGTGCGTGGTTGGCTGGTTTCTTTGAGCAGTTGAGTATTAAGCCGATTCGCGGTTCTAGGCATGGTCGCAGCAAGCAGGCATTTCGTGAGCTACTTAAAGCAAGTCGTGCTGGGTATGATATCGGGATCACACCCGACGGCTCGCGTGGGCCGATGTATGATATGAAAGCGGGCGCGGCAACATTGGCGGTACGAGCCGGAGTTCCTGTAATGTTACTTTCGTTTAATTATAAGCGGGCGTGGCGCTTAAAGAGTTGGGATCGATTTTATATTCCTCTGCCGTTTAGTCGAGTCGATGTGCGTGTTGATGATGTAGGTGACGCCAAAGCACTGGCTGGTGGTGATCCTCGGGCAGCTGCAGTTATTTTAAAAGAGCGACTGATGGCGATCACTGAAGATGATGAGTATCTCGCCAACAAAGACGATTGCCCTAAGGGTTAATTCAAGGGGCAGATAGATCTCCATTTCGTGAGGGCGTAGATCAATGTTATCACCGCTAACTGACCGACAAAAAAAGCTTCATCGTCGATTTGCGGGGCAGGCATTGATTTATGTTGGGAGCGTTGGATTTGCTTCCTGCCCTTGGGAGGGACGACCTCCGTGTCGTCCGCTGCTGATGCGGGAGCGTCCGACAGAATTATTAGCTCTTGGAGACTCCTGAATGATTGTCATGTGATTTCTACAGTGCCCGCGGTCGACACGGAGGTCGACCCTCCCAAGCAGTTTTCCCACGCAAATGACGATGATTCAATACTGTCCCATTGCAAAAAGCCCTGCGTCTCTGCGCGAGATCATTCTATTTGCTCTCTGAGCTTGCCGAACGATCGCTGCGCACAATGACACTCCAGCCAATCTCAAAAAAATCCAATACGACTTGCTGTTTTC
>JAURBE010000096.1 GCA_030829145.1 Verrucomicrobiota bacterium | reverse complement strand
TGTCGGGCAGCTTAATTGATCCAGTGTTGGCCAGAGGTTAGGGCAACTCGCCAGGCCAAATTGTTGGAGGCTTTGAGCGAGTCCAGCCGCGGTCTGTTGCAGTCGGTTTGCGAGCATGTCTGTGCGCCAATCAACGCGAATGTTCTGCTGGCTGCGAATCATCGGAGTTTGTTGCCATGCATCCAGAAAGTCCGACACCCCATCATTGAGAATTTTTTCAGCAAGCGCATGATCGCTGACTAAGCGCTGGTGGCGCTCGATGATAGCTTCAATGCCTGGATTGCCGCTAATCAACACGACAGCTTCCCAGTGTCTAGGGTGCGCGAGAGCATGCAGCAAGGCAGCGCGGGCGCCCATCGAATAGCCTAGCAGGACTCTGGGTCTATCGAGCCGATGAGATTGGATGAAATCGACGACTGATTCTGGAGAGCAGTCGAGTTTGGGTGCAGGCCCATGGCCTGGTAGGTCGGGGCATGTCCAAGAGTACTCCGAACCGCAAAGTGGCGAGAACTTCGTAAAGTCCTCGCCACATCCGGTATACCCATGCAGGGCAAGAATCTGTGCCTGTTTATTCAGGCGCTTTAATACTGATGATCTGTTGATCCTCAAGTGGGCGGTCGCCAGGGCCTTTCTTCACGCTTTCAAGGGCATCGACGATGTCCATGCCGTTGACCACTTCGCCAAAAATGGTGTGGCGCATGTTGAGCCATGGTGTTGCAACGGTGGTGATGAAGAACTGACTGCCATTGGTGCCGGGTCCTGCATTCGCCATCGCCAACAGTCCTGGCCGATCAAAGGTGTGGGTGCTCACACACTCGTCTTTAAAGTTTTTACCCCAAATCGATTCGCCACCACGGCCCGTGCCAGTTGGATCCCCACCTTGAATCATGAATTCTTCGATAATACGGTGAAAAATGACGCCGTTGTAATAGCCGTTTTTGGCATGAGTACGAAAGTTTTCACAGGTTTTCGGCGCGATATCGTCGAACAGTTTGAATTCGATGCTGCCTTGTGTGGTCTCAATGATTAGGTTGTTTGACATAATAGTTTGTGATTAGAAGTTTTGAATAAGTCTGCAGTTAAGTAGGCTCAGTGGGGGGCTGTGGTGCAATCGAAAACTGCGATGAGCCTAGACTTAGATGATCGTGTCGCCGCCTTCCGGGAAATAAGCCGCATCACCTTCAAGGCCGAGCGTCAGGGTAATGTTGAGAAATGTCAATTCGCCCATGGAGTGACACAACATGAAGCGGTGATCATTATGTAGTTGCGCCAGTTCTTTGCGCAACTGGTGCGTCTTTTCAATACTGGAAATCTGGTCGCGACACATGCAAATACGCAAATGATGCACGCGCTCGAGCGCGAATTTGAGGCGTCGCCGGATGAGAGTGCGCTCTTCGCGTTGGTACTGCAGGCTAGTCTCGACGTTGATTAGCTTTGTGCAAAGCGTCACGACTGGCAGGTTATTTTTAAAAAACTGTGGTAAATAGAGGCTGCGACGGCCTTCGTAGCTCTGTTGGTCGAAGTCAATCGCGCGCACACGGTATTGATTTTGTTCAAAGTCGGGTGTCACTTCGACCACATAGTTATAAGCACGCATATCTCCCAATAGCCGAACGAAGCAGCGTTCATTGAATTTGATAAACTCTTTTGCGAGGCGCACCTCGTGCAGGTCTGAGCGGGGTAGGTAGTCACGAATGAAATCGTCGCCAGGCACACCAATAATGTGCTCCTCGATCAAGGTATCGCCATCGACAAGGAAATTGATGTGGTTGGGAGAGAGCAGTTCCTCTAGTTCGAGCCCATAAACGCGGGACGCATCGGCTTTTTTAACGTAGAAATAGTCGTGATTGTCATTATATTGGTTAACCACGCGCACACGCATCGGCTTGGTATTGCCAAAGGTGCAGAAATCGACGCGGTCGATGTAAAGATTGCTCAAGATCGATTCATCGCCACCCGAGCGAAGGAGAACATAGATACGCTTGAGACCTTCATAGACCTCACGGCCAAATTGCTGCTCGTAGATCAGTGTTTGCCAGAGTGTATCGTTGCCTTCCTTATTAATTAAGGGAAAGGCGTCGTCATATTTTAATAAATCTTCGTAGCTAACCGGGAGCTCAAGACTACGGTGAAAGGACTGTAAATATTCCCTAAAGAGGTTATTGATTGGGAAAAATTGCTTTCGCTGCTGTGTGACGGCTGGCTGCATATTATGAATGGTTAAATATTCAGCGGTGAAGGTCGAACACTGAATGCGGCAGAATCAGATATTTTAACTTTGTAAGGATAAGACTAGCCTGAATCTCAAAAAAAGATGCATTTTAATGTTGAATGAATTGAGCGAGTGGGTGTCTTCTGTCGGTGGCCGGGTCCTATGCAATGTTGGACAGGTTGACCCCGTCAGATCCGGAAGGAAGCAGCGGACACCTAATCCTCATGTGCCGTAGGGTGCCTGGCCACTTTTGTGTCGGTCGATAAGGCCTGATTTAAATGAGTACGATGCATGTGCTGTGTTGTCAGATTTCTGAAAAGCGTAAAGTTATTGAAAAACCCCTTGCAACTTACCCCAAATCAGAGCTTTTCTTAAACTCTCGATGGAAAAAGGTTATCAAGTAATCGCACGCCGCTGGCGCCCCAAGCAGTTTGATGAACTGGTCGGGCAGGACCACATCGTGCGTACCTTGCGCAACGCGATTGATACCAAGCGCATCGCCCATGCCTATCTCTTTGTCGGGCCACGCGGCACGGGTAAGACCAGCACTGCGCGTCTTTTCGCTAAAGCGCTGAACGCCGAGGGCGGGCCGAGTGCGACGCCAGACAATGATTCCGAGATCAGTAAAGCCATCATGGGTGGTTCGTGCATGGATGTGATCGAGATCGATGGTGCTTCGAACAACAGTGTCGATCAGGTGCGCGATCTGCGTGAGGACTGCCAATACGCGCCGACGCAGTGTACCTTCAAAATCTATATTATTGACGAAGTGCACATGCTCTCGACTGCGGCGTTCAATGCCTTGTTGAAAACACTCGAAGAACCCCCCGAGCACGTTAAATTTTTCTTCGCTACCACAGAAGCGCACAAAGTACTGCCAACAATTGTTTCGCGCTGTCAACGCTTTGAGTTTCGTCCCATTTCGGACAAAGTTATTGCTGAAAAGCTGACCGAGATTTCGAAGGCCGAAGGCATCGAAGTTGAGGCGGAGGCGATTGCCTCGATCGCTCGTCTTGCCAATGGTGGCATGCGTGATGCACAGTCAATTCTCGACCAGATGATTTCGTTTTGTGGCAGTAAAATAGCCGAGAGCGACGTGCTGGATGTTTACGGGTTGATTTCGGCCGAACGTATTGCAGAGCTCGCGCAGGCAATCGGCTCTTTGGATTATCCAACGATCATTGCCTCCGTCGATCGCTTCGCTGAGGAAGGACGTGATTTGTTCCGCATCTTACTCGATCTTGAAGCACATGCGCGAGAGGCCTTGCTCGATGCGATTCAAAACCAAGGTTCCACGAGCAAGCTTGGCACGCCATTGACGACTGAATCGATTATGCGTTTGCTGGATGCGCTGCATCGTGGTGAACCCTCTGTGCAACGTGGCTTATCTGAAAAAGTGAATTTTGAGGTCGTATTACTCAAAGCAGCTGAAGAGTCGCGTTCGCGTGCGATCGATAGCTTAATCAAGCAGTTAGCGGATGCAGGCGCGTCGATACCCGAAAAAAAAAAGCCTTAGTAGCGGCTGCACCTGAGTCGATTGATGTCGAGACAACTGAGGTGGTTGAAGTGTCGCACCAAGAAAAACAGACGCATGGCTTGCTTACGGTAGATCTGCCCGATGTCGATGCACCGCAGGCGGCCGACGATCAGGCTGCTGATTCGCTGGCACAAGAAGCTGAGGGTGGATATGCAGATGTGCAGCAGCCTGTGGTTGCAACGCTTGTGGGATCAGGCCAGCCACTAATGACTAAAGATGCTGCGATTGAGCGGTTGGGACCGGCAGTCATGGCTGCACTGGCTGATAATTTTAAGGGTAGCCTGACGGACATCCGTCATCCGGATGAGGATGACATGCTGTGCTAGGCGGATTTTCTGTTTGTATGTGCCGAACCTTGTCAGCGACTTGCACACTGTCGGAATAAACACACTCTTAGATGTGTCTATTATGTATCATGAACTTCGTTTCCCGTAATTTTAGCATCAAAGCCATCGTGTGTGTCACGATTGGCAGCCTTTTCTTTACTTCTATCATGGCCGATAAAAAAGAACTTTCCGAATCCTCCGTTGCAGCTGTCAGCGAATGCGCTAGTGCCTGTGGATTGCCCTCGCACGTCAATCTTAGTGGTGACCGCTTCCCTGTGGTTCGTACGGATGCGGAATGGCAAGAGCGTCTCACTGAAATCCAGTATCACGTGGCACGCCAACAGGGTACTGAGCGTCCTTTTGACAATCCCTATCACGATAAAAAAGAGATTGGTTTGTACCGTTGCGTTGGCTGCGACACACCTCTCTTCAGTAGTACTGAAAAATATAATTCTGGCACTGGCTGGCCTAGTTTCACTGCGCCCGTGGACCAGCGCACAATCGCGGAGACCAAGGATATCAGCTATGGTATGACCCGTATTGAGGTCCACTGCGCGGTTTGTGGATCGCACCAAGGGCATGTCTTTTCAGATGGTCCAAAGCCCACAGGTTTGCGGTATTGCATTAACTCTGCATCGCTCAATTTCGAGCAGGCTGCTACGCCCGAGGCAATTATTGAGTTGGTTGAAGCCTGGTATGAGCAGTGATCCATCAGCCGCCCTTTCAGTGCATCGCATCAAAAAAGACTGATCATCATTTACCGGGGAGATCTGTTCGGGAGGGACGACCTCTGTGTCGTCCGCGGAGACTTTGAAAATCACATAACAATAAATCCGGGATGCTCGAAGAGCGGATAATTCTGCCGGACGCTCACACATCGGTAGCGGACGACACGGAGGTCGTCCCTCCCAAAAACGAAAAGCAACTTGATCGCCTTCAACATGCATCAATGCCTTACCCGCTAGTTGAAGATGAATCATCTTTTAACCCGGATTATGCATTAAGCCAGGAATCTGCAGCGGTCTCTCACAAAGCGCTCTAAGCTCACGAAGGTATAGTCGCTTAAGGTTTAGGTGTTGCGTAAAATCTCTTTCGATTAAACTAGTAGTCTTTTTTCGCGTACTTCTTCGGTCACGAATCTTGGTCTTTGTGAGCACCGTGAGCTTTGTGAGAGATTGATTCTGTCATAC
>JAURBE010000095.1 GCA_030829145.1 Verrucomicrobiota bacterium | reverse complement strand
CTGATGCTTTGATCAAGCAGTTGCCGCAGTGCCGGATCCGCCTGCATGAGGTCCTTCTTGATCGGCTCCATAATCCAGTTGGCATCGCCAGCAGAGTCGAGGAGGGGGCTTATACGTGTTTCACTGCATGCGGTCTTGTCTTCGTTGATTAGGATGACGACGTCGTATTCGAGCCCTTTAGATTTATGAATGGTCTCGATGATAACGGCGTCGCCCGCGTGGCATTCACCGCCACTACTGTTTTTTAGAAAAGTAATCAAGCCGTCGATGTCGCGGCGCTCTTCATTATCAAAGGCACGGGCCTGATCTATTAGGCGGTTGAGGCGCTCGCGGTGCCGCCTATCTGCTGCTGGTAGATGAGCGATGATTTGTTCGGCCGCCCAGCGTACCGCGCTTTCATGGCTGTCTACGAATAAGCGTGTCCGCAAGGCCTCCGCAGATTGAGCAAGCGCAGGGCCGTCGGTTGAGGTATCAATCAGTTGCAGGTAGCCGAGTGCTTGGCGATCTCCGGGATGGGCAGCGAGGCTGAGGAGTGCGAGCAGGGCAGTGCCCGCGGAATTGTCGGTCGCGGGCTTGATTGCAGAGCCTGTGTGAATCGGCAGCGAAGAGTGCTTGCGCAGGTAGTCGGCTACTTCGTTGGCATCGGCATTTTTACGTACTAAGACGCCAATACTGATGCCGCGCTCGATCGGATTGAGATCTTGGATGAGCTTTAGAATGAGCTCGTTGCGCGTCGGATGGTCACCTTTTTGTGCCTCGAGCCAGCAGCTGTAGCCGCTGAATTTTTTTGTGGCAGGAGAGGCTTCGTGTGTTTGCCAGGCCCGCGACCAGCGCGCGGCGGCATCATCGGAGAAGCACTCGGCGATCAGAGCATGGTCTGCAAAGACTTCATTGACTGCGTCGAGGATGGCAGGTGCGGAACGCCATGACATCGCGAGTGGCTGCTGCGCGATACGTTGCTGACCGTGCGCGTTGTAGTGCGCTTGGATGTCGTGAAAGAGCCGGTCGTCGCTGTTACGCCAGAGGTAGAGGCATTGCTTGGTGTCACCGACGTAGAAGAACGAGCGTTGGCCCGAGTCGTCTTGTACGATTTCATCGATTAGATTTGCGACGACTTGCCACTGCGGGCGGCTGGTATCTTGGAATTCATCAAACAACCAATGATCGAATTGGCCGTCGAGACGGAAGTCCATTAGCTGACGCGCCATATCATCTAGCTCAGCCATTGGAGAGCCTGCGGAGTCGGGTGTCAGTAGATGCGTCAGATCGGCAAAGGCGAGTCGCCCGGGGCGGCGTACGATGCGATCGTAATTTTCGTGGTACGCCTGTAAAATACGGTGCACGCCCTTGGTATTTTCCAGCGCACGCTGTAGATGGTGCCAGACGACTGCTTTTAGGCAATCTGCGAGGGCGCTGCAAAGTGGGCCGCTGACCGTTATTTGTTTGCTGACTTTAAAAGAAGCGCTGCCTGCGAAGACCTCGGGCGCCACCGCGAGCGCATTCTTGAGAAGTGTATTGAGCTTTTCGTTGGATGGGTAGTCGCGTATAGCGGAGGCTGCTGCGGTAAAGCCATTAAGCTGCGCTTTGCCAAAATCCTCGGGTATCGCTGCGACCATATTGTCGGCCAATTGGTTCCAGTTTGGCGTGCCTTTGGTGTTCCATTGGCAGCCTTGAGGCCAGATGGTATGAGCATCTCCCCATTGGTTGGCTGCGGGCGTGTTGAGGTAAAGTGAATAAAGCTGCTCGATGAAGTCGGAAACAATTTTTTCGATGCTGCGCGCCTCTTTACCATAGGTTGCCTGCTTGAAGGCGTGCCAGAACTCATTTAGTTCGTGGGTCAGTTCGCCTGTGCGATGTACGATGCTGTCGCGCACTTCATTGCGCAGTCGTGGCTCACTGCTTTCATCAAGGAGATTGAGGCTGCCGGATAGGCCGAGTTCGAGTGCAAAGGCAGAAACAACGCGGAAGAAGAAGCTGTCGAGTGTTTGCAGGTTGAGCCGATGCATACTCTTGATCAGCAATTGCAGTAGGTGATGGTAGCGCGCGCAGTCGGCCGTGATGGCCAGCTCCTGCGAGAGTTTACACGCCTCGTCGGGCTGCTCTGCGGCATCGCATAGTTTTTCGATGATCTTATGGAAGAACTCGCCTGCGGCGGTGCGTGTGAAGGTCAGTGCGATGATGCGCTCGGGTTGTTCGAAGGCATGAAGCAGGTAAATGAAACGGTTGGTCAGGGTATAGGTTTTACCTGATCCAGCAGACGCTGAAATGGCGATGTTTTCGAGTGTATTCAATGTCAGGAAGGTGAGGTGGATCGGTACGTTTGTCCATCTACAATGCAGCGCTGGTTTTGTCGGTCTATGCGTGTCAGGGATGCAGGGTAAAAAAAACGCCACTCCGTGAGGAGTGGCGTTGAATAAAAAAAGCGAGTAGGCTTATTTGAATGCCGCTTCAGCTTCTGCGACTGTCTTGGAGACGCGAGAAACGATTTGGTATGGGTCGCCCTGAGAATTTGGACGACGGTCTTCGAGGTAACCCTTGTAAGCGTCGTCTTTGACGAAGCCGTGTGGGACCCGAATCGAAGCACCACGGTCAGCAACACCCCAAGAGAACTTATCGATGGACTGTGTTTCGTGGAGACCGGTGAGGCGCATGTGGTTGTCTGGACCATATGCAGCGATGTGCTCGTCCTTGTACTCTTCGAACTTGTCCATGACCTTAAGGAAGTAGTCTTTACCGCCTGTATCACGCATGTAATCAGTGGAGAAGTTACAGTGCATACCGGAGCCGTTCCAGTCGCCTTGGTAAGGCTTGCAGTGGTATTCAACATCAACGCCATACTTTTCGCAGAGGCGTTGGAGGATGTAGCGAGCTACCCAAATTTGGTCGCATGCAGTGTGTGCACCCTTGCCGAATACTTGGAATTCCCACTGACCCTTAGCCACTTCAGCATTGATACCTTCGTGGTTGATGCCTGCGTCAAGGCAGATGTCGAGGTGCTCTTCAACGATCGCACGTGCGATGTCGCCAACCGAAGAGTATCCTGCACCGCAGTAGTAATCACCTTGTGGTGCTGGGTAGCCTTCTTGAGGCCAGCCGAGTGCACGGCCGTCTTGGAGGAGGAAGTATTCTTGCTCGAGGCCGACCCAGAGACCTGGATCATCAGCGATGGTCGCACGCGCATTGGATGGGTGTGGTGTGCCATCTGGGTTCATTACTTCGCACATGACGAGGAAGCCGTTCTTACGAGTGCTGTCTGGGTAGCATGCAACAGGCTTAAGGATGCAGTCAGAGCTACTGCCTTCAGCTTGTAGTGTCGAGCTACCGTCGAAGCCCCAGAGTGGGCAGTCGTCGAGAGACCAAGTGCTTGGATCGCCGTCTTTTACGCATGTCTTGCCGCGAAGATTCGCAACTGGAGTGTAACCGTCGAGCCAGAGGTATTCTAGTTTGATTTTAGCCATAATAGTTTGTGAGTGAATTGTTGTATCGTTTAAATGAAGCAATCTTGTACGCGGGCGTACTTGGTTTGCCTGCTCTTAAAGATGCACAAAACTAAGCAAAATGCGTGCCAGCGAATGCATCGCAAGTTTTTTTGCGCATGATTTTAGAATTCACATAGTAATTTTTAGGAGTGCTTGCCAAATGTGGGGCAGGTTGCTCACTATTGTGGCCATAGACATATGCATGAAGCTAAAAATACTGCGCGGGCGGTCGTACACATTGGTTATGATGGTCGCGTACACAAGACGTTCAAAGGTCCGCAGGCGCGTGAACGCTATGAGAATGAAGTCCGTGTGCTGGATTTCTTGCAAAAGCATGGCTGCCTTTTTGTCCCGCAGATTATCGAAAAAGAGGATGAAATCCTCTATCTGGTTACCAGTAATTGCGGCAAGCGCGTGGACCATGTAAGTGACGATAAAAAGAAACGCATTTTTGCGGAGCTGGAACAATACGGAGTGCGCCATGACGATGCAGAAGTACGTAATATTACCTATGATGCTAATAAAGGCCGGTTCTGTGTGATCGACTTTGAGTTTGCGACGATTCTGGAGCCTGGTTATCCGCCTTCGCCAAAGTTACAATCAAATCCTAATCGCGACGGGTGGGAGGCCTAGTATGTCTGATCAATCAATAGACTCTGCCCAATCGGTGCGTTGGTTTGGTGAAACTGATGCGGGACGATTTCGTCAGGATAATCAGGATTCTTTTCTGGCACTTGCGATAGATGGTGAAGGCGTGAAACGTCTGGGTAAATATGGCGCTGCAACGCTGCAATCGAGTGATTTCATTTTCGCAGTCAGCGATGGAATGGGGGGCGCCAATGCCGGTGATTTTGCAAGCCGTATTACTGTGGATAAGATTACACGCTTATTCCCGCAGATTTTTCGCACTGCAGCGACTGGCATCGAGATCGGGTTTCAAGATATTTTAAATGAGTTGTTTGATCAGATCCATGCCGAGCTCACGCTTATGGGGTCTTGCTACGAAGAGCTACAGGGGATGGGCGCGACGTTGAGTTTATGCTGGGTGAGCCCTGGCTGGCTATATTTCGGTCATGTCGGTGATAGCCGGATTTATCATCTTCCCAAAGCGGGTGGTATCAATCAGGTCAGTCACGATCATACGCATGTCGGTTGGCTATATCGCGATGGACAGCTGACTGAGCAGCAAGCGCGTAGCCATGCCGGGCGGAATGCGTTGCAGCAAGTGCTCGGCGGTAAAAATCAGAATTTGAGCCCGCAGTTTGGTGCGGTGGGCTATGAGCCAGGAGATCGCTTCTTGATTTGCTCAGATGGATTGGTGGAAGGTTTGTTTAATCGTGGTATAGAGCGTATCATTCGAAATCATGGTTCGCATTCGGAGCATACACCAGCCGAGGAATTGGTCGCTGAAGCGGTACAAACCGATGGTAAAGATAACACGACGGCCGTTGTATTTGAGATGATTTGAGGTGGTGCTTACAAGGAGTTGCCTATCTTGGAATTACTTAAAAATAGCCTGCTCTATTAAAACATCATCGTATTCGAAAAAACGTAAAAAACGGGTTGACGAGGGCTAAGCGCGCACACTTAATGCCGCCTTTCTCAAGTATGGCCAGATAGCTCAGTCGGTAGAGCAGAGGACTGAAAATCCTTGTGTCCCCAGTTCGATTCTGGGTCTGGCCACCACTTGAAAAGCCCGCTACGGCGGGCTTTTTTGTGGTTGTCCATGCCGCTTGCTACGCAAGCCCGCGCATTCGCGCTGTGGAATCGTTGATTGCTTGGGCTGCGCCCTGCGTGCAAGAGCGTTGCTCTTAGTCTGGGT
>JAURBE010000094.1 GCA_030829145.1 Verrucomicrobiota bacterium | reverse complement strand
GCCGTTGTCGGAATAAAAGAGTACCACCGTATTGTCCGCAAAGCCGTTGTCTTTGAGAGCCTGCATTAAACGCCCGACATTGTCATCGAGGATCTTGAGCATCGCCGCATAGTCCGCGCGCTTCCAGTGCTGCGTTTTTTTCTTTGCTTCAAAGTATGCAATGCCTTCCTCGCGAGCGATGATCGGCATGTGCACCAGGTAGTACGACATGTAGATCAGGAAGGGTTGTTGATGGCCGCCGTCCCATTGTTGCCGTTGTATGCCGATGAGCTCAGCCGCCTTTGCCGTGAATACATCGGTGATGGTATCGCCCTCTTTCCCACTAACATTCTTTTGCTTTTTCTTGAAGGGATAGAAGCGATTGGCTTCGCTTTGCTGCGCGCCGTATTCCTGCTCAAAGCCAAAGTCGGTCGGACTCCCCTTCCCCAGATGCCATTTGCCGAAGAACCAGGTGGCGTAGCCGCCCTCTTTCAGAGCCTGGGCAAAGGTGACCTCTTCAGGCTGCAGAAACTGCTGTTCCGGAGGGGCGGTGACGACATTCTTAAATTGAGGCTGGATCTGCCCCGGCAGAAAGTCGGTGAGCCGGAGGCGGGCGGGATATTTCCCCGTGAGAATGCTTGCGCGTGTCGGCGAGCACACCGGGCTCGCTGCATACGCATCGGTGAACAGCATCCCCTGCCGAGCTAGTGCGTCGATGTTGGGCGTTTCGTGATAAGTATTGCCGTGTTCCAGACCGTAGCACCCGAGATCGGTGATGCCCAGATCATCGGCGAACAAAATGACGATATTAGGCGGTTCGACCGCACTGACGCTAACGGTGAATCCCATAGAAAGAGCACTGGCCCAGCAGATAATTTTTTTGATCATTTTTTAGATTCCGGTGGTGAGAATTTATTTCTGTTTTCGTTTATCCAGAGCGGTAACGATGGAGTCGGCCACTTTCTTGCCGAGAATATCACAGGCCGCTTTGGTGTAATGAACATCACCGGGCTTTTTGAATAATTCTAGATCAAAGCCTTGGGTCAACTCATGAAGATTATTGATGGCGATCCGCTCTCTATCCATCACCTCTGCGGCAATTCCATTGTACTTTATTTCATCTCCGGGAAACCGGCTGGGTTCGTTCTCAGGCACAACCGTGGTGGAAGCCCAGATCAGTGTATTTCCAGACTTCTTCAGCTCAGTGACGATGAATTCCAGATTCTTGCGATATTGCTCTGGCGCAACCTGAGCGGCACCGTTCTGCTTGTCCTTCAGGCCATCACCATCTCGATAGCTGATGTCATGCAGGCCGGCATTGAAATGAATGACATCGTATTTTCTGCCATTGATCCATTTTGACAGCTGCGTCCGATTCCATGTCGATGGTCCGCAATTGGTGATGGGACGGAAAACATTCGCCTTTCCCTTCAGTAGTTCCCTGACTTCAAGGGTATATCCGAGCGAGATAGAATCCCCAAGAAGCAAGACATTCGGAAGCGTTGGGTCAGGCTGCTGCGGAGTCTTCTTCAATTCAGTCATGACCTCCATAGCGGTCAGGTAGTTTCGTTCTCCTCCAAATCCGGAAAGGGATGTGGCGAGGAGAACGGCCATAGTCAGGGCGAAGGAATTCAGCCCCTTCTTCATGATTTTGTTTTTCATATATTTTTTTATTCCTTTTCCAGAAAGCCCAACGAAACGAGAAAACGATCCATTTCGATTGCCGTTTGAATGAAATACTCGTCGTTCATGAAGAAGCCGTGCTTCCCTCCCTCATAGAGATGCAAATCGCAGCGTCGGCCCTTCTCGTCCATCAGGCGTTTGTATTCTCTAACGGTCTCCACCGGTGTCCATCGGTCCTTTGTCCCGAATAAAACGAGAGTTGGAGGGGTTTGCTCGCCGATATTGTGCATCGGAGAGAAATCCTTCCAGTAGGATTTGACTTTTTCGTGACCGAACCCGCCGGGGCCATTATCGAAAACCGGAACATAGAGCACGAGGGCTGCTGGTTTGGAGCTGACCGTAAAATCTTCTCCTGCTTCTTCAAAACCACTGATACTGCCTGTCGCGGCAGCGATATGGCCTCCCGCAGATGAACCACCTGCCGCAATACGCGTTGGATCCACACCCAACTCATCGGCATGCTGTCGCACCCAGCGTATCGCCGACTTGGCATCCTGAACGCATTCGCGTGGAGTAGTGCGATGTTTCGAAATCAGCCGATACTCCACAGAGATTGCCACCATCCCGCGGGAAGCGAGATACTCACATTGCGGGTAGATGCTGGCCGGCGTGCCGGAGGTCCAGCCCCCGCCATGAAAGAAGACCATCGCAGGCCGTTGGTCGGTTGCGTTGTGCCCCTCCGGATTGAAAACATGAAGCTGAAGTTCAACATCACCAATGGTCTTATAGGTGAGCTGTATCGATTGCTGCACGGCGGACTTTGATGGATGAACCGGAGGCGCTAACAGCTTCTCCAAAAACTGCTCCCGGCTGACGGCGGGTTTCGGGCGTTCTTTTTCCCAGTATTGCAGGTGGCACTCCACGCCCATTTCTTTGCAGGCCTCCAGCATGATTTCGCCGAATATCGGACTGTGAATTCCGTTTGATGATTTCGTCACCGGAAACTCCCAGTTGACATTATAGAACAAATGCAGCGGCGGATCGTCTTTACTGAGATGCGTCATCGGAGAGCATTCCAGCACCAGCTCTTTGTGCGCATCCCAACTTTCAATTAGTTCATGGATCGTCTCTGCACCAAACGGTTTATACGGCATCGGGTTGCCGAAGGTTTTTTCACCGATGCGCTCTTTGATCACGAACGGGTTCATCGTCGTCTGCGCTCCGGCGACCATCGCGCCAGCCACGCGCGAGGAAAAGCGCTCAACCGGGTCATCGCTTTCAGGATTTTTTACATCATCGTGCAACGCAACGAGCAGACTCAGACAGCCGCCTGCCGAGCCGCCGGACACCACAATCCGCTGCGGGTCAATATTCCACTCCGTCGCCTTGCTGCGCAGGAACTGCACCGCCCGCAATCCGGCGTTCAGCATTTCGGGCTGCTGCGCGCCTTCATTCACCAGCGGATAACTGATCGACACCATGTGATAACGCCCTCTCAGCGCCTTGGGCCTAACGCCTTCAATTTTGTTGCCGCCCATCCAGCCACCGCCGTGAATATTCAGCAGCACGCCCAGCGGCTGATCGGACTCAATCTGCCAGACGTTCATCAGTTCCTTTTGATGCGCCCCATATTTCACGTTTTCAAAGGTTGGCCCGTCGGATTGCGGAGCCGGCTTCTTTACGGCTGGATCGGCGTCTCCTTTATCCCAAGCGGCAAAGTAGGCGTCCCGTGCTTTTTCAAACGGTTCAGAATTCGCATACAGAAAGATCATTCGCCGTTCATTGGCCGCCGATAGCTCCTTCTCCAAAGCGACCAAGGTTTGATAGTCAGGATGAACCTTCAACAGAGCGGTTTGCCGCCGTATCTCGGGCAGGGTTTTAGCCGCAACGGGCAACATGCTGTTCGCCCGCTTCATGTACGCACGAATGGCTCCGCTCACGTCCTTTTGGATTTCCACGAATTCAGGATGCACCTTAGATTCCGAACAAGCCTGCTTCATCGTCTGCTGATAATGCTCCAGCGTCCGCGTTTTTTGGTCCGGCGTTGCGGCTAAGGCGGTCGTGACTGAGACCGCCAGCCAAAGGGTTACGAGTGTGTTTTTTATACTCATTTTTGCCAATTCCATCCTATCATCCACTTTAAGGCGTTTATTATCAGTCGTTCGTCGGGCGACTGCGACCATCATCCAGCAGCTTCTGCAATCCCGCTTTCATCCGCTCAAACACTTCAGGGTGCTGTTGACTGACATTTTTCTTTTCCCCTGGATCGGCATTCAGGTCGAAGAGCTGAAACCTGACATCACTGACCGTGCTTGTTTTGCGGTCATATTTCGCAAGCCGCTGCAGTTTCCACTTGCCCTCTCGGTATCCCAAACAGGCCCCCCAATTGTCCTGTTCAATTAGTTGCGAGCGACCCGTAGCACTTTTCCTGCCGAGCAATGCGCCCATCACATCGATACTGTCGAGGCAGGCATCATCCGGGATATTGACGCCTAAGTACGTTGCCAGACTGGTCGCCAGATCAATGGTGCTGACCACCTCATCCGACACGCCGGGCTCAATGGTTCCTGGCCAGCAGGTGATGAACGGCGTACGGGTGCCGCCTTCCATAATCTGGTACTTTCCGCCGGAATAAGGGCCGGCCGGCTGGTGATCGCCGAGTTCTTCCTTGGCTCCATCCTTGTAGCCATCAAACAGAACCGGTCCGTTATCGGAGCAGAAGACGATCAGCGTGTTATCTTCAAGTCCCTGTTCCTTCAAGATTCTGACGATCTCGCCCACGCTCCAGTCCAACTGAACAATTGCATCGCCGCGAAGGCCCATGCTCGACTGGCCCTGAAACCGTTCGTGGGGCATGCGAGGCACGTGAATATCGTGGGAAGCAAAATAGAGGAAGAACGGGTTATCCTTGTTAGCGATAATCCACTCCTCGGATTTTTCGGCCCACTTGTCTGCCAGATCCTCGTCGCGGAAGCGCGCGGCGTGCCCGCCGGTGTAGAATCCGATTCGGCTGATCCCGTTATGAATCGTCCCGTTATGGCCATGTCCCCAATCCATTTTCAGGCTGTCGCGGTGCGTGATCCCCGTTTTGTGCTCCGGGCCGGGTGTGTGGTGCCCCACCCACAGCGGATCTGCCGGATCGAGGTTCAACACGCGATGGTTTTCGACATAGACCTGCGGCACACGGTCGTTGGTGGTAGGAAGCAGGAAGCTGTAATCAAAGCCAATCTCCATCGGGCCGGGCTTAAGATCCCCGTTCCACTGCGGTCCCTTGCCGGGAGCTCCCAGTCCAAGATGCCACTTCCCGATCGCTGCGGTTTTGTATCCTGCTTTTTGCATCAGTTCGGGCAGCGTCACGACTCCGGGCTGGATCAAGGCCGGTGAGCTGGGGCCGGCGATTCCTGTCCCTTTACCACGAAACGCATACGTTCCAGTCAGCAAAGAATAGCGGGTCGGCGTGCAGGTCGAAGCCGAGGAATACCCACCGGTAAAACGCAGTCCCCGCTCGGCCAATCGGTCGATATTCGGCGTCTTCACATTTTCCAGTTTGGCGCCATAACAGCCGACATCGCCATAGCCAAGGTCGTCTGCCATAATGACAATAACGTTCGGGGTAGAGTGCTTACCCTGTGAGCTTTCGGCCGCAGCCGCAGAGTGAATGGTAAAGAGTGAAGTGTGAATGAAGAGGAGTGTGAGTAATTTCATAGTCATAGAAATACGTTGTATCG
>JAURBE010000093.1 GCA_030829145.1 Verrucomicrobiota bacterium | reverse complement strand
CATGGACCAATTTGAAGTGCGCACACACAAGCGCCTCATCGACATCGTCGAGCCAACAGCAGCGACTGTCGACGAGCTCAAGAAGCTCAACCTGCCAGCAGGTGTTGATATCTCGATCAACGTCTAGGATCAGAAGGCTTGAGAGCTGAGGCTTGAGAGCTGAGACTTGAAATTTTCAAAAGCCCGCCCTCGTCAGAGCGCGGGCTTTTTTGTGTCTGTCCACCAGTGGCGTCCGCGCTTGCGCGGGCCAGCGTCATCGTGGCACGCATCCGTGGTGTCTGTGTCCGCGGGTCGAGCATTCTCGTGGCGGTCAAACTCTTGACTTTTTACTAAGCAGGCATATGCTTAAGCATATGTCTATTGCTGATTCAGAAGTTCCCCCCTCACGCCGTGTCTCTTTATTTCGCAACGGCAAGAATCAAGCAGTTCGTATTCCGCGGGCTTTCGAGCTACCGACGAAGGAGGCGAAACTGACGAAAGACGGCGACCGCTTGATCATAGAACCTGTGCCCAGTCAGGCATCATTGCTGGATGTGCTGGCCAAACTCCCCCGGTTGGAAGAGCGCATCCCAGATGTAGATGCCGGTTTACCTGAGCTGGATGATGTTGAACTTTAAGCCGAATTGCTAAATGGCATTTACGCACCTGCTAGATACCAACATCGTCTCGGACTTGATTCGTAATCCGCAGGGCGTTGTCCGAGACCAGATTCAAGCGGTTGGGGCAGATGCGGTTTGTATTAGCATAGTCGTTGCCGCTGAAATTCGTTTCGGTTGTGTGAAGCGCGCATCAGACCGCCTGACACAGCAAGCGGAGGCCATTTTAGGCGCATTGCCGATACTACCATTGGAGGAGGCCGCTGATCGTGAATACGCCGCAATTCGTTTGTATTTAGAAACAGCAGGCACCCCCATCGGCCCAAATGATTTATGGATCGCTGCGCACGCGCGACTGCATGGACTCACGGTGGTGACCACCAATGTCGATGAGTTCAACCGGATCGAAGGTCTGGACGTAGTGAATTGGTTAAGTTCGTAGGAAAAAGTGCACTCTGCTGCCTCCCTCTCAAATCACTAATTTGCTCAGAGAGCGCAAATAGGATTCTATATTCTACTTTGTTACCCGCACTCGATGGCGTCGACATCGAGTCACTGAGCACTCGCTGTAAGCTCTAAAATTCAGCCGACCACCACTGTCTTCTTGCGACTCTTTTCAATATGAACGACCAACAGCTCTATTCTCTGACTCGAAGCTCCAGCTTCTTAAGAACTGAAAACAACCATTTCGGCAATCTTTGGATGCTGAAATATGCTGTCTTGACAGCATCCGGCCTATCATCAAAAGTGCACTTATGCGAACGACAGTTACAATTGACGCCGATACGGAGCATTTGCTTCGAGAGGAGGCGATTCGGACGGGGTGTTCCTTTAAGGAGGTGCTGAACCAGTCGATTCGTCGTGCGTTGAGTCAGCCATCGGCTGAGCGCTTGGAAGTGCAGCCGCTATTCGCGGCACCGTTCCCTGTTGAATTTGAGGGGCAGAGCATGAATCGCCTGGCCGATGCGCTGGATGATGAAGAGACGATTAAGGAACTGGCGCGATGATCCTGCCGGATCTCAATCTCTTACTGTATGCATATAATCCACATGCACCGCAGCACGCGCGTGCGAAGGTGTGGTGGGAGTCGGCGATCAATGGCCGCGAGCTGATTGGCATGCCGAATGAGGTGACACTTGGTTTTGTGCGGATTGCGACAAACCCACGCTTGGGCGCGGCGGCTGTGCCGCTCTCTGCGGCGCAATCAGTGGTGGAGGGGTGGTTGAAGATCCCAGTCGTCCGCGTGCTGTTGCCACAGGAAGATCATGTAGTGAAAGTCATGGGATTAATGGAGCGCAGTGCCACGAGTGGGCAACTTGCATCGGACGCGTCGCTGGCAGTCTATGCGATCGAGAGCCGTGCAACGCTCTGTTCGAATGATAGCGACTTTGCCCGTTTCCCAGGACTGACCTGGAAGAATCCGTTGTTGTAGGTGGCTAGGCATTCATTGGCATTCGGTAGTTATCCTTGTAAATTCGTAAATTATATACGGGATTTCAAGGATGTTAGCGCATTCGCATGGGCAGCTGTGGAATGCGTCGCAGCTTGGCCGATCAATGGGGTTGGCGGATAAGACAGTCAAAAGCTATTTGGAGGATTTGACTCAGACCTATATGATCCGGCAGTTGCAGCCTTGGTTTGAGAATCTGTCGAAGCGGCAGGTGAAGTCGCCGAAGGTTTATTTGAGGGATTCGGGGATTTTACATCACCTTCTGCACTTGGATTCCATGGAGGCACTTGGTTCTCACCCCAAAGTGGGAGCTTCATGGGAGGGATTCGCGATGGAGCAAATTTTAAGAAAAACCGCGAGTTCTGAAGCTTATTTTTGGGCCACTCAGAGTGGAGCTGAGCTGGATTTGCTACTGTTTGAAAATGGAAAACGGATTGGCTATGAATTTAAGTATTCTGAAAATCCAAAGGTGAGTCGTTCTATGCGAGTGGCGATGAGTGATTTGCGCTTGGATGCGCTTCGTATTGTCTGTCCCAGTGATGTCTCTGTGCAACTAGGTGATGGAATTGAGGTTATCGGTTTGCGGGCTTTGCTCGGATAGTTTGTTTGTAGCCCAGTGCCACTGCCGACTCACATCGGCAAGCTCACAGTGAACCGTTCTCCGCACGTTAACAAAAATGCCATGGACTAATTCGAAGTCCGCACGCACAAGCGCTTGATCGACATCGTCGAGCCTACCGCCGTGACAGTGGACGAGCTTAAAAAGCTCAACCTCCCGCTGGTGTGAATATCTCAATCAACGTTTAGGATTAGAAAGCAAAGATCCGAGGGCGATGAACTTTTTTGTCGGCATTTGATAATGCTGCTTCTCTGCTCTTTTTCACCCTATCTTCGTCGAAGGAAGCTGCGGCCGAGGCTAAGGGTAAGCACAGTTAGCTACTAACAGTGCATTTGATTAGTTTTAAATGCTAAAATTAATCGATTGACAGGGTGCTTAAAAAAACATTTCTACATGCCATAGTTACATCATTTATAGTACAAACTACATAAATCCATATCATGCAAAAGAAACATCTACTACTCGCAGCTCTTTTCGGAGGTGCCTCTCTCAGCCATGCTGAATATCAAATCGGCGATGTCGGTGCGGTTGCCCTTGGCCTCGATACTAGTGTCTTGTCCACTGACAATGTAACGATGGATAGTTCGGAAGATTCCGACGTTGTCACATCGATTTTGCCAACACTGCAGTTCAAGAGCGACGCAGGTGCTGCCTCAATCGAAGCATATGTCGGCCAAGAGTTCATCACTTACAATGATCTCAGTGAAAACGATTCGGAGGACATCAAGTCCAATGTGAAAATCACTTTCCCAGACGAACTTGATGGCGAAAACTTCTCGCTGGTATTCGAGGGCGGCTACAATGAGTTCACCAGTGCGCAGTCCAGCCAAAACGGTGAAGGTCGTGTGGTCAGCACTGAGGACCTTGATTTAAACTTCAACGGTCGCTACTACATCACTGAAGATATTACTTTGCGTGCTGCAGTCGAGTATTTGGATAAGGAAAGCCAAACAACTGGTTACGCCGATCTTGAAACACTGACAGTGCCGGTTGCCGTTTACTACGATTTCGATGAAGCTCTGAGCGCGGGTATCGGCTATCGCAACCGCACCTCAAAGGTCGGTAGCCAAGTAACATCCGCTAAAGCGGACAGTGACGACCACGCATTTTTCGTTGGTGTTGAGAACCAAGTCTCTGAAATCTGGGGCTACGAACTTGAAATCGGCTTTCAACAGCGCGATTTCGATGAGGACGCGTTCAGCGATGAAGACGGATTATTTGCAACTTTGCTGGTCAACTGGCAAATTTCCGAAATGACGGAATTGGTCGGCCAATTGAGTAATGAATTTGGCACCACACTTGCCAATCAGTCCTCAGAGATCGCAAGTGCCGGGGTACAACTTAACCACACTTTCGATGAGCGTATCAGCGCATCGCTCGGCCTGAGCTACGAAGAAATCGAGTACACCCAAGCGAATGGTTCACGTGAGGATGAGAGAGTCTCATCCTTCCTGACAGTCGACTACAAATTGCTCGACGGTCAGTGGACACTGCGTGGTTCTGTTAGCTACGATGACAACGATTCGGATACTGCATCTGCAAACTACGACGCACTTCGCGGTGGTCTGAGTAGCATCTTCGTATTCTAGAGCGATAGCACTTACATGCGATTTTTAGCATTTTTCTGCTTCCTGGGAGTTGTACTACTCCCAGGGAGCTTTCTTTTTTCCCAATCAGGGGAAGGGGATTCGAGCCAGTCCTCGGTCTATTTGCTGTCGCCAGTGGATAAGCTGGTGATTTCGGTTTATGGTCAACTCGACTTAAGTAGCGAACAGCGTATTTCCGATGAAGGTACCGTGTCCATCCCACTGCTGGGAGAAACGACTATCGGCGGCCTGACGGTTTCCAACGCACAGAAGCTGATTGAGACCGAGTTCGTGGCTCAACGCTATTTGGTATCACCGGTGGTCACGATCAGTATTGAGGAGTTTTCTCCGAAAGTGGTGACCGTACTGGGTGAAGTCGAAAAGCCCGGCTCGATTGCGATTCCAGAGGGGCGCAATGGTTTGCCGATTCAAGTGGCGATTGCTGAAGCGGGCGGTTTCACCGGAGCGGCACAAAAGGGTGAAGTCCAACTGCGACGTGCCGGCACACCTGGCAGCAATGGTGCGGGTGAATTCGAAGTGGTCAATGTCAGCAAGCTGCTCGATTCGAAGTCCAAACAAAGCGAGTCTATCTTGGCGGGTCCAGACGATGTGATTTTCGTTCCACGACGTCTCTTCTAATTAGTCGTTATAGGTATGGAGGCACTCAATTCACATAGTGCTGCCACGCCTTATACCCTCAGTGAGAATAGTGTCGGTCCTCACTTACTGTTCACTGTTTCTGGCCTAGACAGCTCTACAAACTCTTCATTAAATTTTTAATTGGTTTTTCTATTCACGAATATGACCAAGGGCGGCAGCGTCTGGGCTAGCGATCGCTCATGCAACATCCATTCGCAGTCGACCACCACCCCTTTCACCCTTTCATCGATTTACACAAGGTATGAACACTCCGACCTCTAACAACGCTCCAACAGCGGCCGACAATAGCGCCACCGAGTTCATCTCACTCGCTGATCTGTTTCATATCATCCGCCAGCGCTGGATCTTAGCTTCCAGCGCCGCCTTTGTGCTCACCGCCCTGTTTGCCATCGTGCTGCTCAATCAGACCCCACAGTACGAGGCAGAGGCCT
>JAURBE010000092.1 GCA_030829145.1 Verrucomicrobiota bacterium | reverse complement strand
GGAGGTGCATTATTTCGCGCCCTCGACACCGCGTGTTCCGGGTAAAAATGTCGCTCATTTTTATATTCACGGCGGCGGCTGGAAGGGCGGAAATCCGACCGGCACCTACCGCTGGGCTCGCTATCTCGCCGAGCACGGTGTTTCGGCGTTTACGCTTAAATACCGACTTTCTAGTGAGGCAAAGGGCACCAAACCGACGATTTGTCTGGAGGATGCCAAGAGCGGGATGCGCTCGATTCGGGCCAATGCCAAAAAGTTGGGCATCGACCCGGAGCGGATTGCCGTCAGCGGAAATTCGGCGGGCGGACATCTTGCGGCGGCGCTGGCAACGATTGCAGGCTATAACCACTCGGACGACGACCTATCGGTGGCAACCTCTCCGAACCTGTTGTTGCTGGGATCGCCGGTGCTGGACAACGGGCCGGGCGGATATGGCAACGGTTGGGACAAGGCGCTTCCGAATCGGACTAGCTACGATTATCGCGTCAAAGATTTCTGGCAGAATTTTTCGCCGATGCATAATTTGAACCAGGATCTGCCTGATACATTGGTCATTATGGGCGACTTCGACCCCCTGATTAAGATGGCATCGATTCAGGTATTCGGCCAAGGGGTGGTCGACGCCGGTTCTGAGTTTGAGTGGTGGATTTTCCCTAAAAAAGGGCACGGACTTAATTCCCAGGAAAAGTCCTATCTGACGCCGGAGTTGATGCATATTTATTACACTTATCACAAGTTCCTCGCTGGAAAAGCTTACCTTGATGATCCGTTACCCGCGGGTGAAGAGCTTGGCAGGATGATTCGGGAGCAGCCGCTAGGTGCAGTCATCAAAGATCAGAGGCGTTAGCAATGATGAAACAATCGCGATACAAAGTTTTGATGCAGTGGATACGTTCTCGTGAGGGCCATTTCAATCAAAAGCAAATGTGTCTTGTAGCGATTCGCGGGTACGAATTAAAGGGCGCGTCTAACCCGCGCGGCAACATCTTTGAAGATAGAACAAGATTTTATCCTGTAACGCTTGATTTTATTGCTGAACCGCTGGCGCATCCTTCTGCATTTTCTCACTCTTGTAATCCCATTGCGTAAAAAAATACAGTTTATATGAAGCTGTTAGCTTAAATAAATAAAAACAATCATTATGCTGAATATAATTAAATTTATTTTGCTCTTAAATTTGCTTTCAGGGCTTCTTTACGCTGCCGATCAACGACCCAATTTGCTGGTGTTGCTCTCGGATGATCAACGCGCCGACACGCTGGGCTGTTATAAGCCGGATCGTCCGCTGCCGACGCCAAACTTCGATCAGCTGGCGGCGGATGGTATCCGTTTTACCAATGGTTTTGTGACCACGCCGATTTGCGCCGTATCCAGAGCGTCGATCCTCACGGGCCGCTATTCATCCGGCTCTGGAATGACGCGTTTTCGCTCGGTGCTTGAAGGCGATGTGTTGGAGAATAGCTACAACATGGTGTTACAGGGGGCCGGTTACTTCACCGGAGTGCTCGGTAAATATGGCGTGCGTGCTTCGAAAGAAACCATTGCCCGTTATGATTTCTTTGACGGCAGCCAGGATCAGGGGCCGATGTTTCGGGACTACAAGGGTAAAAAGCTCCATGACAGCGAGTGGCTCACGCAGCGCACCTCTGACTTCCTCGATAGCGTGCCAGACGGAGAGCCGTTTTGTTTGCAGGTGAACTACAAGGCTCCGCACGCCAGCTCATGCCCTGCACCGGAAGATGATGAACTGTTGGATGATTACACGTTTGAGCGACACCCTTTGGATAATCCCGAAGCCGCGGCGCTGGTTCCGGATTTCGTGCGCGGCAGTTTTCTGGATGTCTGCTACCGAAAAGCTTTTAATCGAGACGGTGATCACAATCCCTTTGCCCGTCAGTATTATGAAAAGATCGCCAGCATGGAGCACTCGGTGGGACACATTCGTGCGATGCTCGAGGAGCGTGGCCTGGCGGATAATACCGTGATTATCTTTTTGTCCGACCACGGCGATCATTTCGGTGATAAGCATCTTTACGGCAAGTGGTCGCCCTATGAGCCGAGCCTACACATCCCGTTCATCGTATATGATCCACGTCCGGGTGCGGCCAAAGGCATCGTTTCCGATAAGATCGTGCTAAACATTGATGTCGCTCCGACCTTGCTCGACCTGGCCGGTGTCGAGATTCCTGAAGTGATGGATGGCGTGAGCTTGCGTCCACTCCTCACTTCTCACTCTTCACTCGCCTCCGGCGATTGGCGCGACCACTTCTTCTTCGAGCACTATCATTCGGGCGCGAAGGGTAAATACATCTCGCGCAATGAGGGCATCCGCACCTTGGATGCTAAATATCTGCGCTGGATTGATCCACCCGAGCCGATCGAAGAGGTCTACGACCTGAGCAAAGACCCGGACGAACTGAACAATCTGGTCAACAATCCTGAGCAGGAAGCACGCGTCGCTGAGTTGCGTCAGCGTTTTGATGACTGGCGAGCCGCACATCCTGCGAATTATACCGCAGATCCGTATGGACGATGGGCGACCTTTAACGCACCGGAAATTAATTGGGCGTTGTTTGAGAAAAAGCATCCCAAGGAATATGAAAAGATCGCCAAGCAGGTGAAACGCCTCGGCGTGACCTGGGAGCAAGCGCTGGATGACTGGGACCTGCGGATGAAGATATCAAAAGCGGTCGGGTATTATTATTAGAGAAAAGGCCGGAGGGCTGGCTTGGGAGTTTGTCCTGTTTCGTGTTGGATGTCGCGTGCAGCTTTAGCAAACGTGTAGAACTTCAGGCGGTCCGGAGCGTTTCTTTCCAACTTGACTGTAATGACAGTGCAAACCCCTCCGTCCCGCCCCTTCGACAGGATCAGGGTGGTGAGCTTGTCGAACCACAGACCGAGCGCCTCCCCTTAGCCGCATATCCTTCTACATTTATTTGTCTGTGTTAATTTGCGCTAGCGATATCAATAGTAGACCCGGTCGGAGGGGCTCGCCTGAGTCATTATAGTTAATTCGGCAAATAGAATGCCTACGGACAACAAAGAAAAAGAACCCAGACGGAGGTCTGCCGGAGATGGCGTAGCAAGTTTTAACCACCCGTTCCCTTCGGTCACTAGAGGACACAGAGAGCACTGAGCCAATCTCACGTGTTTCAAAGATCAGCTTATAGATCGAAATTTTAGCGATGTAAGCTCTGTGCTCTCAGTGTGCTCTAGCGCAGCGGGTGGTTAAAAAAAACGAATCTAAGTGTGCGAGCAAAGATCGTCACAGGAAATGAATCGGGGCGTAGCAATTATCCTGTTTTAAAGTTGAATCTTTTGGGCAGATGTTGAGGTTTGAGTGTAAGCTATTTATCCTCCCTGACTCTCTATCCCTTTGCGCTCATTACTCCTTCTTCTGTTTTCCCTAAGTTTTGCCGGCCATTGCCTACAGGCTGACCTCATCGCGCATTACGATTTCAGTGACGGCGACTTGCTGGATAATGAAATTGGTGGGGCGGACTACCACTTGGAGGCGATGCGCTCGACGGAGCGCAGTAAGTCGCGGGTGGGGCTCAATTCCCTCGATGGCACGGCGGTGTTTGGCGGCGGCACTCAGTTGAATGCCTGGCTGGAAACCGAAGGTCCGGGTGCTCTGGAAGACTTTACGGTATCGTTTTGGTTTCGTACGGATCAGGTCAATCAGGGGCACCGGTATTCATCACTGTTTGCCTCGAATCGCAATCCGGTATGGAGTCAGTCAATAAACCCAGCGGGTAAGTTGGACTGGGGCTTGTATAGCAACCGCGATGAGGCAGGGGCACTGGAGATACAGGTGTTTGAGTCGATGGGCCTGCATAGTAATCATGTATTTGAGCCCAATGAGTGGCAGCATGCGCTGATTCGTAAACAGGGGCAGGGGGAGTCGGCGCGCACGGAACTGTATTTGCATGCACTCGGAGAGGCTTTTTTGAAACCCTTGGCGGTGCGGGATGCCTACGACATGGGTCTGGAGAAAATCATACTCGGGGTCAACCGCAGCGGTGCCTACGGCTATCGGATGGAGATGGCCAACGTGAAGATTTTCGATGATGTGGCCATTGATCCGGCTGAGTTGTTTGCCGAAGGGCCTGGCGCGACTGAGTTGGGCGCTGTTCCGGTGTGGTCGATTCATTCTGCGGTCGAGCGACTCGACGCCGAGATGGCAAATCTGCAAACGGCGCTCGAAGGCTTACCACAGATTCGTAACTCCCTGCAGTTGGATGGCTATGGATTTCACAGCAGTTACTTGCCCTTGCTCGAGGCCGTGCCAGAGGAGCCGCGCTGGGTGGTTGAGTTGGAGCTGGATATGTGGACTGGCTTTAGTGAATCTTATCTGGTGCCAGCGGCCGATCGCCGGGTGCCGGGGATGCCGGGCTATGGCTTCCCCAAGCGCTTTCGGATGATCAGTGTGGATCCTGAGGGGGAACGTCATGTGCTGGCGGATTGGCGCGAGCGAGATTATCCAGATCCGGGGCGTTACCCGGTGGGGATTCCGGGTTCGGATGCTCGGCTCAGTCGCTTGATCCTGGAAGTCTATCAGGGGCAGGAGGAAAGCGGGCAGGAGTTTTTCGCATTGGATGAAATTTTTGTGCGCAGCCACTACAAATTTGAACGGGTGATGCAGGTGCATTGTGAGGGCAGCTTCAACTCCCTGCCATTCTGGAGTGCGGAGTATTTGGTCGATCAAAAGACCAGTCTAGGGCTGCCGCTGTTGCCGGATGCGGACAGCTCGAATGATTTGATCCTGCGTTTTGACGACTCGGAGGATGTCACGGTGCAGGTGGAACTCGACTTGCTGGAAAATCGGGAGGTCGATAGTATCGTGCTGCACCCTGCAAACTCACCGGGAAGTATCTTTGTGCCGGGCTTTGGCTTCCCCGGTGCCGTGGAAGTCGACTTTCTCGGCCAGACTGATTCTGGGGAGGAGCGTCCGATCCTTGGCTATCATCGTGTCGAATTGGCAAATCCTGGTAGTAATGTGCTGCGCTTGCCATGGAGCCAGAAGGAAGTGCGCTGGCTACGCTTTAGGTTCACAGACTTGCCGCAACACGAGGGGCGGGCGACCTTTGCTTTGGGCGAAATCGAAGTCGCCGGTGGTCGCGATTATAACGTATGGGAATCGCGAATACAGATGGATCTGCCGGAGGCTGACTTAGTGGCTGATCCGGAGCGTCTGGTCGATGGGCGGGCGAGTGGCGCGACGGTGTTGCCGATGACTGTCTGGCTGGACGGCTTGATCCGTCACCGTGATTTGAGTCAGCGGCTGGATGCTGCCCTTGTATTGAAAGAGCAACTACAGAATCGCTGGGATGCGTTTGTCAGGCGAGCGCTAGTCATCGGTGGTTTGGTGGTGATCGGGCTACTGTTTGTGGTTGTGGTGGTCGTTCTGGTGCTGCGGCAGATGGGGGTGCAGAAGATGCGTTTGCGAGTCGAGCAGGAGCGCCATTTGACAGAATTGGAGCAGATGAAGATCCGCTTCTTCACGCATATCTCGCACGAGCTGCGCACGCCCCTGGCCTTGATTTTGGGACCGGTGGAAAAATTGCTGCAATCACCGAGCGAAGATAATGCGCGCAAGTTAATGCCCTTGGCTCAGCGCAATGTAAAGAAGCTGCAGGCACTGGTCGATCAGTTGCTGGACTTCCGCAAGCTGCAGGATGGGCGGGTCGAAATGAGCTGGAGCGCGATCGAT
>JAURBE010000091.1 GCA_030829145.1 Verrucomicrobiota bacterium | reverse complement strand
CGACAGGTTCTGTTCCTTCAAAGGCTGGAGTCTGGGGTGCTTTATAGGTTTCGCTTAGAGAGTGTGAAAATCGTGAAAACATCCGTTCGCACGAATTTTGACTGACTGTTAGCGATGAGAGGTTAGAAGTGTCTTCTGGATAATCTAAATAATTCCACTCTTTAATCCGCAGCCCTCCAAGCACAGCCTTCCATGCCGCGACTGAGGTAGAGTTGAGATTGAATCGATGTACCACGAAGGCATGTTGCGCAAGTTCTCGGGACTGGGTCGAATCATCTGAATTGGCAGTTTGCCAGCGAGTGATCGCAGCGACAGGAGCATTGAATTGATAGGGGCTGAGCGTCGGATTCGGCAGGCTGGCAGTCGGGTCGTAAGCCCCTGGAGTATCGATTCGGCTCAAGCCCGAAAGATAGTGCTGATCAAACCATGCTGAGGTATTGATCGACCCTCGATCACCCCAGCTATTACCGACCTTGTTGGGGCGCTCATTGTGGAAATAAAGATGTTGTAGCGATGCGAGTGAAAGTGGCCGTTCGCGAGGCAGTTCAAATAGTGGAGCATCTTGCCAGAGTTTGTAGAGGTGGGGGCTGCTGCGATCTAACAACCGGCTATGCTCAGGGAAGTTGATATGACTTAGACTTTGGTTGATAGCTTCTGGTGTTGGCGTGGACAAGGGTGTGCTGCCCCGGATCACCGGAATGTAGGGGCTCCCTTGAGGTATTGATGCGTCATTGGTTAAGTGCCATTCCGTGCTAAAAGTCGGGGATGGATTGCGTGGATCGTTGTCGTGCAGCCATCGGCCACGGTAATATTCCAGATCCTGGTGGGAGTGACGGGGCTCCCGGAGTTGAATATGGTAGCCGAATGTCATTTCGCTATGATCGTACTGATAGCCATTTTCGGTGCTTGGTTGCAGAGTATTTATTGGTTCGTAGTCAATCTCACCATACTCAGCGAGTAAGCGCTTCGTCTCAGTCTTCGGGTTGTAGGCAAATAATTTGATTCGGATGTGAGAGCTTCCGGAGGAAAAATGTCGGATCAGACCAGGGCCTTTTTGCAAGTCGATTTGGGTATCGATGCCTCGAATTCCGCCGAGTTTATGGCTATTGTAGTGCCATAATTTAGAATCGGTTGTGATCGATTCGTAGGGGGATCCTCCAGCGGTATCGTCGGCATCACTAATACCTGTCCAGTTTTTTGTGCGCCCAGGCAACCAGAGCTCACTGTGGTCATGCATTAAGCGTATGACGAGCGCACCGTCAGAATGTGTCGAATCTGCGAGTAAGTCCTGTATGTCAACCGTGGCGCTGTCGACGGTGTCAACCGTAGCGGCTGCGGGTCTATATTTTACGACTTCGACCGTGGGTAATCCAGTGATCTCGAGCTGGAGCTCCATGGGCTCTCCGTTTCGGTATGATGTTTTTAGTGTACTGGTAAAAGGGTTCCAGAGTTCTGTGAAAAATGCCATTCTGAGGTATAGTCGTGGATCGTCCGCATTGTTCTGACGAATCGTAAATGCCATCATTAGGTTGGATAGAACCGGGCTAATGGGGATTGCAATTTGTCCGTCGGTGAGTGCGCCGAGTTCGTCGAGTCCTTGCATATCCACAAAGTGTCGGTGTGCGTCAATGTATGTCGTAGAGAGGGCATTAGCAGCAGCAGTTTGGGCGGCGCCTCTGATGATGTCTTCGAATTCGGCACTAATTAGTTTCGGGAATAGTGACAGGTCCTGCATCAGTCCGCCATTCGGACGGACACTGGCCAACACGCCTAAGCTCAATGGTGTGATCGCATGAAATTGACTCTCGGATGAGAGTTTCCATTGGTTGCGGTCGCTAAAGTCATTTTGTCCGAGTAATTGTTCGAGGCTAGCGACCTGTTCCAGCTTTTGAGCACAGGCAGAGGAGAAGCGATTATAGTCTATAAATACCTCTTCGATCCCATGCGATGTGCTTAGCATGCTGCTAAAGGTGGAGATTGAAGTGGGCGCGATGAAATTTGGAGCCGCCCGTAGGTGTAAGGGGCTTTTTCCAACGCTCGCTTTCACGCCCTCATCACTAATCCACCATGCGATTGCATCTGAAATCTTGCCACTTGTGTCGAGCACGTGGAGCACGGGTGCGTGGACATGGTGTGTGGCATCGGCCCCGGCCGAGCCGAAACCAACCATCTGCATGGTTTCTACTGGAGGCGTTCCCGGGTCTGCGGCCGCGCTGGAGACGAGCCATGTGGGGGTAGCAGATGGATCGGTCGTGTTCCACACGCCGGTCCAGAATCTAGCTTTTGGAGAGTAGTTCCCTTCACCCAGGATTTCAGCCCGGGCGGTGACTCGCTGGTCGTCGGCAGTGTGTTTTTGGAGCTGGCCAATCGCGAGCATCAGCGCGAGGCGGGTGCTTTCACGCGCCCGCAATGATTGTAAGTTACTTTTGGCGGCGCGTACTTCGATTTGAATAAGCGTCGTTAGTGAGAGCGTCATTAAAATAACAAACGTCATAAAGACTAGAGAAAGAGCTAGAGTAAAGCCTTTCTTGTATGGTTCTAAGTGATGTTGCGCTATTGTAATACGGAATAGTAAGTCGTTTTTTTTATGAAGAGCGAGAGCGAAGCGATACCTTGATTGAAGGCTATTTCCAGACGCATTAAATTTAAGTAAATTCTGGCTATTTCAGGAAAACTCGGTTGATGCATCCTGCTTGCAATATGTTGGGGGGCTGAGCAGATTGTTGGCTCATTCTACAGACATGGCTGCTACATTAGACACACCTACTATTCTCGTCATCGATGATGACGACGATCTTCGTTATTCGCTCAAGCGCGTGCTTTCAGCGCGTAAGTACAACGTTATTGAAGCAAACAGCGGTGAGGCTGGTCTGGAGATGGCAGAGTCGCATTCACCGGATGTTATCCTGTTGGACAATCGTATGGGCGGGATGAGCGGTATTGAGGCACTGCAGCACTTGCGCGGAGCCAACCCAAATGCGATGATCATTTTAATGACGGCGTATGGGACGACGCAGACCACGATCGAGGCAATGAAGTTTGGCGCGTTTGACTACATCATGAAGCCCTTTGATTTGAAAAAAATCTTGTCGTTGACGGAGTCTGCGTTAGCGGCGTCGAGCGATATGGATCGGGCGAGTCAGGAGGAGCCGATCGAAGGCGTGACGGCGGAGGAGATCGAAGGAGGCATTATCGGCAGTTCGTCGGCGATGCAGAATGTTTTTAAGATGATCGGTCAAGTCGCTGCCAGTGATGTGACGGTGATGGTCACTGGTGAAAGTGGTACTGGTAAAGAGCTAATTGCACGGGCAATTTTTCAAAATAGTCTACGCGCACAGAAGCCGTATATTGCCGTGAATTGTGCGGCGATTCCGGACAATTTGATCGAGAGTGAGCTGTTTGGTCATGAGAAGGGGGCCTTTACAGGAGCGACGAATCAGCGCATCGGCAAGTTTGAGCTCTGCGATGGCGGCACCATTTTTCTGGATGAGATCGGTGACATGGCACTGGCGACACAGACTAAAATTTTGCGCGCTTTACAGGAAGGGGAGATCCAACGCGTGGGTAGCAGTGAGACTATCAAGGTGGATGTGCGCTTGCTGGCTGCGACGAATAAGCCGCTCGAAGAAATGGTGCAAGAGAAGACATTTCGTGAGGACCTTTACTATCGATTAAACGTGGTGCGTATTCAATTACCGCCTCTGCGCCAGCGTATGGAAGACGTGCCGCTGTTGGTCGATTTCGTGCTGAAGCGACTCGCTCGTGACAGTAAGGCAGGTACGAAGACAATTTCTCCTGAGGCTTTGAGCGCGCTTTCCAAATACAGCTGGCCAGGCAATGTTCGTGAGCTGGAAAATTTAGTGTACCGCAGTGCGGTGATGGCGCAAAGCGATACGATTCTTTTGAAGGATCTGCCAGAGGAGTTGCTTGCAGCAGTTGGCTGCGATATTACCACCCCGGTGCCGAGCTTGGGCGATGAGACACTTTCGAATATCGATGATCGCGCACAAAATGTAGGTTCGATTGAGGTGCCGCATATTGAGGCATCGGCAGAGCAGGGGCTAGTCGGTTTGCCAGGTCAGCCCTTTACGGAAGTGTATCAGCAGCTTCGAGACGCACATGGAACCAACATTCTAGAACATGCGGAGCGCGAAATTATTCGCCTTACGTTGGAGGAGGTTGGCGGCAAGCAGGTGAAAGCTGCTGAAATTTTGGGTATGACACGAGCGACGTTGCGCAAGCGTATGGATCAGTATGATCTACAGAAAAAAGCGTAGATTTTTTCTGCAGGACGACGACTGAGTAACTATGGCTGTACGAAAATGTGTAGTCGCGCTTCAGCCGTCGTGCCATTTTTACCGTGCGCTCTGATGCGTACCGACTCGCGTATTTGGTCATCGAATGATTTTGGCATCACACGCAGGATGCGGTCAAACTGGCCGTTAGGATCGGACTCCTCAATGATCGTGAGCATAGCGCGATCGTATTCGATGCGACTGATTTCGTTAATGTAGCGCTTGTCTAGCTTGATGCGGACTTGTCTTTCAGTGTTCGGAGTGGATGAATTCCAGTAGACGATATTTGGCTTTGCTTCGACTAGCGTGGGCACTTGCACAATCATGTGAAGTGTTGCGACAGCATCGGTCTGGTTGTCGAGGTAGACTTTTAGCGTGTTTTGGTTCAGCCCGGTGCGCTTTCCCTTGTTAAAAATTGCAATGATCGTGGTGGATTGCCCGGGCTTGATGATTTTATGATCCAGGATTGAGCCAGTACAGCCGCAGCTGGTTTTGACTTCGGCGATGCGCACGGTCTCGTCTCCCCTGTTCGTGACCACATACTTCGCACGAGCCTCTGTTTGATTGGGTTTGAGCTCAATACGTACTTCGGTTTGGTCCCATTCGAGTTGCGCGGCGTTTATAACGAGTGGGAGCAAAAATAAGAACACGATCCGTAGGAGCGCGGCGAATGGAAAGTGTTGTAACATAATATAATTAAATATGTCTACCCAGCCGACGCGCAAGTGGGAATACGGACAGTTAAGAACTTGGCGCTACTGGATTATTCCGCATGTCTTGGCGAAACACCAAAAATATAAACCAAAGTAATACTACGTTACGCGCTATAAGCCAGCTGTAATTCGTGCCAGGTTCGCCCGTCTCGTAACCAAAGCAACCGCAGCTAATGTCGAGTCCACGCAGCCAAGCGCTGGCGTGTAGAGCAATGAAGCTGAATAGCAATAATCCGATGAGGACAGCACTGCTACGCCGAATCCCTGATATCAATATGCCGAGGCCTAGTACGAGCTCCAGCCACGGCAGAAACAGTGCGACCCATGCGGAGAGATCCAAATCGATGACTCGAAAGGCAGCGACAGCGTTAGTGAATGTGATGGGATCTTCAATTTTCGGCAAAGCGGCCATCACAAATACCCCAGCAAGTACTAGGCGAGCGATCAATACGAAGAGCGACTTTTTGTTTATTGCACCCATGCGTCCCAACCTCCTTTCAAGCTGTAGATTTCAGCGTTGGGTAATGACTCGCGCAGTCGATCTGCGATGAGTTTACTGGTGGCGCAACTCTCGCTACCGCAATACACGATAATCGTGCGCGGATTCATCAGCCATGTGCCCATTAACGCTACGACCCCAGTTTCCCAGTGTTCGTCGTTGAGGCAAATGGCCTCGGGGATGTGGCCTGCGTTAAAGTCTGCTTTGCTGCGCGCATCGACCCACAGCACGTTCAGTGCACGTGCATCGATGAGTCGGATTTCGCCCGGTGCTAAGACTGGCTCCGCCCAAG
>JAURBE010000090.1 GCA_030829145.1 Verrucomicrobiota bacterium | reverse complement strand
CGGATTAGCTCCTTTTAATCGAGATAGTGGGAAATTTAAAGGGAAGCGAAGAATACAAGGTGGACGTGCAAAAGTTCGAGCCACACTCTACATGGCGGCCACCTGCGCATCACAGCACAACGCCGTCATTAAAGACTATTATCAAGGCCTGAAAGCCAGAGGGAAACCCTCTAAAATGGCTCTGGTGGCAGTGATGAGAAAGCTATTGATACACTTACAAGCGATACTCAAAAAACAGCAATTAGTGCTTGATTAGAGACACAGTTGCTTAGCGTGCTTGGTGAGAGACAACTGCACAACCGCACATTCTAAAAATCGCTGCATCACAACCATGCCTCCAAAATACGTCATGGACTTGTCGCGATACTCAATCGGCAAGTTCACCATTTGGGTGAACGATGCAACAACGCTCAGCCCCTCTAAATACTGGCTAGACGGATACAATCACTTTTTGAATGTATAATCCGGATTGAAAGGATTCACTCATATGTCGTTATTAATCTTTGGGTCTGTTACTTCTGTGACTTGCTTGGAGCCGATTCTATTTGAGGACCTTTAACGCAACTTCACCGTCATTGAGAAGCGCATTGAGCTGCGTGGAATTTTGGGCTTTTTTAGCGCTACTGATGATCGCGCCATCAGTATTTTTTAGAACGGCATAGCCTCGGCGCAGTGTGGCATTCAAGCTACTGTTATCTAGGCGTTTTTGTAAATAAAGTAGATGTTCTTGCTTCGTGTGTGCTTCGACTTTAGTCGCTCGGCTTAGACGTTGGTCAAGATTTCCGAGTGCCTGATGTGCCAAGCTGATTTTGATACGTGGATGATGTTCTGCTAGCTTTTGAGATTGTTGCGCCAGTTTTGTACGCTCCTGATTTAATCGCGTCTGCAGACTTTGACTGAGATGATTTTCAAGGTCGTCCAGTTTCATCCCCAATATCTCTACTTGCCGTGCGGGTGCGATGAGCTGCATTTTCGTTTGTAGCCTATCAAGACTTTGGCGGCGGTCATTGATGTGCGTCTCAATGCTATAGAGCAGGTTATTCTGAGCCTGTTCTAAACGTTGTTCAGCCTCAATCGCCAAAGATGAGATCAGTTCAGCCGCGGCGGAGGGAGTTTCGGCGCGTTGATCCGCTGCGTAGTCGGTAAGGACTGTGTCGATCTCATGTCCGACTGCAGAGATCACAGGCAGGGGGCAAGTGGCGACGGCTCTTGCGAGCAATTCTTCATTAAAGGCCCATAGATCTTCGATGCTGCCTCCGCCACGAGTGATTACCGCAAGATCAAAGTCTTTGCTGGCGCCAGCATATTCCAGCATTGCGGCAATTTCTTTCTCAGCGTCTTTGCCCTGTACCCGTGCTGGGAAGACGACGACTTCGCCCTTGTAATTGCGACGCTTGAGGATGCGCAGAAAGTCACGCACCGCGGCTCCGGTGGGTGAAGTTACGACGGCGATCCGCATCGGTAATGTTGGTAGTGGGCGCTTGCTCGACGGGTCAAAAAGACCTTCAGCAGAGAGCTTTTTCTTGAGGCGCTCAAACTCTATTTGGAGGCGACCTTGACCACTCTGCACGGTCATCTTTGCGATTAATTGGTAGCGTCCGTGAGGAGCGTATACGGAGAGACTTCCTAAGAGTAGGACCTCCATGCCGTCTTCGAGTTGGAAACTTTGTTGAGCAGCATCGCGAGCAAATAAGACACAAGGGAGCTGACTACCGGCATCTTTAAGTGAAAAATAAATATGGCCTGAGCTCTGCCGCCTGAGGTTGGAGACCTCACCTTGGACCCATAGTTGCGTAAAGCGTCCCTCTAACTGCGCCTTAATCTGGCGAGTTAGTTCGGTTACTTTTAAAACCTGATCTGCAGCAGGTGCGATAAGATTATCTAACATGAGTGGGTGATTGTTTAGAGCGATTACGTAACATGCGAGCCACTAGAATGATGATAATGAACAGAAGTACTCCAATTAATGCGATGCCTGTCTGGCCTTCAAAAAGTGCACCGCCAGTAATGATGAGAGCGACGGTGTAGAGGCTCTGAATCGGTAGCGAGACCATTAAGTAGGGTTTAAGGCGCATGCCCATTACACCCAGAGCGATATTTTGAAGGGCGTAGGGGAGGCCTGGGGTAATGCGAATAATCAGACCCAAGCGTAGCGCACTTTGATCAGACAGCTCAGGCAATTGCCATTGTTTTAGTATGTACTTTGTTAAAAATCCACGCAGTGGTCCGGCCGCAAGTAGGTAGGTCCATGTGGTGCAGACAGCCATCGTAAGCATACCGACGAAGCAGGTGGTGGGCATACCAAAGCGGGAGCCCATGACGATTCCAAATAGTAGTAGTACGGGGGTGAGTGGTACGCCTATGCCGGGCAGTGTTGCGAGTGCTAAAATAAGTAGCAGTGGATGCTCTGCTAGCAAGGCCTGGATTTTGTGTATGAGCTCTAGCCAATAATCAATATCTGGATGCGCACTCCAGGCAGCGTAGAGTAAGGCTGCTCCGATGGCAGCAGAGACACCTAGCAGCAATAGTAGGCGTAATAGTCGCTTGGAGGGCTTGGTTGGATCAGGCATCACAGTCAAGTTGGGCATCTTTTTTATAACTGGCAACCTCTCGTATCCATTGCTTGCACAGTTCATTAAATCTCTTAGGTTTTTACGCTATATGGAAGACGACGATATTCAACCTGCTGGTAACATGGTTCCTTTGGCACTTGCTGTGTTCGGAATCGTGCTTGGTGGCGCAGGCCTATATTTTGGGCTGAGTGCGAACCAACGCCTTAATCCAATCGATGAAACTGTCTCTGCGAGTCAATCAAGCGCAGCTCAGATTGAAAAAGTGATTAATGGTTTTGAGACTCAAATTACGGAGCTAACGGCACAGTTAGATGAGCAAAGTAAGACGATGAACCGCTTGCGTGTTTATAGCTCTCAGAGTGAGCAGGCGGTTAAGCAGCTCGCCACTGAACTCAATACGAATCGTGAACAAATAGTGAAGACCGCACAGAAGCTAAATGAATTTGCCGAGGCGGGGTTCCGCCCCGCGCAAGCGAGGACCGTGGCGGAGACTTCGAGTACGGGGGCGCTGGTCAATGCCGATGTATCCCCTGCGGCTGGAGCTGCGACAACTTATGTAATTGTTGCGGGTGATAATTTTGGCAAGATTGCGGAGCAGACAGGTGTTAGTTTACAAGCAATTCTTGATGCGAATCCAGATACAAATCCGCGGCGCTTATCGATTGGCCAGACAATTAATATTCCAGCCAAATAATGGCGGACCTAGAGGAACCTAAGGCGCCCGCACGGTGGCATTTGTTGGATGATAAGTTGCTCAATGCTTGTCGTGTTTGGGACTTGCGTGCGCGGCGCTATCGACATCCTGAGTTGGGTCACGAGGGTGAGTTCTACTACATTGATTCCTGTGATTGGGTAATCGTGATTGCTCGCACACGTGCCCGTGAGCTAATTATGGTGCGGCAATTTCGCTGGGGCTCGGATGCATTGTCATGGGAATTTCCAGGCGGTATTATTGATGCGGGAGAAGATCCGGTAACTGCCGGCTTGCGGGAGTTAAAGGAAGAGACTGGTTATATTGCAGAGAGCGGCCGTTTGATTGGTCATTGCAGCCCAAATCCTGCGATCTTGAATAACCAGTGTCATATCGTGTTTGCGGATAACGTTGAGCTACATGCCGATGGTACTGATTGGGATGAGCATGAGGAGATGGAGATTCGTGTCGTACCAGAATCAGAAGTCTTTGATTGGGCGCGTGATTGTAAAATTGGCCATGCGTTGGCACTCACAGGTCTGCTTTATTATCAGATGTTGGAGCGTTAGCCGGTTATATGTAGTTGGCCGTTTGATTGTTTATAAAAAAGGTGCTTCGTCATTTGCCGGGGAGCGTGTGAATCGAGTCACTGAGTCACTCCCATGGCACAACCGAATACGATAGCCTGCGTGTCTCGGGATGAACCTAAGCCTTCCGGCAATCTTAAGTTCTGCTTTTTCTTTAACCACAGATGAAAACGGATCAGACTTGCAGTGCCACTCCCGCCCTGCGCTCTTTTGGCTTTGAAGAGCATATTCAGAGGCCTTCTTTAATATCTGTGTCTATTCTTGTTCATCTGTGGTTAAAAGATTCGGGATTTCCAACAGACTTTGGTCAGTTCTTTTCCTTAAAAGGCAGTGATCATCGATGGCCATCCCGCTAATCGACGAAGAACCATAAAAAAGGCACACCCTTACGGTGAGCCTTTTGCGCTTTTATGATTTGCTTAAGCCTGCAGTGCGTTTTTGGCTGCAGCAATGAGTTCGCTAACCTTGGAGCGTTCGGAGGCGGCACCGCGAGCCATGTCTGGCTTGCCGCCACCCTTACCTCCCGCAATAGGTGCGAGCGTTTGAATTAATTTGCCTGCCATGAGGCCATCCGATTGAGCTTCCGCGCCGCACAGTGCGCCGAGATACAGTTTGTCGCCGTCATCTACGATACAGAAGGCTGCATTTGCGAATTGTCTACCCTTGAGCCCGTTCAGCAGTTCCTGCAGCAGCGCGGCGGGGCCTGCTGCGGAGAGTACGATGTGGGTGCTCAGGTCCTGCTCGGTGAGCAAAGCGTTGGCGACTTTTGCTGCTCCCGCAGCTTGAGCTTTCTTCAATACTTTATCAGCATCGACGACAGCACTTTTTAGCCCTTGTAGGTGGGCGAGTATTTCTTTGAACACTTTGTTTTTCTGCTCGAAGTTACCTTCGGCGAGCATACCCACAATGATGTGCGGCATTTCAGGGAATTGAATGGGCGCAGCATCTAAAGCCGCGAGTTGTTTATTTTTGGCATTCAGCCGTACGCGAAGCTCTTTTTCTTCGGTCGTGGCGTTTTCGACGGAACTGCGTACCCAGTCATAAGCTGCGGTGCCACATAGAGCTTCGATGCGGCGGACCCCAGATGCAATTGCCCCTTCGGACTTGATTTTAAAAATGCCGATGTCCTTGGTATTGCGCACATGGGTACCTCCGCAGAGCTCCATTGAGTAGCCGTCGAGTGTCCCGGGCACACCGCCGATTTGCACCACACGTACTATTTCACCGTATTTGTCGCCAAAGAATTGTTGGATGTCTTTGCGGTCTTTAATGTCTGCGTGTGGTACTTCCTGCCAGCTGACAGGCTCGCCCGCTTCAATGCAGGCGTTGACTTTGTTTTCGATGGCATCGATCTGCTCGGGTGTCAGGGCGCCTGAGTTAAAGTCGAAGCGCAGGCGTGTGCGACTGACCATCGAGCCTTGCTGTGCGGCATCCGTTGAAACGATTTCGTGCAGCGCCCAATGCAGCAGGTGTGTTGCGGTATGGTGTGCTTCGATTGGGCGGCGCCGTGTCGGATCCAAACGCAGCGTCACTTCGTCGCCGATTGCGATTTGAGCATCCAGTGGAAGGCTATGGGCGCGTGCGGCGCTGAGTTGTTGTACCGCGCTGATCGGATATTGAGTACCGTTGACCGTGAGTGTCCCTTGATCGCCAAGTTGGCCGCCCATTTCGGTGTAGAGTGGAGTGCGGTCAGTAATGATTAATTGTGCATCGTCTTGCGTGTGTATTTCAAGCACGGTTGCGCTGGCTTCATCTTCGTCGAAACCGGTGAATGCAGTGTTTGCTTCGGTGGCGATATCTGCGGCGCGCACAAGTTGTTGCGTGCGAGCACTGCGCGCCCGCTCGCGCTGCGCTTCCATATGCTGCTCGAAGGTTGCCATATCCACCTTGAGCCCGCGTTCCGCGCACAGCAATTGAGTGAGGTCGATCGGGAAGCCGAAAGTATCGTATAGTTTAAACGCAAATTCACCGCAGAGTGGTTGCTTACCGTCGGCGATTTCTTGTTCAAACAT
>JAURBE010000008.1 GCA_030829145.1 Verrucomicrobiota bacterium | reverse complement strand
TACCAGCCTCGTTAAAAACACGAAGCGCCGTTTTCGTCCGAACGTTCAGCGCATTCGCGTCAAGCTCCCTAGCGGACAAGTTAAGCGTATGTGGGTCTCGGTCAAGGCAATCAAGGCTGGCCTCGTTGAAAAGGCATAAAGCTCAGACAGCTTACCATTTCCCTAAAGCCTCGGTGATCACCGAGGCTTTTTTGGGCATAGAAGACCGCATTCAGCGCTTAATTATAGGATCTAACTGATCGGTAATTGCAGACTTAGACGCGCTGTATTTAGCCTATACAGAAAATTGTCAGCTTGCCTGACACCGAAACACAGGCATCGTCCTGAGTTTCTTTTTTACCGCCGTACACCATTAAGACCAACCTACAGCCGATTTACACTGGAGACCTGCCGATCCATGCGCGACGCGAGGAGATTATCCACGCCATCCAGGAGCACCAAATTGTAATCATCGCCGGTGAGACTGGATCCGGAAAGACTACCCAGATACCAAAGTTTCTAGTCGATGCGGGCTACGGAAAAACAGGTCTGATCGGCTGCACCCAGCCGCGGCGTGTCGCGGCTCTCTCAGTTGCACAACGTATCGCCGAAGAGCTCAAAGTGCAATACGGCCACGAGGTCGGCGCCAAGATTCGTTTCACCGACCAGACTCGCAAGGACACCGCAATCAAAGTCATGACTGACGGTATCTTGCTCAACGAGATTCAAGACGACCCGATGCTACGTGCCTATGAAGCAATCATTATTGACGAAGCACACGAACGCAGCCTCAACATCGACTTTATCCTCGGCTGCCTGCGCCAACTCGCCAAACAACGCAAAGATCTAAAGATCGTCATCACCTCCGCGACGATCGACACTGAGAGTTTTTCCAAGGCCTTCGATCGTGCTCCGATCATCGAGGTATCCGGTCGCATGTATCCAGTGGATACTTATTACCGGCCCATCGAAGCGATGAACGAAGAGAACGGCGATTTTACGATGATCGAAGCCGCCGCTGAGCAAGTTACTGAGATTATCAATCACAACCTCGAAGGCGACATCCTTGTATTTCTGCCCGGCGAGCGGGACATCCACGAGCTTCGCCGCCATCTCGAAGACAGCCCTGCCCGCAGTTGCGATATACTGCCGCTGTTTGGTCGCCTCGCCAACGCCGACCAACAACGCATTTTTCACCCGCAAGGCCGCCGCCGCATTATCCTATCGACCAACATCGCCGAAACCTCGCTCACCGTGCCCGGCATCCGCTACGTCGTCGATACAGGCCTGGCACGCATCAGCCGCTATAGCCCACACTCGCGCACACAGCGCTTACCAGTTGAACCGATTGCCCAATCGAGCGCGAACCAACGAATGGGCCGCTGCGGTCGGGTGAGTAACGGGGTTTGCTACCGTTTATATTCAGAACAAGACTTCCTCAGCCGCCCCGAATTTACTACGCCGGAGATCCATCGGTCCAATCTCGCGTCGGTGATCCTGCGCATGCTCGCCTTCCGACTGGGCGACATCCGCACTTTCCCTTTTATTGACCCTCCAGCCGATAACGCCATCCGTGGTGGGTACCGACTTCTAGAAGAACTCGACGCCGTCTATGTCGACCAGCGTAGTGATAACGAAGACTCTTATCGGCTCACCAAGCTCGGCCGCCGCTTGGCCAAAATTCCGGTCGATCCGACCGTCGCACGCATGTTGCTGCAAGCAAAAGAGGAACATTCGGTCGAAGACGTACTCGTCATCGCCTCGGGCCTGTCAATTCAAGACCCCCGCGAACGCCCCTCAGAAATGGCCAAGGAAGCAGACGAAATGCAAAAATGCTTCGTCCATAAAGAATCAGACTTCCTCACGCTACTCAATATATGGACTGCCTACCACGACCAGATGGAGCGCCTATCCCAAGGCCAACTGCGTAAATTCTGCAAGCAACACTTCATCTCCTATCAACGTATGCGCGAGTGGCGCGACGTGCATCATCAGCTTGAACGGGTGCTTAAAAACCTTAAGATCCTGCCTAATAGCAAAATCGAATTCGGCAACAAGCAACCACTAACAACCAACAACCAACAACTAACAACCAACAACCAACAACTAACAACCAACAACCAACAACTAACAACCAACAACCAACACCTTACCGAAGCCAGTTACGCCGCCATTCATCGATCCATTCTTTCGGGTCTGCTTAGCAACATCGCTGTTAAAGAAGATGCACACAACTATCGCGGTCCACGTAACCGCAAAGCCCTGCTCTTCCCTGGTTCTGGGCTATTCGATCACGAATCAGCCAAAAAACAGCGCAAAGCAGCCTACGCCAAAAAAGCCAAACCGAAACCTGCCAAGACCACCGCGCCCGCATGGATCGTCTGCGGCGAATGGATGGAAACCAGTCGCCTGTTTGCGCGCACCGCAGCTAAGGTCGAAGTGCAATGGATTGAAGCCATCGCTGGTGATCTGTTGAAGCTCAAACACTCCGAGCCATTTTGGAGTACCAAATCCGCCGCCGCATTGTGCAAGCAACGTAAGGTGCTCTTCGGCCTCGAAATCGGCCGCAACAATGTTAGCCTCAGTCGTATCGATCCTGAGGAATCGACCGACATCTTCGTGCGCAACGGCCTTATCGAACTGGGTATTCGTGAGCGTCCCGACTTCATACAACACAACACCGAAGTCAGCGCGCGTGCCGAATCCGAACTCGCGCGGCGGCGCCTCGGTTCTGGTTTTGCCGTCGAGGATCGACTCTTCGACTTCTACCGTCGACGCCTCAATGCCGTCGGTTCCTATGCCGAGCTACGAAGCTTTGCGAAGCGTGAGCACAGCGGATGTCTCGACTTTCTCAAAGCTAATATTGACGACCTCTTGCCCGAAAAAGAGCAAGACGACAGCGTCGAAGCTTTTCCAAAATCGCTTGCAATCGGTGGCAGCGAACTACCCCTGCGCTATCGACACGAACCCGGTGGTAAAGCCGACGGTGTAACACTTCACGTACCACTGACACAACTCGGTGCCATCCAACAAGGCACGCTTGACTGGGCTGTCCCCGGTCACTTGGCAGAAAAAATTGAAAGCCTGTTGCGCGGCCTGCCAAAGCAGATCCGCATACAACTGCACCCGCTCAAAGAACGCGCCGCCGAACTCTCTCAGCAACTCAAGCCATCAGCTCGTTCCCTGCGCGAACAACTCGCGGATAGCTTGCGCGATCTATATCAAATACACACTTATAAAGACAACTGGTCAAAGACCGAAATACCGGACTACTTGCAACCACGTATCCAAATTGAAAATACAAAAGGCGAGTTCCTTGCCGACAGTCGTGACCTCGACACACTCCGCGCCACGCTAGAAAGCGCTGCCAAAGAAGTCTCAACGGGCAACGGCCTAGACGCGATTCCCGCATGGCAACAAGCCACTGCGCAGTATGAACGCGAAAATTTAAGTAGCTGGGAGTTTGGAGACCTGCCAATGGAGATTGATCTCAGTGGTGATTCGGGCCTACCGCTCAAAGCCTACCCTGCCCTCGTCAAAGAAGGCGAACGCGTGCACCTACGCCTCCTGCCCGATACTGCCGCCGCACTTGAAGCCACTCGATATGGCTGGCCCGCACTCGCCACCACAGTCATGGGCCGCGACATTGCATGGCTACGCAACGACCTCAAAGATCTCAAGCAACTCGGCGCCCTGCTCCTGCCCCTCGGCAACTTTGACCGCATCAAAACCAGCGCATGGGGACACCTGCAGCGTCACCTCTTCCGCTGTGGCGAATATCTGCCCCTCAAAGAGTCACATTTCAAAAAAGGCCTCGCCCGCGCCGACGAAGAGCGCCGCGGCATCGTCCCCAAGCTCTGCGATCAATTACGCGCGCTCTTGGATGCACGCCAAGCGGTCATGCTACTGCTCGAGCAAAAAAAGACCAGCACAGCCATCGTCTATCCTGGTATGCGCGCGCAACTGGATAGCATCGCACCCGCCGATTTACTGGATCAGTACACTTTCAGCGAACTGCCGCACCTTACCCGTTTCCTCAAAGCGATGCGCCTGCGCGCGGAGCGAGCGAAAGACAGTATTCAGCGCGACATCGAAAAATCTAAACGCGTGGCTCCATTTGAAGCCCGCAGTGCTGCACTACTCAAATTAGCCAAGACCCCTGCTCAGCAGGGCGAGGTAAAAACCTACCGCATCCTGCTCGAAGAGTTTAAGGTCTCCGTCTACGCGCAAGAATTAGGCACGGCTCAAAAAGCTTCTGAGAAACGGCTGGATAATTTAGCTGAGGCAATTGAGCGGCTGTTGAAATAACGTGCCTGCAAGGAACTCAGCATCGTATCTGATAATCTTGCATCCCTCAGCCATTCGAGCTTTACTGGAACTTTATGGATCCGACATCTACTACGACTCAGCCGAACGCAACACCTGCAGCAGAAAACCACTGGCCAGCACTGTTGCGTGGCTCAGTGCTGAGCAGTGCACAGTCGAAGCATGTGCAGTACATCTCGCTAGCTGATCGCCGTGCGCAGGTCGTCATCACTATCAATGCCTTTTTAATTCCCATCGCGATCTCTGCCTACCAAATTCCAGAAATTCGTATCGGTATCACACTCTACGTAATGGCAGCTGCGCTAAGCATATTCTTTGCTGTAATATGCCTCATGCCCAAACGCTACCAAAGTGACGCGACCGGCAAAACAAATCTTCTGCACTTCTCGGGTATCTGGTTACATGATGAAGCCTCCTATAAAGCACTGATGCGGGACTCGTTGGAAAATCGCAACTCGATCACAGAGCTGATGGTCTCTGATATCTATCATCTCAGTCATGACGTACTACGACCCAAATTTCGCTGGATGCGCCTGAGTTTCTATGCCTTCCTCACGGGCTTGCTCAGCGCGCTACTATTTATCGCGCTCCCGCTAGCACTGTAACTGGCAAAGCTGCAGATTACAGCGCAGTGTCAGATTCAACTTTGCACGCATCACAGATACAGACCGCTGCACCATCGACTGCCCTATAACGGAAGTGCCTTTCGGGATGAGTCTTATCAGTCGCACCGCACTGTGCACAGGAATGAAAAGCCGCGTTGTCCCGCTCAATTTTTTCCTTCGCAAAGGCCTTACGGCGCTGGCGACTCTCAACCGAATTTGACAGATCCTTGCGAAAAAACAGGAAAAAATTAATCAACGGCCCAATGAGCGCAATGCGATGACCCCAAGACGGGGCGCCTAAAAAGGAGAATGCGGTCATCGCGACTGCGAACCAAGCCAACCATTTCACCTTCACTGGCAAGATCAGCATGATCGCAAATTCCACATTTGGATGGTTGACCGCAAAGGCGAGGAAGACACTCAAATACAGAAAGTCGGGAAAGATAATTATCGTCGCCGCGGGAGAGATAAACTGACCCACAAATGCCGCTGCAATGGTAAAGATCACACCGCACAGCAAATACAGATTGAGGCGAAACGCGCCCCAGATTTGCTCAAGTGCCGAACTCATCATCCAGAAAATATACCAGAAAAATGCCAGAAACAAGGCGCTCAATGCCCCACCTGCAATGTTCGGAGGCGCAATAAGAAATGAAAACAAGCGCCACCACTCACCGCCCAGCACCGCCTTAGGAATGAGCGGCAGGGTTATAAATGAAATCTGCTGGCTAATCACCAGCGCATACACCACTAGTTGCGCAATGATGACATAAAGGACCACATTGGGCACTGCCCAGTGCCCGAAGCGCTTCTCTAATTTATCTACAAAAGTCATGGCTTATCTATCAGAGGCAGTCTATCGAAGGGCAAGCGAGAGCAGCAGAAATCATACGAAGAACACCCTCTGATTATCACTGTTGCTCCTTAAAAAAAGAAGTGCAGCAGCAGATGCAAGACGATGCAGGAGGCAACACCCGCAGCAAGATCGTCGACCACGCAACCAAGACCACCTGGCAAATTCTGCAACTTCGATATGCCAAACGGCTTGGCAATATCGAATATTCGGAAGAGCACAAAGCCTGCGGCCAGAACCGGCCATCCTCCATGTTGCTCAATCAGTCCCTGCGGACCACTCATCCCTAAAAAAACCAATGGTACTGCGATCAATTCATCCAGAATAATCATTCCCGGATCACGCATTTGCAAGCGCTGCTCGGCAGTATCGCAAATCCCCACAGCAAAATAAGTCAGCAAGGCCATGAAAAATAAATAGCCCAACGGTGTGGCGCTGTAAAACAGCACACAATACAGGCCGATGCCTGCAACGCTGCCCACTGTACCCGGTCCTTTTTTAACCAGACCTAGCGGACCCAGAGTGGCAAGATTAACGACCAAAGGAGTCGGTAGAAAGTGAGTCCATGGAAAATAGCGCTGTAACTTATTCACTTGTCTGTTCGTCCTCCCCGATAAATACCGACCAATATTTGATCATATACACCGTACCCGAGGACACAGTCAAAACGGCTGCCAATACAAAGAACAGCACACCAGCCCAGTGCAGAATTGCGTTGAAGGAATAGCCGAAGATCTCCGGAAAAAGAGTTGGAAAGTCCTTACGAATCGCAATCGCCAACAGCAATAGGATCGCAGACACAATCTGTGAAACTGTTTTGTGCTTCCCCGATTTCTCAGCGGCGAGAATAATACCTGAACTGGCGGCCACCAAGCGGAGGCCTGTGATCAGGAATTCTCGACTCAAAATAAGCAGCAGTAAAAACAGCGACCACAATCCGGGTAACTCACCAAGCACCACCATCGTAATAAACAGGCCCACCATAAATACCTTATCAGTAAGCGCATCCATCAGCTTGCCAAAATTAGAGACTAAGCCCTGCTTGCGCGCGACGTAACCGTCTGCCCAATCAGTAATCGCACCAATCACGAACAGAATAAAAGCCATCGTGCTGGCACCAGTCATCGGTAAATACAAGAGTGCGACGACTCCAAAGATGATTGGAATACGCGACAGTGTCAGTAGGTTTGGTAGATTCACAGCTTAGAGGGTGGCGATTACGTAGCCTATCGGCTAGCCAAAAATACAGCGGTTTTTTGAGGTGATTAAACTGCGCTCAGCAACAACCTTGCATCGCTGGGGGTGATTCTATGCCTCATGCCCTCAACTCTCTGGAACCGCAAACTATCTCAGTTGATCAAGCTAGATGCGCTTAAAGTTGGACTTCTGGCACAATATGGACTGAATCCTCCCTTTATCATGAAAATAGCAATCTATCCGGGCTCGTTTGATCCAGTCACCAATGGACATCTTGATGTGATCAATCGCGGGCGACATATCTTTGACAAAGTTGTTGTCGCAGTGGCGCGCAATCTCGGCAAAGACCCGCTCTTTACACCTGAAGAGCGCGTTGAGTTAATTAAGGCCAATGTGCAAAATCGGCCCAATATTGAGGTCATTGCGTTTGATGGCCTGATCGTTGATCTCGCCGAAAAGCTCAATGCAATTGCCTTGATTCGTGGACTCCGCGCAGTCTCCGACTTCGAGCATGAGTTTCAAATGGCACAAATGAACCGGCATTTAGCGGACAAGATTGAGACAATTTTCCTGATGCCCAATGAGCAATACTTCTTCACCAGCTCAAACCTAGTGAAGCAGGTCTTTAAATTTACCGATCGAGAAAAACACTTAATCCCCGCCAACGTACACGCTGCACTTTCAAAAAAGTTTGGACATACTAAATAATTTTATAACCAGTCGTTCGAAGCTAGGATTTTAAAGTGAGTCACCGAAGCACGAGAATCTCACAATAACCCGCAGCCTTTTCAGTACTTTTTAAATTCGAAGAATCAAACTCCTAGCTCCTGACTTCTATCTCTTAATTTCTGACTTCCGCATCTAATTCATATGGCAGCTGACGCAGTACCCTCCACCCCCCAGGCAACCCAAGGTAAACGTACACTTGGGATTATTTTCCTTACACTCTTTCTGGATCTGGTCGGATTCTCAATTATCTTCCCATTGTTCCCCGCGATGCTCGACTATTACCTGCCCAATGGTGCAGGTGATGGGAGCTTACTTGGCCAGTTAATCGCCCCACTCTCCGCTTGGGCAGAGCGCAGTGGTGCTGAAGATCCTCGGCTCATGACTGCTGTACTATTTGGCGGTGTATTGGGTTCACTCTATTCCATCCTTCAATTTGTATGCGCACCGCTCTGGGGTGCCTACTCCGATCGCGTCGGTCGACGCAAGGTCCTGCTCATTACTATTGCTGGGCTCGCACTCAGCTATGCCGCATGGTTTTTTGCCGCATCGTTTTGGGTACTGGTGTTGGCACGAATACTCGGCGGTGCAATGGGCGGGAACCTTTCGGTCGCCACCGCTGCAGTCGCTGACAGCACCACTCGAGAAAAGCGCTCCAGCGGCCTCGCAATCATAGGTATTGCGTTTGGCCTGGGCTTCATCGTCGGCCCCGGAATTGGCGGCTTGTTTGCTAAACTCAACCTGATTGAGATGGTACCCTCACTGGCCAAGTTCGGCGTGAACCCGTTTTCTGTGCCGGCTTTGGTCAGTTTTGTGCTGACGGTATTTAACCTGCTCTGGGTCGCGCGTAGCTTCAAAGAAACCCTTCCTCCCGAAAAACGCGACCAGACCAAATCAGACTGTAACGGCATACCCGTATTTCGTCTCTTTAAAAGTCCCTCGCCCGCAACAAGGCGCACCAACTTGGTGTATTTAATCTTCATGCTCGCATTCAGCGGGATGGAATTCACCCTCACATTTTTGGCAGTCGAACGCTTCCAGTTTTCTCCTGCTCAGAACGGTGGCATGTTTGTCTTCATCGGCTTTGTATTGATCCTTGTGCAAGGTGGCATTGTCCGCCGACTAGCAGGCCCGGTTGGCGAAAAACGTCTAGCAATAGCTGGCATGGTTTGCGGCATCGCAGCCTTTCTCGTCTTAGCGATAGCCCTGCACCTCGGTTTATTTTTTGGTGCGCTTGCGCTCATGGCCTTCTCGATTGGGCTAGTATCGCCGACGCTCAATGCACTGGTCTCGCTCTATACCAAGGAAGCGGAACAAGGCGCCGCAATCGGAGTCTTCCGCTCCGCTGGGTCACTCGCACGAGCGATCGGCCCCCTACTGGCCGCATTCGCCTACTTCGCATATGGCTCTAAAAGCGCTTATATGTTTGGTGCTATCATCCTACTGCTACCATTCTTTCTCGCGCTTAAGCTTCCTAAACCTACCCAAAATGGGCACTAAAAATACGTGTTTTCACGAAACTACCAAAACACACTCTAGTGTTGTAAAAGAATATAACTCCTCAAATATACTCGCCTTCTGAAAAGACACAGCCTTTTCGTAAGTTTTCCTTAACCTGAAAATAAAAAAGACAACATAAATTAATCATGCCAGTAGCAACACCCAAGCAATACGCAGCGATGCTCAACGCCGCCCAAAAAGGCAACTACGCGTACCCAGCAGTCAACGTCACTTCGCTCACCACGATCAACGCAGCGCTAAAATCATTCGCCGACGCTAAGTCCGACGGCATCATCCAAGTTTCCACAGGAGGCGGCCAGTTCGCTTCTGGTCTCGATGTAGCAGATGCAGCCTTCGGTGCGATCGTACTTGCCGAAGCCACACACTTGCTCGCTGAGAAGTACGACGTACTCGTCGCGCTTCACACTGACCACTGTCACCCTGAAAAGGTTGAAGGTTTCCTCAAGCCGCTGCTTGAAGCATCTCGCAAGCGTATCGCTGAAGGCAAAGGGCCACTCTTCCAGTCTCACATGTTCGACGGTTCAGTAGTGGAACTCGACGAAAACCTGAAGATCTCCAAGGAGCTTCTTAAAGAGTGCGCTGAGCTAGATATCATCCTCGAAGTTGAAGCAGGCTGCGTCGGCGGCGAAGAAGATGGTCACGACACATCCGGTCTTCCTGCAGAAAAACTCTACACCACACCCGAAGACATGGTCGAAGTTTACGAAGCACTCCAGCCGATTGGTCGCTTCCTCTTCGCTGCGACATTCGGTAACGTGCATGGTGCTTATAAGCCAGGTTCGGTACAGCTCAAGCCTACCATCCTTCGCGATGGTCAAAAAGCTGTGACTGACAAGCATGGTGAATCAGCACTCATGGACCTTGTGTTCCACGGTGGTTCGGGCTCTGAACTCAGTGATATTCGTGAAACCCTCGGCTATGGTGTCGTGAAGATGAACATCGACACGGATACACAGTATGCATTCACACGCCCTATCGTGACTCACATCTGCGGCAACATTGAAGGTGTGCTCAAGATCGACGGCGAAGTCGGCAACAAGAAGACTTACGACCCACGCGGCTACCTCAAGAAGGGTGAAGCCAGCATGGCTGCACGTCTCGTACAGGCCGCAGAAGATCTTTGCTCCAACGGCAAGACCATCTTCGGCACTGTCTAAGGCAAGTCCAAGGCATTCTTTTCCCCTGGGGTTGGCCGCTTTTTGCGCCCAGCCCCTTTTTTTGGAGAGGACTTTATTGATGCACTTACCAGGTATTGAAAATGGCTATTCGATGCCCAGTTTCAGACGCCCTTCCGTCGAGATCATATGCGGTGTCCAAGGTGGATCCCAGACGATATCGACCTGTGCAGAAGACACATCCTTAAGTGCTTCGATACGAGTCTTTGCATCATCGGCGATCACTGGTCCCATACCACAACCTTGAGCAGTGAGGGTCATCTTAACGCTAATGGCATGCTGCCCAGTATCATCTGCGGTAGCCACCTGCATATCGTAAATTAAGCCAAGATCTACGATATTGACTGGGATCTCGGGGTCGAAGCAGCCCTTCATCGCCTCCCAAACTTGATCATCACTAAAAGGTTCACTGCCCTGCGCCACCTCTGCAGCTTTTGCTGCAGCATCGAGTTCCGCTTGGGCAGCTTTGCCCAATGCATCCCAATCTTTACTTGAAAGGCGAAAGAGACCTGAATCTGTTCGAATAGTGACCGTGCCACCCAGCGCCTGTGAGATCACCGCGCGTGTACCAGCTGGCAACATCTGCTCCTCCCCGGCAGGAATCACCGTAGCAGTTGTATCGCGGACGAGTATTAATTCTTCATTAAAGTTCATGCAGGCAACAACACCCATATTCAAGCCCATGTCAATGCGCGGTGCCTCTGGATATAATTCGGAATACTTATTTTAAAAATTATTCCGTTAATTCACTTGGCAATCTAGGGAAGTAACATAACTTCTTGGCTCGTTAAATTTCTCCCTTAGTTTCATCCCTGTGCAATCCTTATAATGTCTATCTTGTCAGCATCGGCCCACTGCCATCTGGTCATTGCGTTTATCTGCTTGTTCCCGTTCTCGGCACAATCGGCAGCGCCTAAAGAAAAGCCAATCGACTTAAGTATCATCAAACAAAGTGATGCGCTGCATCCCTACATGAGCTTTCCGCAGCGGCAGGCTTACGTACGAGCAACAGAACTCGTCGAGCAAGGACAGTCCGATATTCGCAGTGGCCAAAATCTTCAACTACAGAAGCCTTCAGCGCTAGATCCAAATAGAGATCTCAAGCAGATTCACGAGCGTGGTGAGCGCCTGGAAATCGAAGGCCAAGCAAAAATTAATGAAGGGCAACGGCAACTCGTCGCAATCTTAACTCTGGTACAGACCCAACGAACGGCTGAAATGGCGATAGCAGCCAAGAAATATAATTTCGACCTGATCGAATTCGATTACCAAACAGCTCTCGAACAGGCAGCGCTACAAACACTCGAAACATGCCGTGCCGCTGACTACCAAAACATCTTTTTTGATTGCATGCAGCTGGTTCAATCCGAGCAAACCACTAAAGCCCCACCGACCATTCACAACGCGCTGTATGATACCTTAATCCAAGCAGACGGTACGCGATTTAACCTCAAAGTACCTCATAGTCTCGAACTCGAACAGGACGCAAACACTGGCAAAACGTCCTTTCACTACGATAATGTCGAAGCATTCGATGGTGAGAAAAATGCCCTGCTTGCCATTGAACTGATCGCCCCTGGAGAAGGAATTGACGCCGTACTAGCACTGCGCGCCTTTGACATGGATTCGCAGCAACTCATCAGCAGCGTGCTCTTCGCCATCACAGATGCGAGTAACGTGCTAAACACAAAAGCTGCTGAGCCAAAATCAATTACCATTCCGACGATCCCTGATCGAGTGAGCTTCAGCGACCCAGATCAAATCATCGACAAACTTGCAGGGCTCAAATCTCCCTACCAGTTCGAAATACTCAGCGCCAATCCGACAAACGCGCATTCCATCTTAGTCAGTAGTCTACTGAAAGACACTCTCTTCAAGCACTCATCGATTATATTGGTCGAAAGTGATTTTATTCAACGCACCTACCTTTCAGCGGATGAACGTTCTAACGGCTTTTTAAACGCAGCTACTGGAGCACTCTCTCTCTCACCAAATGGGAGCAGCTATACTCTCACAGTCGAAGCCTATGGCAGCGATCGAACCCTGGAAGTAGGCACGATCACACTCCATCTATCAAAGTGAGTGAGCACTAAAAACTGCTGCGAAATATTCTTGAAGAATGCGCCACAGTTCGCCTTATGCTTCCTGTATGGCAAAAGTAATCATTATCGGTGCAGGTGGGGTCGGCAACGTCGTTGCTCATAAATGCGCACAACTACCTGACGTATTTGCTGAGATCGTACTCGCCTCGCGTACATTATCAAAGTGCGAGGCCATTGCGGCAGACATACAAGCCAAACAAGGCCGCACGATTCGCACTGCTGCAATCGATGCTGACGATGTCGAAGCGACGACAGCCTTTCTAAAAAAAGAGCACCCGCAACTCATCATCAATGTAGCGCTCCCCTATCAAGACTTACCGCTCATGGATGCTTGCCTCGAAGCGGGTGTCGATTATCTCGATACTGCTAATTACGAGCCAATCGACGAAGCAAAATTTGAGTACAAATGGCAATGGGCCTATCAAGACCGCTTCAAAGACGCAGGCCTCACCGCGCTGCTAGGCTCTGGCTTCGATCCAGGAGTGACTAATATGTTCTGCGCCTATGCCCAGAAGCATCTATTCGACGAGATTGAAACCATCGATATTCTGGATGCCAACGCGGGTGACCACGGCCATCACTTCGCCACCAACTTCAACCCCGAGATCAATATTCGCGAAATCACTGCAAATGGCCGCTATTGGGAAGAAGGGGAATGGAAAGAAGTCGAGCCCATGAGTGTCCATCAAGTCTACGACTTCCCAGTCGTCGGCAAACAAAACGCCTACCTGCTCTACCACGAAGAGCTCGAATCGCTCTGCCAAAACATCAAAGGTCTCAAGCGTATTCGCTTCTGGATGACCTTTTCTGAGAAATATCTCACCCATTTACGAGTGCTTGAAAATGTCGGGATGACCTCGATCGATCCGATTCAAGTGAATGGCACACACATCGCGCCGATTGAATTTCTCCGCCATGTGTTACCCGACCCTGGCAGTCTCGGACCACGCACCAAGGGTAAGACTTGTATCGGCTGCGACATCGTTGGCACCAAAGACGGTCAGAAAAAACGCATCTTTATTTACAACACGTGCGATCACCAAGAATGCTACCAAGAAGTTTCCAGCCAAGCGATTAGCTACACTACTGGCGTACCCGCCATGATTGGTGCACAAATGATCCTGCGCGGACTTTGGAAGCAACCCGGGGTCTGGAACATGGAACAAAATGATCCGGATCCATTTATGGAAGAGCTCAACCAACGTGGGCTTCCGTGGCAAGTGATTGATCTACCCTTGGAAGGATAAACTATAAAGCAAAGGGTGCGCGTAAGCACAAACCTCAAGAAATAACAAAAAAGGCCGAGACACTTTGCAGTGAACTCGGCCCTTTGTTTTTAAAAATAATCTTGGATTTAAATGATCATACCCGCTGCGACAGTCGCATTGGTCAATTCATCAATCAGCACGAAACTTCCAGTGATACGGTTGGTTTTGTAACTATCGGCAATCAAGGGCGCTGAGGTACGAATCTTAATACGACCGATATCGTTCAGTTCCATCACCAAGTCATCCTCAATCTTATGCAAAGTATTGATGTTCACTTTATAGCACACCTCATTGACGATTGCCTTCACTTCCTTAGTGGAATGACGCAGGATATACTTGCCACGACCAGCCAGCTTTTTCTCAGAAGAGAACCAGCAGATCATCGCGTCGATATCTTGTGTCGGTTCAGGACAATTATTCGCCTTTACCAATAAATCACCCCGCGACATATCAATCTCATCCTCAAGTGTAATCGTCGCCGACATAGGCGCGAACACTTCTTCTTGTGGACCATCCATCGATTCAATCGCTTTGATCTTCGAAGTAAAGCCCGAGGGCATCACGGTGACCTCATCTCCTGGCTTAAATACACCACCAGCAACACGCCCGGCAAAGCCGCGGAAGTCGTGATACTTATCGGAGTGCGGGCGAATCACCCACTGCACGGGGAAACGTGCTTCGACGTGATTTTCATCCGCACCGATATAGACGGTTTCTAAATGATAGAGCAGTGTCGGCCCTTGATACCAAGGCATATTCTCAGACTTATCGACGATATTGTCGCCCAACAGAGCGGAGGCCGGAATAAAAGTCACTTCGACAATGTTATCCAAACGGGAGGCGAATTGCTTGAAGTCATCAACGATCTTGTCGAATACGGCTTCGTCCCAGTCGACGAGGTCCATCTTATTCACACAAACAACTACGTGCTGAATACGAAGCAAATTCGCGATGAAAGAGTGACGGCACGTTTGCTCGATCACACCCTTACGCGCATCGATCAATACAATCGCTAGATTCGCAGTCGACGCACCGGTCACCATATTTCGGGTGTATTGAATGTGCCCTGGAGTATCGGCGATGATAAACTTACGCTTCGGTGTCGCAAAGTAGCGATAAGCCACATCGATAGTGATGCCTTGCTCACGCTCGGAGCGCAGACCATCGGTCAACAATGCAAGGTTCACATTCTCATCACCACGGGCTTTGGAACTGGTTTCCATCGCCTCCATCTGGTCTTCGAAAATTGCCTTACTATCGTAGAGCAGACGCCCGATCAATGTGCTCTTGCCGTCGTCAACGGAACCAGCAGTCGTGAACCGCAGTAGGTCCATGTCGAGGTATCCTGAATTTGTTTCTTCGCTCATTTTATTATAAAGTTTGAAAGTGAAAATGTATGAAAGTGGGAATGTATAAACTGGTTTCGGCTTTTCCTAAAAGTATCCCTGTTTTTTACGGTCTTCCATGGCTGTTTCTGAACGCTTGTCATCCGCACGCGTGCCACGCTCGGTCTGACGTGCCGCTGCCACCTCGTCGATAATATCATCCAGGTTGTCTGCGGTTGAAAGACATGCACCCGTGCAAGTCGCGTCACCAATGGTACGGAAACGCACGACCATCTTCTCGATCTTTTCATCAGGCAATAGTTCAATGAAATCACAGACACCCATGATCACACAATCTCGCACAAAGCAATCACGCTCATGGGAGAAATAGAGGTGCGGCAGCTCGATATTCTCAGCCTTAATGTATTGCCAGACATCCATCTCGGTCCAGTTACTTAATGGGAATACACGGAAGTGCTCACCATGGTTTTTGCGTCCATTGAAAATATTCCAGAGCTCAGGACGTTGATTCTTTGGATCCCATTGCCCGAACTCATCACGATGCGAGAAGAAGCGTTCTTTCGCACGCGCCTTTTCTTCGTCACGACGACCGCCACCAAGCGCCGCGTCGTATTTGCCCTCTTCAATACCCTCAAGTAGAGCGACCGTTTGCAAGCTGTTACGGCTCGCACGTGCACCCTTCTCTTCGACCACCTTGCCTTCGTCGATCGCCTTCTGAACGGACGCGACCACCAGCTCGGCACCAAGTTCTTCGACATACTTGTCGCGGAACTCCATGGTCTCTGGGAAATTGTGCCCGGTATCCACATGCATCAATTGAAACGGCAGCTTGGCAGGCCAGAATGCCTTCTTCGCTAGGTGCGCCATGACGATTGAGTCCTTACCTCCGGAAAAGAGGAGAACTGGCTTCTCAAACTGAGCCGCAGTTTCACGAAGGATGAAAATCGCTTCGGACTCAAGCTGCTTGAGGTGTGTGATTGTGTAGTCTTTTGCCATTGTCTGTATATATGAAATGCTTTTTAGGATTCAGTCTTAGGTTGAATGAGCGGTAAAATCCGCTCTAAAAGTTCTTCAATGCAAGCCTCTTCGGACTTCGAATCAGTCGAAACCACCCAATCGGTATCGGCCTCAATAGGGGCTTCAAAGGACGAATCTTTACCGGTAAAATGCTGTACACCGCCCGCAGCTGCTTTCGCGTAGAGGCCTTTAACGTCACGCTCAGCGCAGGTTTCGAACGACGCCTCAATATATACTGGCGTGAAGTCAGCCGAGCCAACAATCTCTGCAGCTGCTGCCCGTAAATCGCGCTTGGGTGTGATAAATGAAGTGAACACCACCATGCCCGAATCCAGAAACAAGCGGGCCACCTCTGCAATGCGACGAATATTCTCCTGCCGATCTGTATCGGAAAAGCCAAGGTCACTGTTCAAGCGGCTGCGGATATTATCACCATCCAAAATTTTCGTATGTACGCCCTGCTCAGCAAGACGACGCTCCACCGCGTTGGCCAATGTGCTCTTACCCGAACCAGAGAGACCATAAAACCAAAACACATGCCCACGCTGACGCAACTGCACCTCCTTAGCCTCGCGGCCAAGCATTCGATGAAACTCTGTGTGGATATTTTCGGGTGTGCTCATGAAAAGAGATGCTTAGATCTATGCTAAATTCTCAAAAAAGTACATGGGTTATTCTTATTATAGGTTCTTAAGTCAAGAACTAATAATAAGAGCTGAATCCCACTCAAAATCTAGCCAAATACAGGCAATCACTTTTGGGTCTGCTTGGCAGGCACCTTGACAGGTGGTTGTTTGAGTTTACGCGCAGTCAGTGTCCACCCCGACGCCAGAGTGACCTGCCCCTGCTCCGTCGCTATTTTTGCACCACCCTCTAGTAGCCGGATTCGCAGCGCCTTGGCCTGCCCCTTACGGGCAATCAACTGCTGATACAAATCCAATGCCAGGGCACTTTCATCGTACTGATGCAACAAGTTAGCAATTTCCTGAACCAGCACTACATCATCGTCTACAAAATTGCTCATATAACGAACCAGCCTCAAAGCTTCAGTCGCCTTTTGTATCTCACCATTCGCCGCGTACAAATTTGCCAGTCGATATGCCATCGGTAAAGTAGGCTGACGTACAAATTGCTCGCGTGCATATGCCAGGGCCTCGTCTGGTTTCCCCTCAGCTTTCAGGCGATTAATTTGCCGCAACGACAAATAAGTACTCAACGGCAAATCCATTGAGCGTTCTAATTGTTCATCCAAATCGACTTTAAACGGCCGGTAGAGTGGATCTCCGATTGCGACTCCCTGCCAACTTAACGCAGGGTTACTATACATTACCGCTTCACCAAATGTGGCCCCCTCTAGCAGCGCTCTTAACAATAGCTGCGGGTGATGCGTGTAATCCAAATAAGGCTCGTATACATTTCCAACTGTCGCGCAGTAGCCCTGATTCACAAAAGCACCTAACCAGCCTTTTTTAGTCGAATGCACCGTGACCGCCGAAAAACTGTGCAGATGAAACCCGATCGCGCCTGGTGGCACCGACCACTTGGGCTTGCGCCACATACCATATGCATTCGGACGGTACCACCCCATATAAATAGCCGGTGCATCAAAGCGGTCGCGCTCATCCATCGGCCGCTTCATTTTATCAAAACTCGTATCGAAATGAGCCTTCACTGCAAGCTCACCCGCAGCGCTCATCCAGGTATCACCCTTCGCATGGGGGCCACCCATATCAAAATAAGCGCGCCCCATTAAACCCTCGGCCTCGGCCTGAAGACTACGGTCAATCAGTTGCATCACGCTCTCCGCACTGGGACCATCCAAGCGGCTTACACGAATCACGCGTTTTGCATCTAGACTTGTCGGCGTCTTCTGCTGAAACAAAGGATTCGGCACAAGCGCCGCCAGTGGTAAATTTGCAGGCCCCGCTAGCAACGCCAACTCGCCATCTACAGATCCATTGTTAACCTTAAATTGCGCTGGTAATTGCTCGATTCCGGGCCCCAGCAGCAACGGGTCATTGGCAAACCTCAGCGGCACGCCACGTGTCGTCACTAGATAGCTGATCCGATGCGTTGCAATCGAGACACGCTCACGGCCAACGAAATCACGCCCCGTTGCTTTCACCGCGCGGATCCACTTCGCATCGATCAATGCATTCAAAACAGGATTATAAATCGTATCGACAAACTCACGCACAGTCACCGTCTCCTCAGTCGACATTTCCAGCGCTATAATATTGGCCTCCGGAATGCCACGCTGCTCGGTATAATACTTGGCAATCGCTACAGAATCAGGATCGTTCGCATTCACCAAGACCACCACTCGATGTGCCTCACCTTCGGCACATTTAACCGAGGGTATCAACATTACACAGAATAGACCTAAAATGAGTAGGGTTTTGTTTCGAGTAGGCATAAACTATTGAATACGTTGAAGTCGTTTACGATAAGCAGCTATGCCTTCAAATAAGCCTTGTGCAAGCTTTTGACGATATGCTGGTGAGCGTAATTTCTTGGCCGTATTGGCATGCGACATAAAACCCAGTTCAGTCAGCACGCCGGGGCATTTGAGATCTTTGAGCACCGCCCAGCGCGCACGCTTTAAACCTCGGTCAGGGCCGCCCAAACCCTGCACCAGCGACCGTTCGACATGATAGGTAATCAGCGTATTCCACGGATCATAATCATTCCCCGGATAGCGTTTTGCATCCCGACTGGTTGGACGCGGATATTTGGATGAAGCCTGATACTGGGGTGTTAATGCAAACGACTCAAACCCAGAAGCCGTTGTCGAAACCGCTGCATTAAAATGTATACTCACAAATAAATCGGCCCGCGCCCGATTGGCCATTTGTGCACGCTGCTGCAAAGAAAGATACACATCACTATCACGGGTCATCACCACCTCAAAGCCAGCACGTTCGAGCAAGCCTTTAAGCCGAAGTGACACATCCAACGCTAAATTTTTCTCCATCAGACCGTAGGCTTGATTACGTGCACCACTGTCTTTACCGCCGTGACCCGCATCAATCACCACTCGCTGGATATCGGGACGGTTGCGAAACACTTGTGGTGTCAAAATGGGCTGTAACACTTGTTTATAATCTGCCGCCGCAAGGAACAACTGCCCGTTTGACTCGACCGTCGGAAATCCTAAATAAATCGGTAACTCATTCAGCTCAAGCACTCGCCCATTCTTACCAAAATCAATCGTCGTCCATTGGCTGCGTAAGCGGAATGTTTTGTATCCCTTTAACCAATAGGTCTGCATCCCGAAACTTTTGCCGACAATCGCAAGATCCATATAAGGTTGGCCATCGACTTGGATCTGACGCGCATGGAGTGCTGTAGGTACACAAAAGCTTAGCGCCGCACACAGCGCTAAGCTTTGAAATAGTATGCAAGACACAAACTGGCCAACCTTAACTGGTAGGGCACTGCCGCGCATTGCTCTTAAGATTCGACTGCTTCGTCCTCTGCTTCGGCTTCGTCGTGTTCTTCAAGCTCACTATCATCACGATCATCATACTCATGATCAGGATGGTTAAACTTCAACACGCGCTTACCTTCAGGTAGCGGAGACAAGATCAGGGCCACTTGGCGACCGACTAGACGCGGCTCAGAATCGGCAGTTGCGATCCCAGCCAGCTCCTGCTTGGCCAGATTTACACGCTCAAAACCCAGTTCACGGTGCTCATTCTCACGCCCACGGAACTGAAGCGTCAACTTCACTTTGTGCCCATGGTTCAAAAAGCCCTCTGCCCGGCGCAGCTTGGTCTCAAAGTCATGGTCTCCAATGCGCACACGAAACTTCACTTCCTTCAGCTTCGTCGACTGCTGCTTGGTTTCCTTCTGCTTTTTACTCTCCTCATAGAGAAATTTACCGAAATCGAGAATACGACAAACCGGCGGACGCGCAGCAGGCGAAATTTCAATCAAATCAAGTCCGACCTTCTGAGCGAGTTCCAGCGCCTTGCGAGGCGGCATAACGCCGAGGTTGGTGCCCTCTGGCCCGATCACCCGCACCTCTGTGGCGCGAATACGATCATTTCTTCTTAGGCCTTTAGGGCCACGGTTGCGGTTCTGATAACGACCTCGATTATTCGGGTATTTTGGCATTAATTGATTTTTAGATAAACGTCTTGTATCGGGATTCGTCCAGATAACTGATGCGAAAGTGGAAACAACTTCGTGCTGCTCCGATAATCACTCTTTAAACCGTCATGAGTTGTGGTTGGATAACCATACAAGATCTTTGAGGTTGCATGGAACAATCTGGCATTTCAACTCTTTTCGCACGGCTTTCATGCGAGCGCTCAGCAACGTGGACACCACTCGTTTTATATACTGAAGCTTTCACCACAACTGCAGCTCGATTTCGCGTTAGGGTTACTAAACTTAAAGCCGCCGCCTACCATTTTATCGGAGAAGTCCAAATGCGTGCCGCGTAAATACAATGCACTCTTAGAATCGACCAACACCTGTGCGCCCGCCGAACGCACTAAAATATCACCCCGCTTGGAATCTTTGACAAATTTCATCTTGTAACTCAGCCCATTACAACCGCCACCAGTAATCTTAATTCGTAAAAAATCCCCTTTGTGCTCACGCGCAATCAACGATTGCAACTTCACTCCAGCTGGTGGCGTCACCAAGACCAGCTTCTCATTGCCTTCACGTACTCCCTCGGGAAGTTTAGATGTCCTCTCTTCAGTCATTTTCAATAATTATTTCCAATCGTATTCTGGTCTGCTACATCTGAACTAAGCGTCAGCCAAATGGCTCAGGCTGGTCAACTGGCGGGCCACCGAAAGTGCCGCAGTAAAACTGCTCGAATCGGCCAAACCCTGACCTGCAATATCAAACGCTGTGCCATGGTCAGGACTTGTCCGTAAGTACGGCAAACCCAGCGTAACATTCACCGCCGCATCAAACTCTAAAGTCTTCACCGCTGCCAAGCCTTGATCATGATACGCTGATACCACAACATCAAATTCACCGCGGCGCTGACGAAAGAATACGGTATCTCCGGGCAAACATTTAGATAAACCGGGTATCTCTTCACGCAAACGATCTAGTGTGGGATCCAGCACGTCGCGCTCCTCCACGCCCAAGATGCCACCTTCGCCCGCATGCGGATTTAACCCGCACACTCCGATCCGCGGCACCTCTACTCCAAATGACTTGGCCAGTGCATCCGCGCGTCGTACCGCACGCTCAAAACACTCCGCAGTCAAAGCGTCCGCTACTTCGCGTAGCGGAATATGCCAAGTTGCCAACACTATCCGAAGTTCATTACCAACAAAGCCCATGGTCGGCTCGCCGCCCCACTCCGCGGCGAAGAATTCCGTCTGCCCTGGATAATTAAATCCTACCTGCTGCAGCCAATGCTTACTCACTGGCCCAGAAACGACCGTACGAAAACGACCAGCAACACAGCCGCGCGCGGCAACCTGCAACGCCGCAACTGCCACCTGCGCACCTTGACGGGAAGGCTCACCAGCGATGATCTCATAATCCACTGGACCGACTGTCTCGTACGCAATGCCCAACTCAGCTGCTAAAGGCTCTACCCACGACGCCGGACCAAGTAACACACAGTCACTGCCATACTCTGGATCTTCACGTAGCGCACGCGCAATGACCTCAGGCCCTATACCCGCAGGATCTCCACAAGTAATCGCTAGTGGCAGACTCACACCATCACCTTCTTGCTTTGTAGTTTTCATAGTTTCCCATCTTATCCAGCATCCTTGGATGCCTGGATGAAGCCCCGCTTGCCATGCTCAAAAAATGCCAAAAACCGTGCGCCGGTGGCAGTGCTGCCAAACTCATGCTCGCGCACCGCCTCAGCTGCTTTCTTCTTCAAATTGCCACCGCCAAAGTAGACGGCGCGATAACATTTCTTTAAATCTGCTAGATTGGGGCGTTCAAACCCACCACGTCGCAGTCCTACTAAATTCAGCCCGTGGGCAGTATTGCGCTCGGCCGCCATCACATATGGCGGCACATCCGCCGAGATCGATGCATTTCCCCCGACCATCGCATACGTGCCGATGCGGCAAAACTGATGAATCCCAGCGCCGCCACCGATAAAAACATTCGCCCCGACCGTCACATGACCTGCCAGCATCACATTATTGGCAATTACTACGTCATTACCGACCTGACAATCATGCGCCACATGTGCTTGTGCCATCAGAAAGCAGTCATTGCCGATTGTCGTATTCACGCCATCACTGGATCCACGGCTTACCGTACAACCCTCACGAATACACACACGATCTCCAATCACCACACTACTCTTTGTCGCCGAGTCAAAAGTTAACGACTGCGGATCACCACCAATCACAGCAAACGAATCCACCCTCACCTGATCCCCCAGCACGACTCCACGTCGAAGCACCGCATGCGCAGCGATTGAGCAACCCTCACCCAGCACGACTCCTTCCTCGATGACAGAATAAGGCCCAACCAGAGAACCCTTACCAAGCACGGCAGTTTCAGAAATAATAGCAGTTGGATGAATCGACATCCTCGTAACAAAACCCGCTTTTCGAATTACTCAAGCGAGTAAGTGGCTCGTTGCTCCTTGTTTATTGAAAGTAACCTACCACTTCCAACACTCTTACCCCTAAAACAGATTCATCTGCGGTGCCTCCACCATATCGTATACCTTTAGGACACGCACAAACTGTAGCAGTTCGGACTTCTGATAGCTGTGGTTCACCTCCACTTGTCGCAGCAAATCTTCCAAGATAGTGCTAAAGGCAATGACACCGTCCACCCCCACCGCCTTGAACTGCTCAATACACATGCTCCGCTGCGGGTCCGCTGTAGGTAAACCAGGCAGCACCATAATCTTCTGATATGCTTGGGGATCTTCCACCAAGCCGTCATCGATCCGCAACGCTTGATCCACTTGGCCTAGCACCTCTTTTTTCAAAAATTCAAATAAGCGCACCGGACTCTTTAAAATTGCTGGCGTCACGCCTGCCTGTTGCCAGCCATGCACCACAACGATCGCCTGACGAATCGATGCCATATCTGCAGAGAATAACTGAAAATTAGGCTCTGCTGCATCTGCAGGTGCCGATGGATTACACACCAGCAGCTCAACGCCACTGCCTTCAGTTTTCTTCCGCTTACGCACCGCATGCTTACCGAGCTGACGCACGAAGAAACCGTTCAGCTCGAAATATTCGCGGACTATGTTTTCATCAAAACTCTCCATCAATTAGTACGCTTACCCACTATAAATACGGTCGTCAATCTCCAGAAATATTGCCTCAGCCTAAAATCTAACGATTGCACGCATCACTCCCCCGCTCTAAAAACAATGCGATCGCACCTTGATGCCAGCCGTTGCATTGCGGATTCAAACGATTTGTGATGCCAGCATGCTTTAAAAATCGTGTGAATGCCGGGGGACTATCACCGAGCGACCAATGCACCCAATAAGCTTGACCATCCAGCAACCCCGCGGCCGTTGCCAATGGTAAAATCGCATCAACGATCAGGGTATTTAAGCGTGTCTGCGCGAATGCGCCACTAAAGACAGACTCCCCGAGCGACTCACGAAGCTTGGGCATGCCAACTGTTTTACGGAACACTGTGGTCGGCATTTTAGCATCAGCGCATGGAAATCTCTTCAAGCATGCTGATAAGCGACTGGGCCACTGCGGTTGCTGCTGAACGACCTCCAGATATTGAGCCAAGCGACGACGGGGATGATTCGCGGGGCGCAGACCATTCAGCTTCCAATGCGCTGCTTCCTCACTAAAGCGCTGCTCGGCACTTACATCCGCAGAGGCCCATCTTGCTAATGGATACTTCGCCGCAAGTCGTAGCATTGGCGCACGGTTACGTGCATAGCCCAGCACTTCCAGCGCATAAGCGTGGCATGCGCCATCCCATCCATTTGCTTGTAGACGTTGCTGTGCGTAACGTAGTTTCTGCTGCCAACGTTGTTGAGCCTTCGCCTGCAAAATTTCAAGGCGCCCCTCTAAAGGTCGCTCGATGAATTGAGCCACCCACTCGAGTTCGTCCTGCTGCTCTAGCTCCAGCAATGCCTCATCCATCGCATAGGATTCCAAGTCACGGTTCAATAACGGCATTAGGTATAAGCACTCTGGCACGCGCCCCTGCGAAGTTTGCACGGGGCTCAATTTCCGACCCTCGGGATGCAGCACTATGTGCAATACCACAGCATCAAAGTTACGATCTTGCTCATGTTGATGCTTATACCAATCAGTCACATTAAAGTGCACCTCAACATCCCCATCCAATTCAACTCCATCGACCAGCAGACGTGCCTCTTTAAAGTCAGGGCCTTCTTGTAAATTCCAACGCCCGGGATCTTTCACATGGATCGATTTACCCGACACAGTGACTAAGCCTTGCGCAGCAAAATCCTGCCGCAACCAAATCTTCTGCACCACTCGTTCAGTTAAAATAAAAGGCCCATAGAGGCCCTGCATTTCTTTTATATTTTCCGCACTCATCTAACGTATACTTAGTATGCAATTTAGAGCGTGTAGGCAAGGAAGGAAGCAGCTATTCTGACGCTTCTAATTTAATAAGTAAAAACGACACGCACTCACTGACCTAATTAAACGTGGCTCTATCAACGAATCTAACAATTAACGATAAATAGAAAGATTGCATCATGAGTACTCACTGGACCATACATAGGGCATGAAGCATTTCCTACAAAGCCTACTTGGCTCACTCACTGCATTCATTCTGCTTGGCTTTGGCTGCGTGGTCGCCTGCATAGGATTCATTGCCCTCTTGGCCACGCTGGGCGAACAACCTCTAGTCGATTTAGAATCGGGCAGTGTGCTCGTGCTCGATTTAAACACTACCATTCAAGACACACCGCCGATCACAGACTTCAGCGTGATCATGCAGGAGGCTCTCAATGGTCAGTCGCAATCAGTCACGTACCTGCTTCAGTTGATCGACTCGATCGAATACGCGGCCACTGATCACGATATTTCAGCACTCTTGCTGCATGGTAGTTTAATGCAGCAAGGTTATGGCTCAGGTCTCGCGGTAATCTCAGAGGTCCGGCAGGCAATCGACACTTTCAAAGCTACGGGCAAACCAGTCTACGCCTACTTGGTCAGCCCTTCCCAAAAAGATTACTATCTAACTTCTGTGGCTAATGAGATCTGGATCAACCCTTTCGGCACAGTCTCACTCAACGGACTCGCCTCCAATCGACCCTTCCTCGGCCAAGCACTTGAGAAATATGGTATCGGTGTGCAGACCACCCGTGTCGGTGCTTACAAGTCTGCCGTTGATACGTTTACCCGCACCAGCATGAGCGATGCAGACCGCGAGCAAACTTTAGCTCTACTCAATGACCTGTGGGTTAACTTACTCACAGAGACCAGTGCCTCACGCGCAATCAGCGAACAGGTCATCACCCAACTCAGTAACAATGACGCCTTCTTCACCGCGTCCAACGCACTAGCAGCTCGGCTCGTTGACCGCGTCGGCTATCTCGACGAATTGATTGACCACCTTGTAGGCACGTATCAAGCAGCTGCCAGAGACGACACCTTTCAACAAATTGATTGTCTCGATTATGCTCAAGCGCACGGGCTTGAGCTGAATACCAATGTTAAAGAAGGCGAGCGCATCGCAGTCGTTTATGCCGAAGGCCAAATCATCGACGGCGGTAAGTACCCTGGGTTTGTCGGCGGCGATTGGCTGGCGACTGAACTTCGCCGCCTGCGTAATGATCCAGACGTCAAAGCCGTGGTACTTCGGGTGAATAGCCCAGGAGGCAGCGCGATTGCGTCTGAAATCATTCAGCGCGAAACACATCTACTCGCCGCACAAAAACCACTTATTGTATCAATGGGCAGCTATGCCGCCAGCGGCGGTTACTGGATCTCCGCGTATGCTGATAAGATCTTCGCACAACCCTATAGCATTACGGGATCGATCGGTGTGTTCGGCTTGGTGTTTAATATACAAGATGCCGCAGCCGATTTTGCCGTACACTTCGATGGCGTTAAGACCTCGCCTTTTGCGGATATTTACTCGGTCAGTCGACCACGGACCGAAAGTGAGATGGCACTCATCCAGAAGTTTACTGATGAAATATATACTGCCTTCATCGATAAAGTCGCCGAGGGGCGCTCGATCCCGCGCACTGATGTAAGTCAGTTAGCTCAAGGGCGCGTCTGGAGTGGCATGCGTGCGCAGCAGCTCTCACTAGTCGATGCCATCGGCGGACTGAATCAAGCGATCAACGAAGCGGCCTCCAGCGCTGGCATAGAAACCGCATCGATCGAGCAAGTACCCGCTCCGTCGGCTTTTAGCGATTCACTTGCCAACATACTGGAAGAAGCTGGTGCCGCGCCCGTCGCTAAAATCTCTAGCCCACTCGCCGAAATAACAACCCAGGCCGAGTCACTCACCAAACAACTGCGCGGGCTCAATGACCCACTCAGTGTGTATGCCCGCATGCCCTACTTTTTAGAAGGACTGTAACAAAAGAAGTCGGAGCTTTGTCCGCGCAGCCCGAGGCTCAGGCAATTCGGTTGGGGAGGGTCGACCTCCGTGTCGACCGCGGGCACTGAAGAAATCACATGACAATCATTCGGGATGCTCCAAAAGCTGATGATCATCTCAGACGCTCCCGCATCGGCAGCGGACGACACGGAGGTCGTCCCTCCCCAAGAGCAAGAAGCCACTCCAGCCTGCCGGACCTATTCATCCTCATTTGTCAGATACCCTTGATGACGCTTAAGCTGCTGATCGAGCGATGATGCCACGACTACAGAGGTCGCAAAAAACATAATGACGGCGTTGGAGGCTGCGTCACTGCTACTCGAATCTTGAATACGTTTAGAGAAATCCTGATTCAACCCCTCCAGCACACTGTAAAGCTCCTTCAAGTGAATGAGTTCCCAGTCTGGCTCACCGCCCTCGAGCTGTACAAAATACTGCTTCGTTAAATAAGAGCCGACTGTACGGTACAAGGTCTCTCGGGTAGAACAAAACGGAATATGAAAACTGGCCATCGCCCCCAATTCTTTGAGCACGGGGCAGCCGCTCGTAGCCATCATCAATCCCATTAATGAGTTAATCCCAACCTGCAAATCACAACTATGAGTATAAGTGCGCTCCGAGGTCTGCACAGTCACGTCTACTCGCTCGGTCGAATTATCATTCGAAAAAACCTCCAGCAGATGGTGCATCCTTGTTGCCACCGGACAAAACTCACACTCTGTTGCCTTCAACGGGCAGCAGGCACACTGCTGATGTTCAAGCCGTGCCCAGTCTGGAAAGTTTGTACCTGTCTCTAAACCATGTGGCTCTGTATCCACATCGAAAACGATCTCGCGCTCTTGAAGTTTAAAAAGATACCGGACTACATCTTTTTTCATGATGGGATCAGTATACAAAATAATATGACACGTCTACAAATGAATACAAAATGACGTTTTTTTCATTCCCATACTATAAATGAGCCGTTTATCGCTATATCTAATCGACTTTAGGTTGTATCCACTATCGTGACGCCTACATAGTATTCATCACATGGAATTTACACATATTGATAAAGATCAACGCCCAACAATGGTCGACGTGTCTGAAAAAAACGTGACTGAGCGGATTGCGATTGCCGAAAGCTTTGTTAATCTCGGGTCGGAAATTATGCGCGCGTTTGCCGAAGCAGGCTGGAGCAGTAAAAAAGGCCCTATTCTGGATACTGCCATCATTGCTGGCACCATGGCTGCCAAGAAGACCTCTGAGCTCATCCCCTTTTGTCACCCACTTAACTTGAAATCGGTTAAGATCAAAATTGAGCCCGCTGATAGCGCACGTCTACGCATCGAAGCCAAGGTCAAAGTACTGGACCAGACTGGCGTCGAAATGGAAGCGCTCACCGCCGCCAGCGGCGCGGCCTTAACCATCTATGACATGTGTAAAGCAGTCTCCAAAGATATCACCATCGAGTCTACTCGCTTGGTCGTAAAGACCGGCGGTAAAAGTGACTTTAAGCGATCCGTACAATGAACACCCAAATCAAAGGACTTGTTTTAGTCGGTGGCAAAAGCCAACGCATGGGCAGTGATAAAGCTCTCCTCAGCTACGATGGCAAACGTACCCAACTCGAACGTACTTCAGCACTGCTACAATCCGTCTGTACAGAGGTATTTGTCTCGCAACGAAAAGAACAAAGCTTTCCGACTCCAGCAGGCACTGCGACAATCCACGATAACGTCGACGAGGTAGGCGGCCCATTGTGCGGCATACTCTCCGCTATGCGCGCACATCCTGATGCCCACTGGCTAATATTAGCTTGCGATCTGCCCAACCTGACCACGGCAACCCTAGAAAAATTGATTGCCGCCTTCCGGTCAACTGACCACCCAGAGCTGACCGCGTATCAGAGCAGTCACGACGGATTACCTGAGCCGCTCTGTGCAATCTATCCAGCCGGAAGCGACGATGGCCTGCTATCGCTCGCTCAAGAACTGGGTAAATGCTGTCCACGGAAACTACTGATCATCAAACAAGCGACCCTAATTGAGCAAGACGACCCGCGCAGCCTTGATAACATTAACACCGCCGATGAATTTAATGCCCTGAAGCAGTAGTCAGAGCAAAATCTCGCACGTATCAACTCCCGTTTTTAGACCCTTTTAAAGCATGCAAATTAAAGTCATTTATTTCGCGCAGCTCGCCGACCTCGCTGGAAAAAGCGAAGAAACCCGTGAGCTCATCGAGCATTCACCCGCGGCGCTCTATGCCGAGATTCGTGCCACCTATCAGTTCCCGTACGAGTTCACCCAGCTTCAAGTCGCGATCAACCACGAGCTCTCTGCACACCAGACTGAACTCAACGACGGAGACACCATCGCATTCCTACCGCCGATGACTGGAGGTTGATTTTGCTGCGCAAAATAGTGTAAAAGTAGCCAAGTATGAAGCGCTGCAAGTTTAGCGCACTTTTCGACCTTCCTACCATTATACCTTCCTACCCTTTCACCTCTTCGCTGAAAATGAAATTTCAACTCACCGAAAATCCGATTGATCCGATGGCACTGCGCCAAGAGTTACTCTCACTCTCCGCTGGTGGTTACTGCAGCTATGAAGGTTGGGTACGCGATCACAACGAAGGCAAACCCGTGGCCGCACTGCACTACCACGGCTATGCACAACTCGCCCCATCGATCGCAGAGGCAATTATTGAAGAAGCGAAAATCAAATTTCATATCCAAGACGCCGCGATTGTACATCGCTTGGGACACCTCTCGACCGGCGATATTGCGGTCTGGGTCGGCGCCACCGCACATCACCGCGGCGATACTTTTTTAGCGGCGCGTTACATCATCGATAACGTTAAGCACCGTCTCCCGATCTGGAAAAAAGAAGTCTATACAGATGGCAGTGACGCATGGATCGAAAATAACCATTGTGGCTGTGCCGATCCAAAGAATCTGCAACATGACCACCATAAAGACGCACATCATCACTAAAAAATAGTCTGCGTGATCGCCGCATTATGGTAGACGCTGCAGTAAAATAATTCTTTGTGGCAGACTTACATGCCACCCGATTATCAGATTCAGTCACATGGATATAGCAATCAAAGCCATCTACATCTCCGCTGGTCATGACTTCGTCGGACGGCATGGCAAAAACAGACTCGAGCATGGTATCGAAAAAGTAGCTTCAGTTGAATGTCTTGCAGGTCGTGGTCTGGCGAATGATCGTTACCTAGACCATAAAGAAAACTTCAAAGGACAGATCACCTTCTTTGATTGGACCGTGTATATTCGTATTAAAGAGCAATGCGGGTTACCCGACTTAGATCCGGCTCTATTCCGTCGCAACATACTCACCTCAGGAAGCGATCTGAATCACTTAATTGGCCAACGCTTCAGTATACAAGGCATTGAATTTGAAGGTGTCGAAGAATGCCGCCCCTGTTACTGGATGGATCAGGCAATTGCCCCCGGCGCTGAAGATTATTTGAAGGGCCACGGCGGCTTGCGTGCACGTATCCTTACTGGCGGAATTCTAAGACTCAGTTAAATGTTAGACATCAGCAAGGAGTCTTGTGTCGCTCAACTCATACCATACTCAAAATAGAATAAAAATGTTGCAGACATTCCATTAATGAGAGTAAGTCTCATTAGCATTAGCTATAAATGCTGGACACCATGCTTTGCTCATGAGTGACACCCATACATCTCAAATAGATAATACCATTCATTGAAGCGCACGAATACAGGCATCGCATTCCACCACGAGCAAGCAGGCGCAGAAATCTCCTGCCCATTCCAACCAGCTCAATCCCTCAGTTGGAACGACTCGCACAGTGAGTTTTCAGCCAAACGTGTTTGTCTCAAACAGGGGCTTGATTACCTACGTTTGGAGCTACGGATTAATGGCCCCATCGCAATCAATATCGATTTCAATCAGGAGCGACTGGTACTCGGCTATGTCAACAAAGGCTGGGCGAAAGCAACGGCGATCAATAACGACGTCGAAAAACTCGAACCAGGGCAATGGTTCCGCTTTTCTAACTCCGCACTATGCCTTGACCGCACGAGTTCGGAAACCGCTCACATTGATTTGATTCTCTGCTCCCAAGAACTCACCCGCTTGCTTTTGGATCTTGGTGCTGATGCCGAGCGCCTCGCTGATCTCGAACAGTTCGCCAATACAGCTGTACCAGTTCCCTTCAACAGCGGACAAATGAAACGCAGCGCATTTGAGGCCTCGAAACAAATTGCAAACTCATCGATCGATGGACTGCGCCATCGTCTGCACCTGGAATCGAATGTGCTTTCCTGGATTGCCGAAATCCTAAGCCAATCAAAAAACAGCGATCCAATCAACCGTACCCTGAATGCAAATGACCGCGATGCGATTGATAGAATTATCGCAGAGATGCGTAATGATCCAGGTCGCGAATATTCAATCCATGACCTCTCCAAGCTTGGCTGCCTTAACGAGCATAAATTAAAATTGGCCTTCAAAAGCACCCTCGGTAAAACCGCTTTTACTTTTTTGCGTGAAGTTCGAATGGACCATGCCGCCGAATTATTAAAGAATGATCGCCATAGTGTGATACAAGTCGCCAACGAGGTAGGATACTCGAATGCCAGCCATTTCGCCAGAGCCTTTAAGGACCGGCATGGCCTGCTACCGAAAGCTTATCAATGCCTGCAAAGGCTGTCATGATCAGATTCCAGTGTTAGCCCCCGCGTATCAGCAAGCTACAATACATATCGCAGGGATGATCAACCACATCCTTTACAAGCCCCAGTTGGACTAACACTCCTTTGCGCAGTATTGCTATCCGATCAGCAAAATGGCGGGCATCCGCTGGATCATGTGTGACTAGCACACCAGTGATTTTTTTTTGATGCAAAATATCGCGCACCTGCTCCCGCAAATCCGCGGTGAGTGCCACATCCAAGTTACTATAAGGCTCATCCAATAAGATAATATCTGGCTTGGCGACCAAGGCACGTGCCAATGCAACACGCTGGCGCTCCCCCCCTGATAACTCATGTGGATAGCGGTTCGCTTTACCATTCAATTGCACCAATTTAAGGTATTCTTCAGCACGATCTTGAAGCTCACTTTTGGGGATTTTTCCCATTGCATACCACAAATTCTGCGCCACTGACATATGCGGAAACAGTGCCCCTCCTTGAAAAACCAGCCCAATTCGACGCTGTTCCGGGACGACCCAATTGTTCTCTCCGAACAAGCATCCACGGTTTGTATGTATCTGACCCGCTTCCGGTATTTCCAAGCCTGCAATCATGCGTAACAAGGTTGTTTTACCGCTACCACTTTCACCTACTAAGGAGAGCAACTCACCTGACGCCACCCGAAAAGAGACATCATGCACCGCAGGGACATCGTTCCCTGGAAATGATTTTGAAATATTTTGAACCTCTAACATGATTGACTGGCCTCTTTATCAACCCAACGCTCAATCACAAGCAAGCCCCAAACCCCAAGAGATATAATCAATAATGAAGGCAACGCGCAGTCATAAATATATCCCTCTTTAGCAAAACCGAATGCAAAGGTTGCCAACGTCTCAAAATCACTCGGGCGGAGTACCAAAGTCAGGGGTAATTCTTTCATGATATCGATAAAAACCAAAGTCGCACAGGCCAAGATATTCATCCGTAACAAGGGCCAATGTATACGCGTTAAACTTTGCCAATTGCCCTGTCCAAGTGTACGCGAAGCTTCATGCAATGTAGTGCAAACACCCTGCATGCTCGCATTCAATGGCTGATAGGCCACAGTCATAAAACGCACCATATACGCGAAACTAATTGCAAACAGACTGCCGCTCAAAACCAGCGACAGTGATACATCGGATAACAGATGGTCGATACTACCTAATAAAACCATCACCCCAACAGCAGTCACCACACTAGGGATCGCATAGCCTAGAGTTGAAGCCTGCACTAATTTACAAACTTTTGAATCGCCTTTTACTCGCACACTGAATGCCAAAAAAAAGGCAACGACACTGAGTAATAATGCAGTCGCAGAAGCTAATCCCAAGCTACGGGCAGCCTGACCCAAAAAACCAACAAAATCGAACCCCTCAGTCGCTACGATTGCCCAGTACACTAAACGCAGCACTGGAAATACAAAACCAATCAATACCGGCAACGCACAAAAAAATACGACAATCCAAGCACGTCGCCATCCAAGCCGAACTCGACGATGCGCAACATTAGTCTGCGCTCCCTCCACGTAGCGTAAACGTTTCCGTTGCCAGGCTTCGAAGGCTAAAATCGGAAATACTATAATCACAACAATCACTGCCAAGCGTAATCCTGAAGCTCTATCTCCAAGCCCAAACCAGGTGCGAAAAATACCTTCAGTGAGTGTCGGAACACCGAACAAGTTGACCGCTCCGTACTCATTGACGACCTCCATAATCACTAGGCTAAGTCCGGCAATCAAAGTCGGTCGTGCCATCGGCAAAGCAACCCGTCTGAATATCGAGCTAGGACGTTTACCAAGCATTCGACCTGCCTCAAAATAAACCCCTTGCTGCTTTGAAAAAGTCGAGCGTAGGCTCAAGTAAATATAAGGATAAAGTACAGAGCTAAGTAACAATATCAACATCCCATAACGAATCAAACGCTCCACCCACTGTGAGGCACCAAAGCCCCAAGCGTCACGGACCTTAATTATTAAAGGTATCGATAATTCTAATACATCAAAATAAGTAAATGCAGATGCAAAAGTCGGCACGGCCAGCGGCATGACCAATGCCCACTTCCAAAACCGCCGAGTGGGAAAATCATAAGTAGCAACAAACCATGCCGCCGGCACGGCAAAAAGAACACTGACCAACCCCACGCCAAACACTAGGATTAAGGTATTTAGCAGGTATCCCGGCAGCACGGTGCTCGCCAAGTGCTGCCACTCTTCAGTCGGCTGAAAAACACCAATAAAAACAGCAATCAATGGCGCCAGTAGCAAAAGTGCACAGAGCACGACTGCAACCGACCAAAAATCGATCTGCAACTGCTTCCTATTTTGCGGGCGCATTATTACTCCCATCCTGCAAGATTAAAGCAGCGAATCGCATCCGCATTCAGCTCGCCCAATCGAGCCAAACTGATCGTATCAGCTTTGAACGTCCCCCACTGCAATTGCAATGGTGACCATGCAATGCCTGGCACAACTGGGTATTCATAAGTTGCACTAGGAAAAACGGACTGCGCTTCATCTGTAGCCAAATACTCAAGAAACTGCTTAGCTGCTTCGACACTGTCCGTCCCTGCAACAATGCCAGCACCACTCACATTCACGTGGGTCCCGCGTTCTGCTTGGTTCGGAAAAAAGATCTTCAATTGTGCCGCGACATCACGATCTTTCTGATTATCCGAGTTAGCCAACAGACCCAAATAGTACGTGTTGACGATCGCAACATCCGCTAAACCCGCGACAACCGCTCGCATTTGGTCTCGATCACTACCTTGCGGTGCACGCGCCATATTGTTGCGCACGGCCTCAGCCCACTGTATGGCCTGCCGCTTACCATTGGAATCAATCAATGAAGACAACAACGACTGATTGTAGACATTGGCCGAAGAGCGCACAAGCACACGCCCGCGCCAATCCTCATTGGCTAGGCCTTCGTAAGTACTCAACTCTTTCTCATTGACCCGGTCAGGCGCATACACAAACACACGAGCACGCTGAGTAAAACCAAACCAATAACCCTCAGGATCTCGCAGATTGACGGGCACGCGCTGTTCGAGAAATGCAGATTTAAGCGGTTGGAGTACACCCGCTTCGCTTGCCTGATGTAAGCGCCCCGCATCTGAGGTAATCAGAATATCTGCAGGTGTCTGATCTCCCTCAGCCTTTAATCGCTCCAGCAATGCACCGGCCTTACTTTTTACAACTTCGACTTTAATACCTGTCTGCTTAGTAAATTTCTCAAAGAGCAACACATCGCTCTCATAGTGTCGGTAACTATAAATCGTCAATGTGTCTGCCAGCGATACTGAACAAAATGCCATTGCACTGAGAATATATAAAGTGAGAGCTTTCATTGTAATTGGAAAAGAAGATGCAGATGGGCATAGAGCACACCCAAAAAATAACAAGACTAACAAAAAATCTCCTTAAAAAACTACTCGAGTACGGAGGAAAATGACCCGCATATGAAATGCAGTATACCAATCTATTTTACAAAATAGCTAATTTTACTCCTTATTCGGGCAGAAACCAAAGTATCACTTTGCTATTATTTAGTGTAAATTACAGTACTCATAGGCTTGCTTCCCTGCAACTCAAACTATGAGATTCTGTCTCAATTTAAATCCGCTCGCCATGTTCATCCACAAACACATCTATATCAACAGCTTTGCAATCCTGATCCTTGTGCTATCCGCATCTGGATCGATCGCCATCGAATCCACACGTACGATCGTCAAGGAGTGGGTTGCGACAGAAAAAGCTATTTCCAGTGAAGCCATTCAATGGGAAGCGACTCACACCCTGCTCAACGACTTGACTAAAGTCACCCAGGCAGAAATCACCACGCTGGATGAGTCACTGCAGAAAATTAAAGCGACTGCTACCGATGCCGATGCCGTGCGTGCCGAATTAGTCACTGAACAACAATCTCTCAATACTGGCCGACAGCAGATCGCAAAATTTCTTGCTGAAATCGAACCAAAGTTAATCAATTTAAAATCAGCGCTGCCTGAACCACTTTGCATTCAACTCGTCGGCTTGTTTCAACGCATTCCCAATGATCCCGAGAACTCTACACTCGGCATCGCCGAGCGTATGCAAACCGTTGTTGGTATTTTAAATACAATTAATAAATTCGACCGCTCTATCACCGTACATGAAGAAATTCGAACCCTCGGCGATGGCAGTCAGGGTGAAGTAGAATCGATCTACATAGGCCTAGGTGCTGCCTACTACCGCACACGCTCTGGCGACGATGCTGGCTACCGACAAGCAGATAGCAGTGGTTGGCAATGGATTTCTCAACCTGAACTATCCCCAGCAATTGCGGACGTGATTGCAATCGCGAACAATAGTACTCAAGAGGCACGTTTCATCGCACTGCCGATCGAACTACAAAACGAATGCCTGTGAAGTATTTAAAATCCATATTCATACTGGGCCTCAGTTCACTCGCCCTTGCGACTACATCCTTCGGTCAAGATCTTGCCAGCCTACAGGCGACTCAGTTGGCCAAACTAGATGATGCCGTGAGTCGCCTAACTGCGCAGCGTCAGCAAATCAAAGATCAACAGATCCCATTAGCTCGCAATCTTCGTGAGCTAGAACTCGTTGCTAAACAACAGCGTAGCGCACTCAACGAAGCACGTAAAGCAGACGATAGCCGCAGCCTTGACCTACAAACTCTCCGAAATAACGTCGAATCGCTACGGCAAGAATACAACTATATCACCGGCTCCCTGCTCAGTGAATACAACAGTAGCTACGAGAGTAGTTTGTCCGTCGGCGAGCTGGCCGATTACGGCGAAGCGATTCGAGCGCTCAACCTGCTACTCGAAAATCCAGAAGCCACTCACAGTGAACGTCTCCAATCTTCGCTGACCCTGATCAACGGCTCCGTCGAACGGATCCAGGAGCTACTCGGCGGCAAGCAATATGGCGGGCAAGCACTCAACTCCGAGGGGCGCTTAACGAATGGGCAATTCCTACAACTCGGCCCACTGCTTTACTTCAGTGGCGAAGAATCAGGAATCGTTGAGGAGACTAAAGCGCTACAAGCGCGTATCCAGATCATTGATACAGAGTCTTCCGATCAGATCGTTTCGCTCATGCAAAGTGGAAGAGGTGAGCTGCCAATGGATCTAAGCCTAGGCAATGCACTTGCGCTACAAAGCACCAAAGACAGCCTATTCGTACACTTGAAAAAAGGCGGCATTTGGGTTTACCCAATCATCGCATTTGCATTCGTAGCCACCATGGTCGCCCTGTTTAAATTCGCGCAGATCATGTCCATTCGCCAACCTGCACCGAACACCATCTACGACATTGCCAAATTGCTGCGGACAAACAAGCAATCTGAGGCCTTAAAGTTGGCTCAAGCGCAACCAGAGCCGGCTCGAGCCATGTTAGTGCAAGCAGTCGAGCATAGCGAGGAGTCGATCGAATTGGTCGAAGAGGCTATGTATGAGTCGATGCTACATACGCAACCAAAGCTGGAGCGCTATTTAAATATCATCGCAGTCACTGCATCGGTCGCCCCGCTGCTGGGCCTACTCGGAACTGTGACAGGCATTATCAAGACTTTCAACTTAATGCGAGTATTTGGAGCGGGGGACCCGAAGCCTCTTATCTCAGGCATCTCTGAAGCACTGATCACCACTGAACTGGGTCTAGTCTTGGCCATCCCCGCATTGATCATCCATGCCCTACTCTCGCGCAAGGTGTCAGGAGTTATGGCGCATATAGAAAAGCTTTCGGTGGCACTGCTTAATACTCTGTCTCGAAATAAGTAAAATAACTAACTGTGCTCAACCACTCTCACAGTCTTTATCAGGAAGCCCTTCGTGTTTGGACCGCAGGTGGTTGGCTGATGCTCCCCCTACTGGGACTCGCAGTCTTCATGTATTATACAGCATTGGATCTATACTTGCGCCTACGAATGCATTTTTTACTACGTAGTAAAGTATATCAACTCTCTGATGATGCACTAAAATCTGAGCTCTCCAACAGCCTCATCACCTTAAAGCAACTGCTGCTAACCGAGGCGACTTCAACACATGAAGTGCGGCGTCACTTTAAACAAGTACGTCAGGAATATCTCCCCATTATCAATCGCCGGATACGTTTCTTAGCGATCATCATTACCGCCGGTCCACTCGTCGGGTTACTGGGCACGGTGACTGGTATGCTGGTAACTTTCAACGGCATGATTGTTCCGCATGGCAGTAAATTTGAAAATATGATCGAAGGCATTTCAGAAGCCTTGATCACCACTCAAACCGGCCTACTGGTATCGATTCCGGCATTAGTGGTGCTCTCCTTTATTATACAGCGCCGCAACCAACTCGAACGCTGTATTGCGCGCCTCGAATATTACAACGTGACCCTCGCCTCCAAATGAAATCACGCCGCCTCATTTTCTCACAATCGCAAAAAGCCGATGAGATCAATGTCTCCCCACTGATTGATATTGTCTTCATCCTGTTAATTTTCTTCATCGTCACAACCGTCTTCGTCGAAGAAACTGGCGTGGATGTGCAGCGCCCCGAAGCCGCCTCAGCCAACGACCTCGACAAAAACTCGATTTTAATCGCGATTACAGATGATGGTAAAATTGTGTACG
>JAURBE010000089.1 GCA_030829145.1 Verrucomicrobiota bacterium | reverse complement strand
ACTGGTGAGACTGGCGCGGGCAAGAGCGTGCTGCTTGGGGCTCTGGGATTGCTCTCAGGTGCGCGTACTGAGAAGACTTTGATTCGTCAAGGTGCGGATCAACTTGAGGTCGAGGCTGCGTTGTATTTCGAGGCCTCTGCGGAGATCGATGTATTGCTGGAGGCTGCGGGGTTGCCGTGCTGTGAAGCGGGCGTTCTGCTTCTGCAGCGCAGTATACATCGTAAAAAGATGCCGCGTATCCGAATCAATGGCAGTATGGCGACGCTTGCCCAACTGCAGGGCCTTGGGGAAGCATGGATTGATTTCCATGGCCCGGGTGAACCGCAAAAGCTGTTTCAAGAGCGTCGACAGCTCGAGATGCTTGATCTGTATGCTGGCAATGGCGATTTACTCGCAACGTATCAATCAGGCTATACTAAATGGCGGGCGGAACTGACAGAGATCGAATCACTCGAAACTGGCGAGCGGTTGGATCAAGACGAGATCGAGTTTGTGCGTAAACAGATTAACAAGATCGATAGTATCAATGTTTCTGAAACTTCAATTGAGGCTCTGGAACGCGATTTTACCCGGATGTCGGGAGGGCAGGAGCTTGTCACGCTCGCTGCTGGCTGTTCTGAGGGGTTATCAGGTGATCAAGGGCTCTGTGAGCAATTAAGCGCAATCGTTGGGCACTATGAATCTTTGGTTTCAGTGGATGCGGACTCTATGCCATTGCTTGAGCGCGCGCGCAGCTTGCTGATCGAGATGCAGGATCTTGGTGAAGAGACTGGTCGTCTTGCTAGTGATTTCGACTTTGACCCTGAAGCTGTCGAAGAGGCGACAGAGCGCATGAATTTGTGGCAAGAAGTACGGCGTAAATACGGTGGCAGTGTTGAAGCGGTCATTGTGAAGCGTGATGAGCTCGCGCAGAAACTCGCGTTACAGGGAGATATTGAAGGTGTACTCAAAGCGAAACGAGCCGCCGCTGCGGAGCTTGAAGAAGCGTTGAGAAAAGATGCTGCAAAACTTCGCAAGGCACGTGAGAAGGCGGCCAATACACTTGCGGAGAAAGCCGCCGCATTACTACAAGCATTGGGCTTTAAGCGTGCACGCTTGGAGATTGGGCTATCGACAGAGTCTGAGCTTCAAGAGTTTGGTGACAGTCGCTGTGGATTCTTATTTGCTCCCAATGCTGGGCAAGACCTTCTGCCGCTCAATAAAATCGCCTCTAGTGGTGAGACCGCGCGCGTGATGCTGGCGCTCAAGACTGTTTTGGCGGAGGCAGATGCCACTCCGTTGTTGGTCTTCGACGAGGTTGATGCGAATGTTGGAGGTGAAGTTGGCCGGGCTGTAGGCGCAGAGTTGTCGCGCCTAGCCGGGCGACATCAAGTGCTTTGTGTGACGCATTTACCGCAAGTGGCATCGCTTGCGCAGAATCATTTTGTGGTGACTAAATCTCAGGATATAGACTCGACCACTGTATCCATCGGTCCGATACATGAGAGTCGTGAATCGCGGCTAAGCGAGCTCGCCCGTATGCTAGGAGATCGCCATTCTGACTCTGCTCGTGCCCACGCTGAAGAACTGCTTGCGTAGATTCGAGCGCCGTAGAATTTTTCGTGGGATATGATGGGTCATGATGTGGGTAATTGGAGTCGACGTTCGGCTTGTGCTTGTTCGCTTCACTTGGAGCAGGCCTGCGCATATTAAGTATGTTTTCGCCACGATTTGACAGCGTCGATCACTTCTTTTCTGGTCGTGATCGAAACGCATTTGTGGGAATTTCGTTGCCCCATGTACTTAATAAGTACGTCACCGACCATATGTTCTTCAATATTCATTACCGGTCTAATCTGGTATTTATTTGATTAATATTACATTTAAATGCCACTCTCGGCGTTTATCGTATTGTTATTTTGTCAGTGCTCTAAAGCAACATGCCTAAGGGAGTTTCGTATTTCGATTGAAATATCCCCTCGCAATCTTGTTGAAGTCTATAATTATTAGCGGCTTAGATATGGCTGATTCTTGGGAAATTTTAAAACTCTTAGCGGATTCGACGCGTGTGCGCATTCTCTCATTGCTGACGAAGGAAGAGCTTTCTGTCGCAGAACTGCAGGAGGTGCTGAATATGGGGCAATCACGTATATCCTCGCACCTAGGGCTACTGCGGCAAGGTGAGCTGGTGCATGATCGTCGTGAAGGTAAGAAGACTTTTTATGCGTTAAACGGCCGCTTCGATACGCACGGACAGGCGCTGATGCAGGCGGCTTGTACCGCGGTTGAGGGCACTAGTCAGATTCAAGAGGATACTGCGAATTTGAAGCGGATTTTGGAAAAGCGTAAGCAGCAGTCCGAGCAATATTTTAACTCAGTGGCTGGGCGCTTAGGAAAGAATTATTGTCCAGGGCGTAGTTGGGAGGCGATTGGGCATTTCTTATTGCACCTCACACCAAAGATTAAGATTGCAGATTTGGGCGCGGGTGAGGGCTTGCTTTCTCAATTGTTGGCACGGCGAGCTGACGAAGTTGTATGTGTGGATAATTCACCAAAGATGGTTGAGTTTGGTAGTGAATTAGCAAAGAAGAATGGCTTTACCAATTTGAGTTACAAACTGGGCGACATCGAAGATGTCCCCTTAAAAAATAGTGTCTTTGACCTTGTGCTACTCAGTCAAGCCTTGCACCACGCGCAACACCCTCAACAAGCGATTAGTGAGGCCTCCCGCATCCTTAAGCCCGGCGGTCAATTGATTATCATCGATCTTTTGGAGCACCAATTTGAACAAGCGCATGAGCTGTATGCTGATGTCTGGTTGGGCTTTGCAGAGAATACGTTATATCAATTCTTAAAAGAAGCAGGCTTCAGCCAAGTTGAAATCAACGTGGTCGCTCGTGAAGAGGAAGCCCCCAATTTTCAGACCGTACTGGCGAGTGGCGTGAAGCGGTAAGTGAGGCCGTAGTGAGTTGAGAGCTTTGGGCAGCCTTCTCAATATCGTCTACTGGTCTGTAACAAGTTTTTTGGGAATGCGCAGGTGTCGAAGGGTTGAGCTCGCCTTGATTCAGGCAGGTTAAGATAAAAGTTGCTAATTGCGGCCTCTTTATCGTTTGTTAGGCCTATGGATAGCGAGACGGTGCTTAAATATTTCGATGCTGATTCTGTGGTGGATCATTATGCGCAGGCCAGCAGAGAAGTGGGCTTGTGGGAATCTGAAGAGAAGATTTTTTCCCGAGTGTTTCAGCCGCAGGATTCGATCCTCGAACTTGGTTGCGGTGCGGGGCGTATCGCATTTGGTCTGCATGAGTTGGGGTATCAGCATATCATGGCGACAGATTATTCAAAACCCATGATTCAGCGCGCTCGGCATCTGTCGACATTGTTGGAATATAATATTCCATTGCGTGTGTGCGATGCCACGGAGCTAGAGTTTGAAGACAATGTGTTTGATGGGGCTATTTTTGGCTTTAACGGATTAATGCAGATCCCACAGGCGTCGCGTCGTGAACGTGCTTTGAGTGAAATCTTTCGGGTGATTCGTCCAGAGGGTTGGTTTGTTTTTACGACCCACGATCGGGATCGTTCACCACACAGCAGCTTTTGGATGCAAGAAGAGCGGCGCTGGCAGCAATCAGAGCAATCGGCCGAGTTAGATGATTTCGGAGACCGTACTGAAATGACGGCAGATGGTGCCCATTACATGCATGTGCCTTCTATGCCTGAGATGGAAGCAGTGTTAGAGCGTGCCGGCTTTCGGATCGAGGCAACCGTTATGCGCTCGCAGCTCGCGCATGAATCCACCGAGGTGGCAGCATTTTCTGATGACTGCCGTTTTTGGGTCGTACAGAAGCCTGCGGCAGACAGTTAGATTAAGCCTGCTTCATTGAAGCTAAAGAGGCCGACATCTTTCGGATCTTTGCTGCGCTGACCTACTATAATATGGTCAAGCAGATCGATGCCGATCACTTTGGCCGCATCGCTGAGTTGACGTGTAATGACGATATCAGCACGACTAGGGGCTGGGTCTCCGCTGGGATGATTATGAACCGCAATGATTGCGGCTGCGCTGAGCCGAATTGCTTCGCGGAACACTTCTCGAGGGTGCACCAGCGCGCAAGTCGCCGTACCTGAGGTGGCTTCAATACGCCGTAGTAGTCGGTTTTTACGATCGAGGCAGAGTACCCAAAATTTTTCGACTTCGAGCCCAGCGATAAGTGTACGAAAGTGACGGGCGACTACCTCAGGGGAGTCAAATAGAGTCTCTTGGCTGTGGTCTTCTTGTAAGATTCGCTTGGCAAAACTCATCACTGCGAGCAGTTGAAGCGACTTCACCTTACCGATACCATGAATGGTTTGAAAATCTTCAGCGGACCAGCGCAATAGTCGTGAGAGTGAGCCGGCTTGGTCGATTAATTGCCCAGACATGGTGAGCACGTCGACCCCCTTAGGACCACTACGCAAAATCATTGCTAGAATTTCACGATCACTCAGTGCTTCGGCCCCATGGCGCTCGAGCCGCTCTTGCGGACGATCGCTTACCACCATATCTTTAATCCTGTGACTAGATATATGTAAAGTGCTCATCTGTGCACTTAACTTGGCAGGATTTTTAGTTTTAGCAATCATCAACAATGAGCGAATCGATTTCGATGGAGATTCTTGAAAATCCGTGCAAGGTCGCCTTTCGTGAAATTTACACCTGAAAAACCAAGCCTATTTGGCGAAACACTTGAAAGTCTGACAGAGCGCGTTGTAGAAGCGGGTTTTCCTAGTTTTCGAGGTAAGCAGGTCATGGAATGGCTCTACAAGAAGCGTGTCGATGAATGGGATGCGATGTCGAACCTGCCAAAGGCCTTTCGCATATGGTTAGATGGGCAGTATATTTTGTATCCGACAAATTCGTTGCTGGATAAGCGTTCGGATGATGTGACGCAGAAATTTCTGCTAGAGTTGGAAGATAAATCGTTAATTGAAACCGTGCTGATTCGTGCTCCCCAGACAGGCGTGGGTCAAGAGAGCTCACGTAAGACAGTGTGTGTGTCGATTCAGGTGGGCTGTGCGTATGGCTGTAAATTTTGCGCTTCGGGGCTAGCTGGGTTTAAGCGTAACTTAATGGCAGCCGAGGTCGTTTCTCAGTTGATGCATATTTGTAAGATGGAAGATGCTCATACGAAGCGGGCCAAAGAGGAAATCGCATCCTTTGATAACATTGTGTTTATGGGCATGGGTGAGCCCCTGGCGAATTATGATACGCTGGTGCAGACGATTAAGATTCTCAATGCCGAGTGGGGTCTCAATTTCGGTGCACGACGCATTACCGTATCTACTTCTGGGCTGGCTCCCAAAATTATGCAATTGGCGCAGGAGGGGGTTGCTGTGCGATTGGCAATCTCGCTGCATGGCGCGACCAATGAGGTGCGCAGTCAAATCATGCCGGTAAATAAGAAGTATCCGCTGGAAGAACTTATTCCTGCGGCGAAGGCGTTTAAAGATAAGCATGGGCGCATGCTCACACTCGAATTTATTATGATTGAGGACATCAATGACAGCCTCGATCAAGCTAAAGAGTTGACCAAGATCGCACGCGAGCTGCATGCGCATGTGAACTGTATTCCTTATAACAAGGTGGAAGGCCTAGAGTGGAAGCGCCCAAGCGTGCGCCGCCAGGATGCGTTTGTCGATGTGCTGCGCAAAGGTGGTGTCTCTGTGACGATTCGTCGTGAAAAGGGGCACGACATCAATGCTGCTTGTGGGCAGCTACGCTTAAAGACCGAAAAGGCGATGGCTGTTGCCGAGGCCAAGCCAAGCAGTCCATATATCGATCCGAAGAGATAGCGGTCCGGAATACGACTGCTCCAATTGACTGCGGTTTCAACCCAGACTATGCATTCAAAAAGTGATTGTATCCGTCTAGCTGGTATTTAAATGGGCTGAGCGTTGTTGCATCGTTCACCCAAATGGTGAACTTGCCGATTGAGTATTGCGATAAGTCCGTGATGCCTTTTGGAGGCATGGTTGTGATGCAGCGATTTTTAGAATGTGCGGTTGTGCAGTTGTCTCTCACAAAGCACGCTAAGCTCACAAAGGTATGGTAGCTTAACGTTTAGGTTTTTCGGGAAATCTCGTCCG
>JAURBE010000088.1 GCA_030829145.1 Verrucomicrobiota bacterium | reverse complement strand
CAAGGAACATATCCCAAGAAAGTGCTGGTGGATGATCGCGGTTGACGGGGTCGTTATTGGCGACCCCCACATTGGTCGATGCCGGTCGTGTGCCATTGAGGTCAATGCCGCCATCGAGTTTGAACAGTACATTCTCTGCTGAGCCATCGACGCGGGCAATGATGTCGAGGTCGCTGCCATCGGTGATGCGTGGAATGGTAGCGGTATAAGTGTAGTCACCGCTGTCAGGATTGCTAATGATTGGCTGGCTTTCGGGGGGGAGTGTGTCGCCGTGGAAGTCAGCATCACCGTTGGGGCCATCGCGACGGAGGATATCGACTGTGCCGACTTCGACGCCGCTTTGGTAAAAGGTGATGGGGCGTCCACCGGAAGCGGACCAGAGGGTGGAAGGATCGGGGTTTTTCCAGCCGAATACAAAGTAGCCGCCAGCAGGGATGGCGGTGGTGCCGTTGGTGAGATCGGAAGCGTATTTGTAAAACCCCCCGCCATAGTCGGAATAGTTATATAAGTAGGCATCACTGCCGCCAGCAGTTGCTGGATAGCTGGTGTCGAAGCTGCGTCCGTGCCCTGTCGAGTAATCGTCATTGAGCATGAACAGCATGGTGACGCCGTCGCTATCAGGCATGCCGCCGTTTTCGCGTTTATCCATACGCTCATAGATAATGACATCGCCGTCGGCGTATTTGCCGACTTGGTAACCGCGAGCGAATTGTTCGTGGATGTAAAGGATGTTGGGGACGCGGCGGTCATCCCATTGGCCGAGGAAGGAGGTGTTGGCATGCCGTGGAAAAGCGCCGCCGGATTCGCCGAGCGTTTCGGCTTGGTAGTTGCCGTCGGTGTAAAGCAGCCCGAGACCTGCTCGTGTGAAATACATGGCGTGCTGCAGTTCGCGGCGAGAGGCGTAGTCGTTGTCGTGGCTCTGCGCGTGCATCACTGTAAGCGAGGGGTCGAAGCCACCAGCTCCAGCACTATCAAAGCCACTGAGACCATTCCAAGGACTGCCGAGGCGATCGTTGAACTGTTGGCGTAGTGGGTTGTCCACCAAGCGCATGCCCGAATCGAAATAGGGGCCATAGCCAGGAGGCTCGCCGAGGTGTTCGCCGAAGAGCATCGCATCGTCGCGGGGTGCTTCGGTGTTAAATAGGGAGTCGCGGTGGTTGGCATCGCTGAAACCGCGTGTCAGGTTGAACTGCCGCTGCACTTGGCCAGAATATCCGTAATCGTCGAAGTCTTTGCCCTCGCCAAAAGTGGCACCGAAAAAATCGGCGCGGATGTGTTTGACTGCATCGAGGCGTAGGCCATCGGCCTTGGTGCGATCCATCAACCAGCGCGCGGCGCGATTGAGGTAGGCTTCGACATACTCTTCGTACACACCAGAGTTGTCGGTGAGGTATAGCTGCGCACGAGCTTTGATTTGTGCATCTTCCGGTGTCGGATTACCTTCGGAAATGAGGAGTGCTTCAGCAAGAGGCAGCAGGCCGCCGAAACCGATGTAGCTGCCGTCTTTGTCGTACGCGTATTGCTCAGGACGTTCGAGGTCGCGGATTAACTTGATCTTAGGGAAGGTATCACCTTCGTTTGGGCCAAAGTTGTAGTTAGTGGTGCCGGGCTCCTGTGCGATGTCAATCAGGTCGGCGAGACCGAGGTGTTGCACCTGCCAAGCGCTGTTCCAGTCGCGGGTGTTATCCCACTTGCGGTAAAAGCCTTCTTGCGTGGTTTGCAGGTGGAAGTCCTCCGGCACGAGACCTGGGTAAACATCGATCGGAGTGTCTTCATTGAACCCCGGGATATCAAAGGCACGGTGGTTCATGATATTGTCAAAATAGATACGGATGCCAAAGCGGTGAGCCACTCGAACGAGCTCGAGCAGTTCGGCTTCGGTGCCGTAGCGAGTGCGGACCGTGTTGCGCTGGTCTTTGCCGCCTAGATCAAACGGGTCCCACAGGTCGTAGCCGACCGAGAGGCCGCCGCTGCCCTTGGTTGGGGGAGGGAGCCAGAGGGACGAATAACCCGCCTCAGCGAGCTCCGGCATCTTACGGGTGATCTCAGCCCAATCCGTATTGAAATACTGCAGCATCGCTTCGCCATAACTGATTCGGCCAATTAAGCAAAGTAGCCCGAAAAGGACCACTTTGGCGTAGCAGGTGTGTCTATGATTAAAGAGAGGCATCAGAATAAGTGACCTAATTTAAATATTGGCCGAATATGGATTTTCTAAACCAGACTAGCTATGTTTCGCTGCGAGGGTAATAGGTTCCATAGTTCAACAGTTTAACCGCGCGGAGGGCTGACTGTCGAGTGAGTCCGTGCATTGGAGCGATCATATCTGTCAATTGGAGTGATTAGAGCATAAAATAGTCCCATTTATGTCCTTTATACGGACATTCAACTGTCGACTAGTCTGAGTCGTTACACTTTTCTAAAAGTCGGTTCAACTGTCCAATTATGCCTAAGTCCCCTGAACGACGCCCCAATATGCAACAGATCGCGGATGCTGCGGGTGTGAGTAAATCGGCTGTTTCCTTAGCTCTGCGCAACGATCCACGGATTCCGGAGGCAACCCGTGTGCGGATTCAACGGTTCGCCGATGAGATGGGCTACCGGCGCAATCCGGTGGTGGATTCGCTAATGACGCAATTGCGCGCCGGACGCCAACCGACTTTTCAGGCCAACCTTGCGTTGATCAATTGTTCGCCGCTCAAGGATCTCAGCCAGAACCACACGTTTAAACGCCTTCGTGAGGGCATCCTGCAGCGTGGTGAACAACTCGGCTATGGCATCGAGGAGTTTTGGTTACAGCAACCTGACATGCGGCCAGAGCGGTTAAAACAGATCGTCGAAACGCGCGGCATTCGTGGGCTCATTTTAATTGCAGCGCTAGATTTGGATGCGATCCATGGCAGCTATTCTAAGTTTTGGTATGACTTTGCCTGTTCGGTCATCGGCGTGACGCATTTAAATAACCAATTGAATTGTTCGTCGAATGACCAATATTTGACCGCTCGCCAAGCGACTCAGAAAGTGCTGGAGATGGGCTATAAACGTCCACTGTTGGTTTTGCCTGCAAAAGATGATGCGCTACTGGATGAAAAGTTCAGTGCTGGCTTTTTCAGTGTATCCCGGCATCTGCCACAGATGGACAAATTGGATATGCTCGCTTTGGACACTGAGGATATTGCTACGGCAGTGGCGGAAATTCGCAAGCAGCAGCCCGATGTGGTGCTGACTAACAAGCTGGAACTCTATGACGCGCTGGTCGAAGATGGTCTGAAGATCCCGAAAGAACTAGCACTGGTGCACTTAGATTGGCACGTCGGCATCCCGCACTTAGCCGGCATGCGTCAGAATAATCGTGAAGTCGGCAGCGCCGGCGTCGATTTGGTGGTCGGCCAATTGCAGAAGAATGAATTCGGCGCACAGGAGCATCCTAAGGTTGTGCAGATCGAAAGCATCTGGGTCGATGGGCCGAGTTTGAGGAGCTTTCCGGATTAAGGACGGCTGTCTTGTGCTTCTTGTATTTTAAACAAAAAATTTGGTATGCCGCTATTGTAGGTCACGGTGGTGACTCGAATGTGTGATATATCAGCAGTTTCCTCGTCGATAAATTGGAGTTCCTGTGGCGCTTCAATTTGATTCGAGAACTTGCTGAAGCTATTAATTTGAAAACTGCGTAAAAGCACTTCTTTTGTTTCTGTGTTAGCTAACCGATAGAGATTAGCACCAATGATGCGTCTTTTTCCTTGCAAATCTGAGGTCACTTTCGATGTTTTATCGATTTCATAAGTGAATTCGATGCGGTAATCATTAAATATTTTATGCGATAATGGAAAGCCATCGACAGCTCTAAAGTGATACTCGGGGTTGAGCATGAGTAAGTCGAACAGTTGAGAGGCGGCTTCATCAGCTTGCTTTGTTTCAACCTTCAACTGCCCATCAGTATCCAAGATGCTCACGACTGAGCCTTGGTTGAATAACAACGTAAAGGTATTACGACCATTACTATTGTTTACACTGGATCGGATCATGGACTGCCCTTTTTTCACTATAAAAAGTTGCCGCTCACCTTCGTCGGTGATTAACAAGGCGTTTATCCGTATTGATTGCACGCCTGCGTGTGACTGTAAAATTTTCTCTCTAAGCCCTGCTTGAGCATAACCCTGTATGGGGAGGCTGACCTGTAGCCAAGCCATAGTTCCAACAAGTAAACTTAGTGAGAGATGCTTCATTTGGTAAATTTAATACTAGGCACAAAAAAAACCGTTGATTCATGTATCAACGGTTTTGTGGTTTTGAAAATGTGTATTAACTGCGCCGGCGCACTGCGATGTAGCTAAGACTGAGTAGTCCAGCGATTAGAGCATAAGTGCCTGGTTCTGGGACGGGGGTGACAGAGAACGTTCCAGTGAAGTTGTTTCCGCCATCGGTGATGAAATGAGTGCCATCAGAATCTGTGGTAGCTGACCAATATACTTCGACGCTGTAGTCTCCAGCAATCAGTCCGTTAGCGATATTGATCACGCCATCAGTTAGGCCAGTCCAACGCTGATCGCCGCTGTTCGTGAATGGGACACCAGCAAGGCTAGTGAATGTAGCATCGGCGCCAAAGCTGATTCCAGTAGTCGCGAAACCATCCAACGGGCCAGTGGCCGTCTCGTAGATGCGATAGTTGAGTTGGGCTCCGTTTACATTACTTCCTCCGTTCTTGAAGGTGAGAACTTCAGCGGTGCTGAAGCTTATATTGCCCCCAACGTTGACTGAGCCGAGAGCAGCGCCTTCAAAGTCGGTTAGATCGGTGCCTACTTGAAAGGCCTCATAGATGGTCGCGGAGCCACCATCGACGGATACTCCGACGTATGCTCCAAACGCTCCGGATGCCGCGCTCAAGCTAGAAGCTGATGTTAGCAGTAATGCGGTTGAGATTAATAGTGCTATTTTTTTCATAAGTACATTTGTGTATGATTTGAGTGGGGTTTTAAATTGATAACTAAATATTCACAGATCCTTCATTTTTTTGAAAGCTTTTTGCATTCAACAGTTTAACGGCTTCAAGATGCCAGAAGTTCATCTATATAAAAAGCTCATGGTTTCGTGTCTATTTATTGTTTTTATGAGTGTTGATCGCAGTGCGGAGTGCCTTGTTTTCGGGGGCAAATATAAGATGCTATTTTTGTGGTTTTAAACCGTCGCTCTATTCAACAGTTTAGTTGCGAGGCGGTCGGAGCCTACAAAACGTAGTATCGCGATTGTTACAGCGGGTAGCGGCGTTCGTCCCGAACGCCGTGCGTAGGTTCGCCAGGGCGGCGGAAGTGTGCTGGTTAACCAAACGTAGAAGCGACACTTTTGTCGCTTGAAGGTGCGTGAGCTTGTGGAAGCAAAGCGACAAAAGTGTCGCTTTCACGAAAGAACTCAATCTTGGTTAATTTTCCCGCGAATCAACTGTTGACTAGCCTTGCGATTTTCTCGGATTCGATTAAGGCTTTTATTTATCTGTAATCAATTGAACTCAATTCGACTCACTATGAAAAAAACACTTCTGATTGCCTCAATGTCCGTGCTGGTGAGCTGCGCGTTTGCTTTAACTGCTTTCGATGACGCGTCTGATGCTGCATACAGCGATGGCTGGACTGGAAATGGCACTGAAGGTTTTGATAATGGTGGAACAGGGTTTGCAGGATGGGGTTTCACTTCGACTGCGAACACTACATCTGAAATATCCAGTTCGACAGATGTGGGTTCTCCGGGGGGAGACATTAACTCGTCCGGAACTGATGCTTTCCGTATCGCGGCAAATAATGGCGAATCATTTGATGTGTTTCGTACCTTTTCCTCTTCGTTGGGCGCAGGGGATGTGTTTACTTTCGACCTTGCAGCGAATTTTCGCAATGGTTCGAAAGGGGTCGATATCCGAAGCGATAATACTGCGGTTTTTAATTTTAGTATTGCGGATGATAGCTACTTTTTCGGACAGCCGGGCTCGGGTATTAATTTAGGTGATGGCGCAGGACAGGACTGGGGTTACGTGAGTGACGGTGTCTACAGTCTTGAGTTTGAGTTTGTAACGGAGACGTTCATGACTGCTAGAATTCAACGCACATCTTCTGCGACTCCATCTCAAAATCGTAGCTTTGAACTCGCAAACATCACATTGTCTGGAGCGGTTGA
>JAURBE010000087.1 GCA_030829145.1 Verrucomicrobiota bacterium | reverse complement strand
TTGTTGGTTGTTAATCACTTCCGCAAATTCACATCCAGCCACTCAATCATGGTCTGTGCTGACGCCTGTGCAGTTTCGATTGGAATCCCTCCAGATGCGGTGACGAACTCGGTTTCGGCAGGTTCGAAGGTGCGGATGAATACTTTAGTCGGGTACTTACGCAGATAGTCTAGGGCGGTCTTTGAGTCGCGTGTGCGACGCATGGAGCAAATGACAACTTTAGCTTCGCGGCAATTCGCGCGAGCCAGCAAGCGCTTGTTTGACCCTTCGCCTTGGATACAGTGAATACCGTTTTCTATCAGCGCGCGGATCACCGCGGCATCGTCATCGATCACGATAGTTGGGATCCCATGCTCTTTGAAGGCTTGCAGGGTCTGACGTCCCGCACGTCCATAACCGAGCAGTACCGCATGCCCATGTAAGTTTTCACAATCGACTTCGCCGCGCCGGTAGCGGGGATGTAACTTCATCAAGCCCCACGCAATTTTCTCGCGTGAGATCAGCGGAGTGAGCGTCATCGTGCTCACTGTGATGATTGCAATCATTGAGAATAGATCACTGCTAATTTGGCCAGAGGCCATGCCGCTCAGTGCTAGCAGCAGCGAAAACTCACTGGTTTGCGATAGTAGCAGGCCGCTCTCAATTGAAGCTCGAGTCGAGTAGCCAACGATTTCACTGATCGTCGAGACTAGGCCGACAGTGACGATGATCAGCACGACAATAAAGATCAGGCTATGCCAGAGCATGTCGCCTTGTGGAAGGGTTAACGACGCACCGACTGCGATAAAAAAGAGCGCGAGGAAAAAACTAGAGAGCGACCCAAGCATACCCCGCACCAGTCCGTTCATCGGAAATGCAGAGATCGAAAAGCCGGCAAAGAATGCGCCCACCAGGAAGGGCAGCTTCAGTAGGTAAGCGAACCCCGAAAAGATAAATAGAATACCGAGAGCGCCGAGCATCAACTCCTCATCGTCCAGCTTCAGGCGGCGAGTAATCCAAGGTACAAACCAGCGATGTATCCCAATTGCGACGCAGCCTAGACCGATCGCACGAGTGACTGCGAAGAAGCTTTCGAGCGCTCCGTCAGGCGCTTTCAGCAGAGCGACCATGATTAAAATGATGCATAGATCCTGCACCAGCAAGACCCCGAGGACCAAGCGCCCAAAAGGTTCGAACATTTGGCGCCGGCGTTGCAGGTGGCGCACGACCACCAATGTTGAACTGGCCGACAGCGCGCAGCCTAGATAGAGCGCAGTAGTAAGATCATAGCCAAGTGCCCATGCGGTAATACCCCCTGCCAGACCGAGTATACAAAACTGTACGGTAGCGACGGTGATGATCGCCCGTGTGCGGCCAAGCATACGCCTAGGGCTCAGGTCGACTCCCGCCGTAAATACCAGCATGGCGAGTCCGATCTCCATCATCTCGCCGAGTAAATCTTCGGGCACTTCCACCGCCCAGATATTGGCGAGCTCGTGCAGCACTGCACCGACAAGTATGAGCAGTGGAATCGACGGCAGGCGTAATAACTTCGCCAGCCCGAAGGCGACCGCCGCTGCGATCAGAAGAATGCAGACACCACTCATCCTTCAAACACCCCCTCCTGCTGCATCAGTTTACGCTGCTGCACCACTCCATCAGCCGCAGGCATCATTAGGTAGGTGGTATCGAGATCGAGTAGGTCATCTATGACCGACATATCGAAGGCGTGAATTGCACAAGGCACCCCCGCGGACCGACAGCGATAGGCAAGCATGTGGTTGGTATCTTCGATCTGTAAAGCCGAGACGACGATTTTAGCCTCGCGCAGCCCAATCTCTTCGACGACCGATTGGTATTCGACATTACCAATCAGGATATCCGCGGTACCCAGACCCTCGAGTTTGTTGGGATCGGTGTCGATCGCCAGCACACGCTCGCCGCGTTGGGTGAGTTGTTGAACGATTTCGCGCCCCAATGCATTCATACCAACTATGATGCTATGCGCCTTGCGGTGGCGTAGCGCCTCCACGTCGTCCTCTTGCTTTGCCCGAAAGATTCGTAGCACACCAGTGCGCGCAAACAATCGATACAATGCTTCGCTATGAATAATTAGATAAGATGAGAGCGCGATCGTGATGATGCCCACGAGGCCACCCAGCGCTACGATATCGGCTCCAATCAGTCCAGTAGTGGCCCCGAGCGCCAGCAGAATGAACGCAAATTCACTGACCTGGCCAGTCGCGATCGCAGTTTGAAAGGCAGTGTATTCACTAAAGCGAATGCGCGCGAGTATGTTGAACACAATGATGGGCTTGATGAGTAGTACGAACGCACTGAGCCCCAATGCGGCAGGCCAGACTCGGCTAAAGCTACTCAGGTTCATCTTAATGCCGAGCGTCACTAAAAACACCGCGATGAAAAAAGCCATTAGCGGATGAAGCCGACGGTGCAGGTCTTCATGGATTGGGAGCTGCGCGATTGCAATCCCGGCAAGGAACGCGCCTATCTCGACAGACAAATGAAGTTGGTGCGCAAGCATGACGACCAAGAAACACCAGCACAGAGCCCAGATAAACACGGTGTCCGGCGAGCGCGCGGCCCATGCAAACGGCTTGGGGAGCAGGTAGCGGGCGGCGATAAGCGCAAGAGTGAGCAGTAGTGCCATGCCACCGAAAGCTTGGCTGAAATTGATTGCCATTTCCATCGGGGTAAGCGGTTCGCTACCGCCAAAGCCGGTGAGCACAGTGAGCGCGCCGATTACGACAATATCCTGCGCCAAAAAGAGCGCCACCGAGATGCGTGCATAGAGTCGGTTCATCACGCCTTTTTGGTCGAGTAATTTGATCACGACCACCGTGCTGCTGAAAGTCACCGTGCCACCAAGGAAGATCGCCTCAATCAAGCCAAAGCCCATACTGTAAGCCACCAGCGTACCGCCAATCGCGGTGAGTAATACTTGGCAGCCACCTAGAATGAGCGCGACGCGGCCAAGGTCTTTGATTTTTTCAAAGCTCAATTCAAGCCCGACGAGAAACAGCAACAGTGCGATACCGAGCTCGGAAATAAGATCCAACGAATCATCAATTTCGATCAGTTTGAGCAGCGGCCCCAACACCACTCCCGCTAAAATATAGCCCACGATGGTGGGCATGCGTATCAGCTTACCAACAAACGCAAACGTGGCAGCAGTGATGACAATGAAGCCGAGATGTAGGAGTAATTGATAATCGTCGGCAGCCATGTTTATTTATCCAAACCTGCTGTAGGGCGCTTGGCAATATTGGAGCCGAATAAGATGTGGTAATGATTTTTTTGGTAGCGCGAGCGGAACTAGTATTCGTTCGTTCATACTTGGGAGGGATGGCCTCCGCGCCGTCCGCTGGGGTATAGATCACTGAACCGCTGAACGGACGAGACGGAGCTCGTCCCTCCCAGGTGTAGGGAGGGATGGCCTCCGCGCCGTCCGCTGAGGGTATAGATCAGAACCGCTGAACGGACGAGGCGGAGCTCGTCCCTCCCGAGTGTCGCTTGGGGATGGCGTTAGGGCGTGTCCTGCAGCTTGCCTTGTTGCACTGGAGTCTCGCAGGTCAAGCGCTCTAGCACTTCGCCGATCAGATAGAGTGAGCCGGTCACGACGATGGTGTCACCAGGCGCACCTAAGGTGCAAGTGCCCACGGCAGGGAAAATGGTTTCGAGGTGTTGATGGTACACCGGCGCTGTATTGATTTCAGGGATACAGTGTTCGAGGATATCGGTCGGAGTGGCACGGGATTGATCCGGGGCGAGCAGATGGAGCTCACTGGCATGACGGCTGGCAACTGCCATCAAGCTACGCGCACGGAATTCACCAAGTGTACCAGCGACAATGATCGGCTTTGTGCCCAAGCGTGCGACCAGCTTAGTCAGGTTTTCATCGAGCATCTCAGAGCCTTCGGGATTGTGTGAGGCATCTAGGATCAGTGTCTTATCGGCGAGCTGCAGCGTCTCCCAGCGACCGGGCCAATGAATGTTTTGTAGGGCTGGCGCAGTCAGCTCTGGTTGGATTGCAAAGCGCTCGCTGAGGATTTCAGTGGCGATGATCGCGACTGCGGCATTGCAGCGCTGAAACGAGCCACCGAGATTGGTTTTGGGAAGCACAGCATCATTCGGAAAGCGCTCGCGCACAGACGTGAGTGGGCAGCCTTTCTCGGTAGCGACGGCGCGAACCACTGCCTCTGCTGCGGCTGGAAGTTTGCCAATGATCACAGGTACCCCCGGTTTGAGGATGCCGGCTTTTTCATGAGTAATCTGCTCGATGGTGTCGCCCAAAAATTCGATATGATCGAGGCTGACCGAGGTAATGATACAGAGTTCTGGAGCGACAACATTCGTGGCATCGAGCCTCCCGCCGAGTCCAGTTTCAAGGAAGGCTAGATCCACCTTGCGCTCGGCAAAGCGCAGCAAGGCCATCGCAGTCATGAACTCGAAAAAAGATGGATGATCGTCGGGGTCGTCGGCTCCAATACGCGCTGCGATTGGTTTGAGGCGTTGGGTGTAGGCGACGATGTCGGCCTCGTCTAGAATCTCGCGGTTGACTTGTACGCGCTCGCCTTGGCGCACCAAGTGTGGCGAGGAGTAGAGCCCGGTTGTATAGCCATTGGCGCGGTAGATCGCCTCCAGCATGGAGCAAGTCGAGCCTTTGCCATTGGTGCCTGCGACGTGAATGATAGGAAACGCCCGCTCTGGGTTGCCGATTGCATCCACTAGCAAACGCATACGATCAATCCCGTATTTCGCCCCCTTGTTCTTGAGGGAATACAGGTAATCGCGAGTCGCGTTATAGTCGGCGGGGCCGGACATCTGGCGTCGGCCTCAACCTGCTTTTGCTTTCGGTGCTCGGTAGAGTGCCTTGAGCAAGTTAATGATACGCTCGCGCATTTCCCCGCGTGGGATAATCAAGTCAACCAAACCACGCTCCAATAGGAACTCAGAAGTTTGGAAACCAGCCGGGAGGTCCTGCTGTGTGGTTTCCTTGATTACGCGTGGGCCAGCAAAGCCGATCAATGCCTCAGGCTCGGCGATGATGACATCACCCAGCGATGCATAGCTTGCCATCACACCAGCCATAGTCGGGTTCGTCAAAATGGAGAAGTAAGGGATCTTAGCTTCGCTCAAACGCGCGAGAGCGGCGCTGGTTTTGGCGAGTTGCATTAAGCTGAGGATACCTTCCTGCATCCGCGCGCCCCCGGAAGCGGAGACGATGATCACGGGAATCTTTTGATCGACACCGCGCTCGATCGCACGCGTCAGCTTTTCCCCCGCCGCCGAGCCGAGGCTCGCAGCCATGAAGCGGAAATCCATCACCGCAATGCTCACAGGGATGCCGTCCATGGTGCCAACACCAGAAATAACAGTGTCGGTTTCTTTGGTCTTCGCCTGATTCGCTTTGAGCTTTTCTGGGTACGAGCTGGTCGCGTTGAACTTAAGTGGGTCGAGTGAGCTGATCTCGGTGTCCATCTCTGCAAAGCTGCCAGCGTCCAGCATCGACTCGATTCGGTCGCGCGCCTTGAGCGGGAAGTGGTAGCCGCTCGAAGGGACTACCATCAGGTTTTCCTTAAGAACGCGGTTATAAATGATTTCACCAGTCTTCGGGCATTTCGTCCAAAGATCCTTTGGAATGTCCTTCTTTTTGACGGTGACGGTCGAGTATTGTGGTTTTCCGAAGAGTGCCATGGTATAGGTGGGAAAGTGAGAAAGTGGAAAGTGGAAAGTGGAAAGGTGGGAAGGTAGGAAAGTGGTAAAGTGAAAAGGTGGCGCTAGCCATGTCCGATGGTGACTACTTTAAGACGATTGGCGCCTGCATCGCGCAAAACACGCGCACAAGCGTTGAGCGTCGAGCCCGTGGTAAACACATCGTCGACTAAGATGTATTGTTGATCAGGAATTAGAACTGCATCGGGCGCTAAAGCAAAGGCATTTTTTACGTTTTGGTGTCGTTCCCTCTGATTCAGCCGTGTTTGTGTCTGTGTATAAATTCGCCGAATGAGTAGATGTTCGACCGTGGAGCTGTTATTAGTGGTCGAAATTAACATGTCGGCGATCCGCTCACTTTGGTTAAAGCCGCGCTCCCGCAATTTAGTTGGATGCAGTGGTACGGGGATCAGTGTCGCATGGTGGATGTAGTCTAGATAATGTCTCGAATCGGTGACCATTTGATGCAGATCTTTTAACACGTAGAATCCCTGTTGATATTTGAGCGCGTGCAGCAGGCTGCGGCCTGCATCTTTAGCCAAGAAAAGGGCCTTGCCCTGGTCAAAGAGCGGCTCCAGATCGGCACAGTGCGGGCACATTTTCGAGCCACCTACCATGCCAAAAAATGGGTAGCCACAGGTATGGCAAGCCGGCGGATCGCAGGGTAGAATAGCGCGTGCGCAAGCC
>JAURBE010000086.1 GCA_030829145.1 Verrucomicrobiota bacterium | reverse complement strand
AGAGAATATTAAGCAGCACCAGGCGACGCTCAGCCAAATCGCGGAACCCTTTCCCGATGAATGGAGAGACTGGATGGACTGGTTCGCAGGATTACCGCTCTGGCTCGACCTCGGTCCGATCCGTGCGGTCCACGCCTCATGGAACAGCGAAGTCAAAAGCCAGCTCAAGGAAATCGGCAAGCTCGAAGGCGAAACCCTCCGCACCCACAGCATCAAGAAGACGGTTCCCTACGAACGGATTAGCGCAATCATCAATGGCCCCGAAGCAATCCTTCCGGAGGGATTCTGGCATGAGACTGACGACGGCAAAAAGCGAACGGAGTTTCGGGTCAAATGGTGGAAGTCATTAGAGGGCAAGAAATGCGACGATATCGTGTTTCATAATAGCAACACAGCCATGCCAGATCTTCTTCCGGCTGAATTACCAGTTACCACGCCATTCACTCAAGACGCACCGATCACATTCTTCGGCCACTACGCCATCATGAAAAATAAACCTGGGCCGATCTTGGACAATCTAGCCTGCCTCGACTATGGGGCAGGCAAAGGCGGCCAACTGGTTGCTTACTCCTGGGACGGCGAAGCAAAGCTCGACGACTCCAAATTCACCTCAACCCCACAACGAAAGGACAACAATGAATGAGAAAATAGAAATCACCCGAGGCTACCGTGTGATGGTCGACGACAACTTCCACTACATGGATGAGAGCTATCGCGAATGCGCTGGCACATTCCAAAACTACGAAGATGCGTTAGCAGTTGCTAAGAATATCACTCTTGAATCTGTGATCGAAAATGAGTCGGACACTGCTGAGGAGACCTTTAAGAATTATAAAGGGTTTGGGAGCGATCCGTTCATTCAGCCCTTTGGAGGAGCGGCACGCCCCGAGGAGAACTATTCGGCATGGACGACCGCGGAGATGCTGGCTCAACTCATCGAAGTGGAACGAGGTTAATTATAAAAAAAGGATATTTATCATGGTAGCGAAATTCGACAGTAGTGGCCAAGCGAATACAGCTCACGTGCAGGCTGCCGCACTCCGGCACCTTGGACCAGAAATCGAAGTGACCATGGTTCAGGACAATGCCGATGCGCCTGCGGGCTACGGAGAAACGGTCATTGATAACTGCTGGCGTGCTTACTATGCGCTGCGACAGTCCGAGCACGATCAGGTCGGTGGCGACAGCCCTTACATTCTCATCGAAAAAGTAACCCATCGCGTCGTCGGACGCGGAATAGAAAGTGGCGAATAATCATGAGCGCATACAAGGGGACAATATATGAGGTCAACCGCACATCCGAGCGGAGCGACCACCCTCATATAAAGATTCATGCTAACTCAACGATTTGCATGTGCTCCTTTTTCCACTTGTGTGCGGTGCCGACGGAAACACCTGCCGCCCGCGCGAGCTTTGAACAGGATAGCTTTGGACTCTCCGCCAGGATCTTCATTGCCAGCGTGCGCCGCTGGTCAGGAATGCCCATGGAGCCCTTGGGGCGGCCAAGCTTCACTCCGCGTCCTCTCGCAGCTTTTTTATGCCTCTATTGCAACTGCCGCTAAAGCCCTTTGCTGTCGGGGCTTGGCCGCTTTTGATTTCGGGCAGGGTTCCTTTCATTAGGGATTTGGTTCTCCGAATCTGACGCGCATGGGCGGGAATTTGAAGGTTTGGTCTGCTCAATGAGGCTTATCGCTTCGCTTGGAACTCCGTTTGGCGGGATGTCGCATCGCTCGGAACTCTGCCCTTAATCCCTAATGAAAAAAACTTGGTAGGCGATTGGGATCGCTTTGCGAACAGCTGAGATTGCCGGGTAGTTCAACGAAAACTCTTTCAACTCTTCCCACCTTTCCACTCCAGCAACGCTGGTTCCCCTCTAAATGGAGGGTAGCCATGGAGAGGGGATGGTGTAGACTGTTCCGCATGCGACTGGGTGTCCGTTTGTTGAACTCAGTCTGTGGCCATTAAAAAACGAAATACCACGATGAAACGATTGTTACCTTTTGCCCTCATTCTTCTGGCTGCCGGTTGCGCGAATGCTGCTCCGTCCTCTGTGACGAGAGCTGACTTCCTTGCGAATAAAAAAACCAATATCGAAGCGCGCGGAAACGTCTATAATGCCCAGCAATGGGGGGATCATTTTGATCGGATGGACGCCAACCGCGATGGACTCTTGACGGCACAAGAGCAAGCCGACTTTGACGCGGCGAAACGGACCGCCGCTGCTGTGGTGGTGACGCCAGCACCCAAACCACACGCACCCGTCAAGACGCAGGCCGCTAAGGCTGCATCGAATGTGACACCAGCCGTCGCGGCGTCGAAGGCCCCCTTCGAAGGTAACCCAGCAACGACGGTGTGGTTCAATCAACCCGGCAAAGGCTTTGACCAATCGCTTGTCCTCGGTAACGGGCGAATTGGAGCCATGGTCTATGGCGATACGAACGAGGAAACGATTGTTCTGAACGAAAGCTCGGTGTGGTCCGGGTCGCGCGTCGATAATGACATGCCCGGCGGTTACGAGCATCTCCCTGAGATTCGGAAGCTGCTGCTTGAGGAGCGCTATCGCGAGGCGGGGCAGCTCACGAAGAAGCATTTTTCTTCGCGTGAAAAGCCAGTCATGGGAAAAGGAGTTGGCACCTTCGGGCGTTATCAGACCCTCGGTAAGCTGCACCTGGAATTTGACGACACCGCAGGTGCTGTGACGGACTACCGGCGCGTGCTGGATCTTGAGTCCGGACTGGGGCGGGTTAGTTACCAGCGCGGCAAGTCCTCGTATACTCGCGAACATTTTGTATCAAAAACAGATGAGGTCTTTGTCTCCCGTCTGACCGGTCCTGTCTCGTTCACAGTGGACCTAGATCGCGCGGAACGGTTTGTGACCACGGCGGTGGGCGACCGTGAGTTGCTGATGACCGGCACGCTGAACGACGGCAAGGGCGGGGACGGATTGACCTATGTCGGGCGTCTGCGCGTCGTTGGCGGCAAGGCCAAAGCCGAAGGCAATAAGCTGGTGGTGAGCGCGGATGATGAAGTGATCCTGCTTTTCGCGGCGGCAACGGATTACCGTGGATTTGCCGGACGCCAGCTTTCTGATCCGCTGGCGGCGACTTCCGCCGACCTCGATCAGGTCGAGGATAAAACCTTCGCCCAGTTGCGCTCAGCACAGCAAGCGGATCATGAGAAATATTTCAATCGTGTCACGCTGAGTTTGCCGGCGACTGCTAACAGTCAACTGCCGACGGATGAACGCCTGGCCAAGTATCGTGATCAGGCAAACGATCCCGCTCTGGCTGCACTGTTTGCCAACTTCGGGCGTTACCTACTAATCGGCTCGTCACAGCCCGGAGGCATGCCTGCAAATCTTCAGGGAATCTGGGCCGATGAAATCCACACTATGTGGAACGGCGACTGGCACTTTAACATCAACGTGCAGATGAACTATTGGCCGGCACTGAATTGCAACATGGTTGAACTGCACGAGCCGATGGTTTCCCTGATTGAATCCCTCGTGGAGCCGGGAGGAAAAACCGCCAAGGCATACTACAATGCGCCGGGCTGGATTGCGCACCGTGCCACCAATCCCTGGGGCTATACCTCTGCCGGTATGATGGATCTCGGCAGTGCCGCTTGGCTCTGTGAGCACCTGTGGGAGCAGTATGCGTTTTCGCTGGACAAGAACTATCTGAGAGAGGTCTACCCAGTCATGAAGGGGAGTGCGGAATTCTTTCTGCATCAACTCTGGGAAGAGCCGGAAAACAACTGGCTGGTAACCGGGCCGTCCAAGTCTTCTGAGACCGCGGGGAAGGGGCCGAATGGAGACCGCAGTTCACCTTGCTATGCCCCGACCACGGATATGCAGGCCCTACGCCAACTCTTTGCCAATACCTTTCGAATGGCCGAAATCCTAGGAGTGGATGCGGAATTTCAAAACGAATTGCAGGCCGCTCGCGCTCGTCTGGCTCCGAACCAAATTGGCCCAGACGGTAGAATTCAGGAATGGATTAAACCTTACGATGATACCGAGCCCACTCACCGTCACCTTTCGCCTCTGTATGGTCTCTACCCTTATTACGAAATTACGCCGGAAACAACGCCGGAACTTGCGGAGGCATCGCGCAAGTTTCTTGAAAAACGCGGCGTCGGCCAGAGCACCGGTTGGTCGAATGCCTGGAAGATCAACTGTTGGGCCCGCTTGGGGGATGGACAAAAATCCTGGGACTTCGTCCACCAAATGCTGCTCGATAACACGTATGATAATCTGTTCAGCCAGTTTCGCCCGCCGGCAAATGAGAAGCAGAAAAAGCTTTTCCAGATCGAGGCCAACTTCGGCTTTACCGCCGGAGTCGCCGAGATGCTGATGCAGAGTCAGCCTGAAAGCGGAAAAGCGGGTGCGCCGCCGGTGATCCGCCTGCTGCCCGCACTGCCTGAGCAGTGGCCCGCAGGTAAAGTGACTGGCCTCCTTGCGCGTGGTGGCTTTGAAGTCGATATTGAGTGGGCAGATGGCGAGGTCGTTGAAGCAACGATTCATTCTCTGAATGGAACGCCTGGAACCGTGCGTTACGGTGATCAAATCATAGAAATCAACATAGAGGCCGGGGAAATTCAGAGGCTGGTTGCGTCTGGTTCGTAAGGGCGCGTGTGCGGCGTTGCGCATCGACGACCGCGCATCTTGAGCACCGCGAAGATCGGGGAGGGGAGCTTTATATATCGAATAATTGATCCCGGAGCGACAGAAACATGATGAAAATAAACAGAATGACAGCCCTTTTTTGTGGGCTTTACCTCCTCTTAACGACAGCGCTCATCGGGGCAGATCTTCAAACATCAGATGCCGTATGGCAGGGCGAGCAGTCCTCTTTTCATGGCTTCGATCAGTATGACTTCAAGTTTGAAGGCAATGCCTGCAAAGTGGTGGTGCCTCAGACGGTGGCCGATGGGAAGCCGTGGGTGTGGCGTGCGCGTTTCTGGGGGCATGAGCCACAGTTTGATATCGCGATGCTCGAGCGTGGCTATCACGTGGTCTATTGCCATGTTGGTAACCTGTTCGGCAATGCCGCGGCGGTGAAGCGTTGGGATGCCTTTTACGACTATTTACGCTTCGAGCATTTGTTTGCCGATCGTGCGGTGCTGGAAGGCATGTCCCGCGGCGGATTGATCGTGTATAATTGGGCAGCGGCGAATCCTGAAAAAGTGGCGGCGATTTATGCCGATGCGCCGGTGATGGACTTTAAAAGCTGGCCGGGAGGGAAGGGCTCGGGCAAAGGCGCAGCCGGTGCATGGCGTGTTTGCCTGAAGGCGTATGGTTTTTCTGAGGCTGAAGCGCTAGCCTATCCCGGGAACCCATTGGATCATTTAGCGCCGCTGGCGAAGGCGGGGATTCCGATCATTCATGTCGTGGGTGATACGGATGACATCGTGCCCGTCGTGGAGAACACCGCGATTGCGCAGGCACGTTACAAAGAGTTGGGTGGGGTATTCGAGGTGATCCACAAACCGGACGTGGGGCACCATCCGCATTCCTTAAAAGACCCGCAGCCGATTGTTGATTTTGTGCTGAAGCACACATCGGCAACAGCGGAGATGACCGCGGAAACGATCGTCAGTGATCGAAACTTTATACTGCGTGGCAGCTATCAAAACAGCCGCATTCAGTTTGAGCGCAACCAGCGAGGGCATGTGGCTTTTATCGGTGGTTCGATCACCGAGATGGATGGGTATCGGCCCAAAGTATGTGCGATGCTCGAAACACGTTTTCCGAAGACCGCGTTCACCTTTACACAAGCAGGCATTAGCTCGACCTGTTCCGATACCGGCGCGTTTCGATTCACGCAAGATGTCTTGAGCCAAGAGCCATTGGACCTGCTGTTTGTCGAGTTCGCGGTGAACGATGATCAAGACGCTGCCCGAAATTACAACGATGCGCTACGCGGCATGGAAGGCATCATCGCCCAGCGCTGGGGCGTCGCCCTGAACGAAGTGAATCAATCGGTTCGTAATGCCATCCCCGTAGGCCGACCAAAAAGAAGAGCCCTTCTCGGAAACGAGGAGGGCTTTTTTGTGTCTGAAGGGCGCCAGAGATGAGAACCTGGGAGCAAGCAGGTTGTTCCGGTTCCCTTCGGGCCCGGTCATGTCGGCACTACCTGCCTCGGAAGACGCAGTGTTTTCAGGAACGGAGTTCCGCCCGGAAAACACGAAGAGGGCGAAGCAATCCTGTCGCCCTGCACCAGGCATCCCGTAATCGCGTTATTGACGAAAGTCGGGAGAAAGTGTATACTTTGCTCACAATACTAGGAAAAATCCGTATATTATGAATTCTATTTCCCGTCGAAATTTCATTCAAACCGCTGCCGCTGCTACGGGAGCCTTCGTCTTACCACGCTTCAGTATTGGCCAACCAGGTGTCTCTGCGAATAGTAAGTTAAATATCGCGATGGTTGGTGCCGGTGGTATCGCTTA
>JAURBE010000085.1 GCA_030829145.1 Verrucomicrobiota bacterium | reverse complement strand
TACAAAATGGCTGAGGTGGTGCGTCGCATTTACGATCAGATGGCTGAGCCTAAATGGGTGGTCGCGATGGGCGCGTGTGCAAGTTCGGGTGGTATGTATCGCTCGTACGCAACGCTTCAGGGTGTGGATCGTATTATTCCGGTGGATGTTTACATTAGCGGTTGTCCTCCACGCCCAGAAGCACTGTTGGATGCGATGATTAAATTGCAGGACAAGATCGGCACCGAGCGTTCGGTAAAGAATTTGATCCCCAAAAAAGCAGATTCGGAGGAATTTGCCGCAGCTGAAAAGGAAAGCTAAGCTATGACTAACAGTGATTTGGCTCTTATCAAGGAGCGCTTCGAAACGCTTACAGAACGCGAGTCTTCGGACCACGCTGCGTTAAATTGTCCAGTGGATGTGTTTGTCGAGCTGTGCACAGCGCTACGCGATGAGTTCGGTTACGATATGTTGGTTGACGTGACTGCGCTCGATAATGATGTGCAGAGCCCGCGTTTTACCGGCATCTATCATTTTTTATCGATCAGCAAACATGAGTACTTACGTGTTGCTGTTGATTGTGCGAATGATATCGAGCCAACATTACCAACATTGGCAGGGCTGTATGCCTCTGCAAATTGGCATGAGCGTGAGACTTATGATATGATGGGGATTCGCTATGAAGGCCACCCAGATATGAAGCGTATTTTGATGTGGGACGACTATCCATACCACCCGCTGCGAAAAGATTTTCCACTGGCAGGTATCGAAGTGCCGCTACCGGCTGATGATGTGGCCGAGGTCACGGGTACATCGGTTTTGCCTGCGCCAATGATGGGAGGTCCCTTCGTGTCATCGGCAGATGGGCCGATGAGCCAGACTGAGCCCAGTGCGCATGATGAGAGCTGGAATGAGAAAAAGATTAAACCCTGCGGAAACTAAGAGGACTGTTTAAATGGCCACTACCAAGGAAATTTCAATCGGTGATACCGGCGCTCGTGCATGCGAGGGTGAAGGTGAGCTTTCGGGCGAAACCATGATGATCAATGTCGGGCCGTCGCACCCGACCACGCACGGCGTGCTACGCCTGAAGATGGAGCTCGACGGTGACATCATTAAACAATGCGAGCCTGTTATCGGCTACTTGCACCGAGGTGCTGAGAAGATTGCAGAAAACATGACCTACAATCAGTTTGTGCCTTACACAGATCGGTTGGACTATATCGCACCACTTTCTAATAATGTCGCGTATGCGATGGCGGTTGAAAAACTTGCGAATCTTGAAGTGCCTGAGCGTTGCCAAGCGATTCGCGTGTTGTGCTGCGAGTTGGCGCGCGTCTCTTCACATTTGTTGGGCGTGGGTGTGTACGGTATGGATGCGGGAGCGTGGACTGTGTTCATGTACACCTTCACTGAACGTGAAAAGCTCTACACACTGTTTGAAGAACTGACAGGTGCGCGTTTCACTACCAGCTACACTCGTATTGGTGGTGTGGCACGGGACATCCCCGAGGGTTGGCTCGGCCGTGTGCTCGATTTTTGTAAGGGTGTACTGCCAGTGCTCGATCAGGTGGATAAATTATTGACCCGTAACCGTATTTTTATGGATCGCACCGTAGGAATTGGCACAATTTCAAAGGAAGATGCCCTGGCGTATGGAATCACTGGGCCGAATTTACGTGCCTGCGGAATCGATCACGATTTGCGTAAGGATAAGCCATACTTGGGATACGAAAAGTATGACTTTGATGTGCCGATCGGAACGACTGGAGATTGCTATGACCGCTATTTGATGCGAGCGGAGGAAATTCGCCAAAGCGTTGCCATCATTCGTCAATGCATCGATCAATTCCCAGACGGCTCATACTATGCAGAGGATGCGAAGAAGATTTTTGCGCCGCAAAAGGCGAAGGTATTGACTAGCATGGAAGAGTTGATTCAGAACTTTATGATCACTACGGAAGGTCCGCAGATTCCAGCAGGAGAGGTGTATTTTGAAGCAGAAAATCCGAAGGGTGTGCTCGGCTTCTTTATCAACTCGAAGGGTGGAGGCGTGCCGAATCGTCTGAAAATTCGCGGCCCGTCATTCTGTAATCTTAGTATACTCGATAAACTGATCCCCGGTCATTACCTGACCGATATCACCGTGATCTTAGGATCACTGGACTTTGTGATGGGGGAGTGTGACCGTTAGAATTTGAAATTAGGAATTACGAACATTTAGCTGCCGATTTCTGCCTTCTTTTAAGCAATGAATTTAAAACCTGAAACAATCGAAAAAATTGATAAGCTCGTGCCGCGCTATCCAGTGATGAAGAGCGCAGCGTTGCCTCTCTGTCACTTAGTGCAGGAGGATCAGGGCTATCTGTCAAATGAGGCGATGGAGTGGATTGCAACTCGTCTAGAGCTGCAGCCGATTAACATCCTCGAGTTGGTGACCTTTTATCCGATGCTGCGCACAGAGCCGACAGGCAAGCATCATGTGCGTGTTTGCCGCACGTTGCCTTGTGCATTGGCCGGCGCCTACCAGACTTGTGAGCGCTTGGAGCAGGAGTTTAATTGTAAGGTAGGCCACACCAGCGAAGATGGTTCAGTGACCTTAGATTTCGTCGAATGCCACGCTGATTGTGGTAAGGGGCCAGTGGTGATGGTGGGTGAAGATGAGTATACTGACATCGACCCAGACAAAGCCTCCGAGCTCGCCGCCAAAATCAAGAACGGCGAGATCTAATTCTCTGCTCATTTCTAATTTTTAATTCCAAATATTCATTCCAATGGCATTACAGGAACACAGGCTTATTTTTAAGCACATCGACGAGCCCGGCTACACCAACGATATCGATTGCTACATCAAGCATGGTGGTTACGAGCAATTGAAGAAGGCCGTGACGATGACTCCCGAAGACATTTGCGCTGAGGTGCTTGAGTCTGGGGTTCGTGGTCGCGGGGGTGCTGGTTTCCCTGCCGGCATGAAGTGGAAGTTTCTCGATCGCAAATCTGGCAAGCCGATCTACCTTGTTTGTAATGCGGATGAATCCGAGCCAGGCACTTTCAAAGACCGCCAAATCATCCACCAAGATCCGCATCAGCTGATCGAAGGTATGATGTGCTCAGCGTTTGCGATTCAGGCAAAGCTGGCATTTATTTACATCCGTGGTGAATTTTTCGAAGGCTATCAGATCCTCGAGCGGGCGATCGAAGAAGCACGTGCAAAGAATTTACTCGGCGACAACATTCTTGGGTCTGGTTACTCTTGTGATATTATTGTCCACCGTGGTGCGGGGGCATATATTTGTGGGGAGGAGACTGGCCTGATCGAATCGATTGAAGGCAATCGTGCCAATCCACGCATTAAGCCGCCGTATTTCCCCGCGGCACTCGGGCTCTATCAATGTCCGACGATCGTCAATAATGTGGAAACACTCTGCGATGTGAAACACATCATCGACTTGGGTGGCAAAGGTTTCTCGGAAATTGGTACGCCAGGCAATACTGGAACACGTATCTGGTGTGTCTCTGGTCATGTGCAAAAGCCTGGTTATTATGAGTTCCCTTGTTCCGCTGTTACCTTGGGTGAGCTGATTTATGATGTCTGCGGCGGTCTAAAGCCGGGGCGTAAGCTCAAGGCAGTGATTCCCGGTGGTTCTTCGGCTAAGATCCTGCGCGCGGATGAGCGCTTTACTGGTAAGCTCAAAGACGGCACCGAATTTGACTGGGGCATCGAAGAGATCCCAATGGATTTTGATAGTTTGATGGCAGTGGGCTCGATGTCGGGTTCCGGTGGTGTGATTGTGATGGATGATACGACTGATATGGTCGAGGCACTCGCAAATATTAACTATTTCTATGCCCATGAAAGTTGTGGTCAGTGCACTCCGTGCCGCGAAGGGGTGCCTTGGATGCGTAAAGTCACGCAGCGTATGGTTGATGGCGAGGCGCGCGAAGAAGATGCGCAACTGCTAAAGAATATCGCAGACCAAATCGCTGGGCGCACGATTTGCGCTTTTGGTGAAGCGGCATCGTGGCCGGTGCAGAGCTTTATTGCTAAATTTAATGATGAGTTCGTGGAAAAAGCCCGCTCTCAAGCGGCACTTCGCAAAGAAGGAAAACCGACTGCCGGCAAAACTACTTTGATTTAAGACAATGAAGATCCAAAGCATAGTCGAAAACATCACCATCAATATCGATGGTAAGGACATTGAGGTGCCCAAGGGCATCAATATTATTGAAGCGGTTAAAATCGCAGGTAAGGGCAATGAAGTGCCACACTATTGTTACCATCCTAAGCTATCGATTTCAGGGAATTGCCGTATGTGCATGGTCGAGATGGGTATGCCGATGCGTGATCGCGCCACGGGTGAGGCGGTTCTCGATGAAAACGGAGTGCAAAAAATCGGTTGGATGCCAAAGCCAACCATCGGTTGTGCGACCAATGCGTCTCCAGGCATGCACATTCGAACCAATTCTGAAATGGTTAAAGAGTCCCGCAATGGTGTGACTGAGTTTTTATTGATCAATCACCCGCTGGATTGCCCAATTTGTGATCAAGCAGGTGAGTGTAAGTTGCAAGAGTTCTCGGCAGAACACGGTCGTGGCTACAGCCGCTTTATTGAGCAGAAGAATGTGAAGCCGAAGCGTACTAAGCTCGGCTCGCGGGTGACACTGGATGATGAGCGCTGCATTTTGTGTGCACGTTGTATTCGATTCAGTAAGGAAATCGCCAACGACGATGTGCTTGGATTTGTTGATCGTGGCACGTATTCGACACTGACTTGTTACCCAGGTAAGGAGCTTGAACATAACTACTCGCTCAATACCGTCGATATTTGCCCAGTGGGCGCTTTGACCAGTACGGATTTCCGGTTTAAGATGCGTGTTTGGTTCCTCAAGCGCACTAATAGTATTTGTACCGAAAGTAGCATCGGCGCAAATACCGAGATTTGGAGCCGAGAAGGTAAGATTTATCGTATCACGCCGCGCCGTAATGACGCGGTGAATGACACTTGGATGACAGACTCCGGTCGTGAGTTATTCAAAGCGTCTGAATCGGAGGATCGTCTCACTCACTATACAATTGAAGGCGTACACAAGAGTGATGCTGAGACGGCCGCTGCCGCAGCTAATTTGATCAAGGGCGGTCATGTCGCAGTGGTGGGCTCGGCGCATAGCACGGTCGAAGAACAATTTTTCTATCGCTTGATTGCCGATCGTAGCGATGCTGCGGTGACACTGGTCCACCACACCGGCGAAGGAGATGGGATTTTACTGTCTGAGGATCGTACCCCGAATTTACGTGGTGCGTTACTCAATGGGTTGGTATCCAAACTACCTGAGGCTGATTTATCGCCATTAGCGAGTGACATCGACTCGGGTGCAGTCAAGACGCTGGTAGTCGTGAATGAAGATGTCACCAAGTTTGGTATTTCCCCAGAGCTACTAGCGAAGGTGAAGGTGATTTACTTTGGTACGCATGCGAACGAAGTGAGCCAAGTTGCGAATGTAGTCTGCCCATCGTTGATGGTCTATGAGAAGGACGGGTCCTTCGTGAATCAAAGTTTTCGTTTACAGAAATTTAAAGCAGCAGTGCCGGGACCAGCTGGGGTTCGTTCGGACATCATTGTGTTGGAGCAAATTGTTGCACTTTTAGGCGATGAGAAACCGGCCGCGCTGACGATGGATGTCGCATGGGAGCGTATTTCAGAAGCTACGAGTGCGTTTGCAGAAATCAACTGGCGTGGTATCGGCGACGAAGGTGTCGCACTTGATGCTGCTAAGTTCATTGATTTGCCATTCGTCGAAACCAAGAATCTAAAATATGATCCAGTCGCGTTTAAGGAAGCGCAAGCCGCTGTAGTTGAAGCGTAAAGCATCTTGCTGAACATGGAATTTATAACTGATACACTGCCATTCACATTGCCGATTGTTTTCGCAGTAGCAATGATCTCGGTCTTCATGGGGCTTTGCAGCTACTCCGTGCTCGCAGAGCGAAAAGTTTCGAGTTGGATCCAAGGTCGTACCGGCCCCAACCGCACTCGCTTGCCGCTGCTTGGACACATCCCAATTGTTGGTAACATCTTGACTCGTTTGGGAATCTTTCAGCCCGTCGCTGACGGTTTAAAATTCCTGTTCAAGGAAGAGATCACCCCCGGTCACGTAAAAACGACTTACTATTATTTGGCGCCTGTTTTGGCGTTGGCTCCGGCTTTGACGACCATGGTGGTGTTACCATTTGGTCGATATGTGGATCCGTCTGGTGTGGTACAACCGTTGGTTTTGGCGAATCTCGACGTTGGTATGTTATTCATTTTGGGTGTGTCGTCGCTCGGGGTGTATGGTATCGTACTCGCTGGCTGGTCTTCAAATAGTAAGTATCCATTTCTTGGTGCGATTCGTGCCTCCGCGCAGATGGTGTCGTATGAGTTGGCGATGGGCCTCGCGATTCTGCCAGTCTTTATGTGGTCAGCTGCGCCAGGCTCTG
>JAURBE010000084.1 GCA_030829145.1 Verrucomicrobiota bacterium | reverse complement strand
ATTTTGGCGGCAAGGTCTGAAAATTTAGTCGGAATTCTATGTTGTCTTGCCTGAAAATTACCTGCCCTTTGTCATCAGTCTAATTTCACTATTTTAACTGCATGCACGGCCATCGGTTGTTTATTAATTTAATACAGTATTTGTATCCTTTTTATTTCAAACTTAAGCACGCTTATTTGCTAATTTATAAGTCGTTTCTAGTATGTCTAATTTATTGAATAAGATGCTCTTATCTTTTATGGCTTTATTGGCACACAAAATTTACTCTAGGCGAATGAGTTAAGCATGAATTAGATATATGCATGAAATTATCTGCACTGATAGAGGCGCTAATTTGTTAATAAATAGTCTCTTTAGGTAAATTTTGAACATTACGTATTGCGCTAACAATATCGTTGGATAGGTTTTATTTAACCCTGCGGTGTTCGATCTTAAACGGAGTGTCTGTCCTTTACTCTTTTGAAATCGGGAGCTGAACCTTGGAGGTGGCTGTCCAGCCGTCAACCGGAAGACAAAAACCAACGAGGAAGCGCCCACCTTAGACACAAAAGGCCTAAGAACTCCCCCTTATACGGCACAGGTGGGGCCACTTTTTTTAATAAAAAAGGTGTCATTAAAAAAGCAGTGATCTCATAAGATTACTGCTTTTTTAATTGATGTATTTGGCTATGCGAAGCATCTGTGATGCTACTATAGACACTATAATGAAACTGCACTATTCGTCAGCAGTTAGTGCTTCCCATTGCTCGTAGGCTTCGAGGGTCTGCATCTCTAATTGCTCGATACGTGTCGCATCGGTAGCTGGATCGTTCGACTGATCTTGATAATAGTCTGCAGAGGCCATTTTTTCACTCAGTGAGGTGTGTTCGGCTTCGAGTTGTTCAATCAGACCAGGTAATGCCGTCAGGGCTTCGCGTTCCTTATTACTAAGCTTTCGTGTCGATACCTTCGCAGGCTTTACAGTCGCTTCATTTGGCTTTGCCACTGCAGCAGGTGGCAACTTGAGCGACTGTGCCTCTGCAACTTTACGTGCTTCGTATTGCTCCAACCAATCATCGCAACCGCCATTGTACTCAGCGACGATACCATCACCTTCGAGTGCGATGGTGTTGGTTACAACATTATTCAAAAAACTGCGATCATGGCTGACCAGTAGCAGGGTGCCGTCATAGTCAAGTAAGCGTTCTTCAAGCAATTCGACTGTTTCGATGTCGAGGTCATTCGTCGGTTCGTCGAGTACGAGGACATTGGCTGGTTGCAAAAAGAGACGTGCAAGTAACAACCGTGCGCGTTCACCACCAGAGAGTTTAGTGATCGGTGAGCGAGATGTGTGCGGGGTGAAAAGAAAATCCTGTAGGTAAGTCAGAATATGACGTTGCTTACCATTTAGTGTCACCATTTCTCCGTAAGGATGTACATTCTCTGCGACAGTAAGTGATTCGTCGAGTTGGGCCCGGTGTTGGTCAAAGTAGGCGACCTCGAGCTTGGTACCAGCTGTAACACTACCTTGCTGGGGTTGTAATTTTTCGAGTAGCAAATTCAGTAGAGTGGTTTTCCCTGAGCCGTTCAGCCCTACAATGCCGATCTTGTCGCCTCGCCATATGACTGTGGAGAAATCCTTGATCAGTGGTTTGTTGCCCCAATCGTAGCTTACATTATCCACCGAGATAACTTTGCGGCCAGAAAGTTGACCCTCGTTAAGGTTTAGCTTAGAGGTGCCAATGATGTTGCGACGTTGAGCCCGTTCGACACGCATTTTCTTAAGACTCCGCACTCGACCTTCATTGCGCGTGCGTCGTGCTTGAATACCTTTACGAATCCAGATCTCCTCTTCGGCTAATTTCTTGTCAAAGACTGCTTGCTGCTTTGCTTCGCCTGCAAGTAGATCCGCCTTGCGCTGTAAGTACGTCTCATAGTCACAGCTCCATGTAGTCAGCTGCCCACGATCAAGATCGATGATCCGATTTGCGACGCGTCGAATAAAAGCACGATCGTGCGAGACAAATAGCAGAGCGATATCTGATTTTCTTAGGAACTCTTCCAGCCAGCGAATGCCAGGAATATCGAGATGGTTAGTTGGCTCGTCGAGTAATAGTATATGCGGCTCAGCGGTCAATGCACGGGCAAGTAGCGCGCGTCGTTTATTGCCGCCAGATAGCGAAGAGAAGAGGGCATCACCATCAAGCTCTACACGATTAAGAATACTTTCCACCTTGTGCTCAAGTGACCAACCGTCAGTGCGGTCAAGTTCCTCCTGCAAGTGGTCAAGTCGTTCCGCGACAGCATCGTCGTCAGAATTTTCAGCATATTCGTGGGCAAGCTTATGATATTCGGCAACGGTTTTGGCGGCAGGCCCAAGGCCATCAGCCACAATCTCGAACACCGTGCCTTCGAGGTCCGCTGGGACTTCTTGATCGAGTTTGCCAATACGCAAATCGGGAATGGCTTCGATTTCGCCAGCGTCTGGCTTGATTTGTCCGCCTATGATACGCAGTAGTGTCGACTTACCCTCGCCATTACGCCCAATTAAGCAAATACGCTCACGCTTCTCGACCGTGAGCCCAGCATTATCGAGCAGGCGTGGCCCACCGAATGAGACGGTCAAATTTCTGTAGGTAAGCAGAGCCATACTTGAAGACTAGTCACGCACATTGAGTGCGTTTATTTGGTGGTAAAACGATAACGAGTGATCGAGTTATATGGTTCGCCGGGCTGTAGCAAGGCGCCTCCCATATCTGGAAAGTTCACACTGTCCGCATAGTCTTGTGTTTCTAAGCAAAAACCGCTGGAGCTGGGATGAACAATTCCGTGTTTGCCGACTTCAGGGCCGTCGGCGGAAAGAAATAACCCGGCATAAAACTGTACGCCGGGTTCGGTGGTAAAAGTTTCCATGACACGCCCAGATTGAGACTCATAGACTACTGCAGCAAGCTTGGGATCGATGGTGCGGCCACCATCAAGGAAGAAATGTATGTCTGCATTGTGGATGGTCAGTTCACGGCTTCCGAGCAACACAGGTTCCTGATAATCATTGAAACCTTTCACCACCGAATCACGGCGACCTAGTAATGTGGCATTGTCATCAATGGTCGCAACTGAATCTGCAAAAATCTGTAGCTCATGACTAAACACATCACTTTTTCCAGAATCCTTAAGATTGAAGTAAGAGTGATTGGTTATATTAAATGGAGTAGTTTTATCAGTCGTCGCAGAGTAAGTAATTTCGAGAGAATTATCATCTAAAAGGGCATAGGTGGTACTACACTGAACCGTACCTGGAAAGCCGTTGCTGTGCTCTGCATCGGTGATCGACAGACGTAGTTTGTCGACACCTTGTTCATTAATTACTTGGGCGTCCCAAAGAAGTTTATCATAGCCATTGAGCCCGCCATGAAGTGCGTTCGGCCCATTGTTGATGGCTAGCTTGTAATCATCTCCATGCAGTGAAAATTCACCACTGCCAATGCGCCCAGCGACTCGACCAGTGGTTGCTCCGAAGTAAGGATGTCCGGCTAGATAACCCTCTAGGGAATCCTTACCAAGTACGATATCGGCTAACTGCCCATCACGATCGGGAACATGGAGTGTTATCAAAATAGCACCATAATTAGTAACTTGTGCCGACAAGCCATTGCTATTGGTCAGTGTATAAAGACTGACCAACTCACCCGTCGGAAGCGTTCCATAAGATTGTGTTTCGATGCTCATCAGATTGAGCAACAAAGCGCATTCTAGCGGAAGAGCAATACGGGAATTGTAACAGTACGAATCATCGCGGTAGTAGTACTGCCGACGATTAGGTGACGTATCTGGGAATGGCCGTATGCGCCCATTACGAGCAGGTCTATGTGCGCTTGGTCGACGATCTCAGCAATTACCTTATCCGGTTCACCATCTCGTACTTCTGCACTGGTTTCAAAGCCCGCAGCTTGTAACTGTGTCCGCGCTAGCTCGAGTGCATCCCCAAGCTTATCGTTGTCCTTGCCCACGCTCAATAGGTGGCACTGCATCCCTTTGAGCAGTGGATTATTTGCTACATATTGAATCGCTTTCAGCGAGCTCTTACCTCCATCAAAGGCGAGTACAAAACGTTCCATCTTACTGAATGCACGTGAAGCCACCAATACTGGATGTTTGCAGCTGCGTACAACGCGCTCCAAATTATGCCCAATATGCCCCGCAGCAAAGTCTGCATGATTTCCACGCTTACCGATAACCACGAGATCCGCATCGCGCTCATAATTATCGATGGAATCACTTAACCGCCCGTGCTTCTGGTCGGCTACTATTTGGGTAATTCCTGCTGCTTGTAATTGTGCGGTCGCATCTTCAAGAATAGCTTCACCACGTTTGCGAGCGACTTTTGCTCGCTGGGCCTCAAGCTCAACAATCTCTTTGAGTAATGCAGTGCGTGCACCGAGGTTAAGACTGCCGCTGTGATCTGCTTTGACCGGATCTTCATGATGCGGGTCGAGCATGTGGAGTACATGTACCGCGGCGGACATCTGTTTGGCTGCCCAAGCTGTGTGATGGTAAACGCTCGTTGAGTAGATCGAGCCGTCAGTGCAGGCAAGTATGTTTGACATAGTAACTATTAGTAATTTGTGAAACCGAAAGGCAATGTAAATTCGCCTTAGTGAGCGTCCAGCTCAGCGCCGGGCTTGTCGTATTTAGCGACCTTGAGCACGAGTGTCTGACTGGCTTCATTCATGCCAATGATATCAACTTCGGTGCCTTCGCGGCGAAATTTTAGGACCACACGATCTAAGGCATTGATGGCCGATAAATCCCAAAAGTGTGCGTGTGAGACATCAATGCGAACCGTCTCGATGACTTCACGAAAGTCAAAGGCTTCGGCAAAGCTACTGGCTGACACGAAAAAGAGCTGACCACGCACGATATAGGTACGCGCCTTTCTTTCGATTTCTAGTTCGGAGGCGATATTGACCTGCCCAGATACCTTGTATGCGAAGAACAGCGCGCTGAGCAGCACCCCGGCACCGACGCCATACGCCAAATTGTGGGTAAGCACCGTTGTCAAGACTGTTGCGATCATGACAAAACTGGAGGTGCGATGGTGTACTCGGAGGCTTTTTAGGGATGACCAACTAAATGTACCGATTGAAACCATGATCATTACGGCGACCAAGGCAGCCATTGGGATTTGACTAACAAGATCTCCCATCAAGACAATTAAGATCAGCAAAATTACCCCAGCTGCAAAGGTCGACAGTCGTCCACGTCCCCCTGACTGCACGTTGATTACTGACTGACCGATCATTGCACATCCAGCCATGCCGCCGAAGAAACCAGCAACAATGTTAGAGATGCCTTGGCCAGTACATTCACGGTTTTTGTCGCTGGAAGTGTCAGTGAAGTCATCAACAATGGTCGATGTCATCAGCGATTCTAATAAGCCGACGATCGCGAGTGAAAGGGCAAAAGGGAAAATGATTTTCAGTGTTTCGAAATTAAGTGGTACGTCTGGCAGTAAGAAGACAGGTAACGTAGAGGGTAGGTCACCCATATCGCCAACGGTGTTGAGCGTTTGGTCCAGTCCCATAGTCATTGATACCCCTGTGAGTACAATAATACAAACGAGCGGGGAGGGCACGACGGTCGTAAGTCGCGGGAGTCCATAAATAATGGCAAGGCCAGCAGCGACCATTGCGTACATTAACAGACCCTGATTATGAAACTGTGGTAACTGTGCCATGAAAATGATAATGGCTAGTGCGTTGACGAAGCCCGTGACGACTGATCGAGAGACAAAGCGCATCAAATTACCTAATTTAAAGGCACCTGCCGCTATTTGTAAAATGCCGGTAAGCACTGTGGCGGGCAATAAATACTCTAAGCCATGATCTCGTACTAGTGAAACCAGTAGAACTGCCATGGCACCAGTAGCTGCCGAGATCATCCCCGAGCGTCCACCGACGAACGCGATCACTACAGCGATACAAAACGATGCATAAAGCCCGACCTTTGGGTCCACTCCAGCGATAATCGAGAAGGCAATCGCTTCTGGAATCAGCGCTAGCGCTACCACTGTGCCAGCGATCACATCACGGCGCGGGTTAGAAAACCATTCTTGGAAATATTGATTCTTTGTCATGTTCTGCTCTAAATAGAAACGCCAACAGTGAGATCTGTTGGCGAGATAGGGCGAAGCAAGACAAAGACTGAGCCGTTGTTCAAGTAGAACTTACCAGTAGAAGTTGGGTTTATTACCAATTAAGCTTAAAAGCACTGTACTCAGTCAAAGCACGGCGTCTGCCTTTCTATTGCTATGGGTAGTTTATCTCTACGTATGACCGAAGTATTCGGCTAAACCGTCACTTCAAAGAGCATTGGCTAAAAAAGGGTTCTTCGTCATTTACCGGGGAGTGGGTGCATAGAACCACTGATTTAGCCCATGCCCCAACCGAATCCCATTGAGAGCGTGCTTGTTATTATGCCCTTGGG
>JAURBE010000083.1 GCA_030829145.1 Verrucomicrobiota bacterium | reverse complement strand
TCCGGGCTCATCCCCATAATTTGCGTATAAAACAACATGGCAAAATTGCCCATGCCATTCATCGTGATGGAGGATGCACCTTCGCCAGAAGCGTAGGCCCAGAGGTCGCGTGTGGGGAGTTTTTTAGCGCTCATAGTATTCGTAGAATCATCGCCAGTTCGAAACTAGCCTGCAATGGATAAAGTCCTCGGGGTGAATGGATCAATGGCACTATTCAGTGAGCTGAACACGCACATTTGGCCGATTTTGAATGTAATAGTATAGACGAACTGCACGCAGAAAACCCGAAACATTCAACCAAGGTTCCGCAGCAAACAACCAACTTGAACGAGAAACCTAGTGGGAAGCGCGCTAAATCAGTGTATTTATAAACCACAGATGGACACGGATGAACACAGATATTCTGAATGATGCGAAACATTAGATCTGTGCCTATCGGTGTCCATCTGTGGTTCTAAAAGGCGTTAAATCAGGCATTTACTGAGTGATCGAGGTGATTGAACTTGCACCGTTTCATGTTCTTCGACGGGCACGTTATAATGGTGCGAACTTAGCGTGCTTCACACTAGTGGGAAGATGGCAATGGCGGTGCTCCCATCTCCGCGCGCCAGGCTGCGATCTCCGCTGTCAAGCGAGCAACGATCTCCGGGTGCGCCACCGCTAAATCATTTTTCTCACCCGGATCTTCTTTCAGATTATACAGATGAAACGGCGCGGTATCCCACTCGTGCAGCTTACGATAATGCGTGGTATCCTTGCCGTGGCAACGTAGCAGCAATTTCCAATCGCCCTGAATACACCAGAGATATTGCAAGGTCGAATCGGGATCGCTGAGACTCATATTGTGCGAGGCATGGAGTGAACCAAATACCGTGTCACGCGCAGCCACAGCCGCCGTATCCAAAAGGTTAATACCGGGAAGTCCATCAGGGGCCTGCAATCCCGCCAAGGCGGCAATCGTCGGAAACAGGTCAATACTATGCGCAAAACCTTCCATCTGCTGCGGCTCAATCACACCCGGCCAGGAAACCAAAATCGGCGTGCGGGTGCCATTCTCATACGGTGATGCCTTCGAGCGCATGGCGTATTCCCAAAACGCCTGATCGCGTGGCCAGTCCAGGGTGGTGCTCGCGGCACCCCAGCCATTATCGCATATATACAGATACACTGTATTGTCACTCAGCCCCTTCGACTCAATCGTTTCAAACAACTCACCACAGGTTTGGTCGAACCAATCGATCATCGCATAATACTTCGCGACATCCAGCGCGTGCCCCTGCCCCTGATATTTCTCAAGCAACGCTTGCGGTGGGTTGTGCGGCGTGTGCGGTAAAAACGGCGCATACCACAGCATGAATGGTTTCTCCCCGGCAACCGCCTCATCGATAAATTCGCTGATCGGATCCAAGCCCTCACGACCGATCACGAGCCCCTTGTCTCCGTGCCGCTCCCCTTCCGTCATCCCATGCGTAAAACCGCCATCCTGCCAGGAGCCTTCCCACCATTTGCCGGATTGATGTGCCAAATAACCATTTGAGGTCAGCAGCTTGATCACACTGGGGAGCTGATGAAACTTCGCCTGTAAAGGCTTCTCCAATTCTTTTCGCGCGTCGTCATACACCTTCGATACGATGTCATTCCCAGTCACCCCATGCACAAACGAATATTGCCCCGTGGCCATCGAGGCCAGCGACGGGCGGCAGATCGGCGCCGCCACATAGCCGCGATCAAAGCGCAGACCACTGTCCGCGAGCCGATCCAAGTGCGGCGTCTGAACGTCGGCATGCCCCATGAAGCCATAATCGCCCCAGGCTTGGTCGTCACTCAAGATGAGCACGATATTCGGTCTGCCCGCAGGTGCTTCAGTAGTGGCAGATGGCTGGGCGGCCTGCAGGGTCGCCACAGCACAACAAGTCAAACAAATGAGTAATCGTTGGAGTTTCATATAAATAAATTAGTAATCATGGTGAATATCAACAGCACGACCGCAGCATTCAAGGTCACGCTACAGCGACTGACAAACTATAAATCTTGTAGTTTAACCCGAACTATGAAAACGGACTTTTCGAACGAGTTATTTTTCTGTGTAAGTGCCTTTTTATCTGGCAGAGTTCAAATGCATCGCATTCAAAATGTGCTCACCATTAGGGTGCTCTAAAATTGGTCCGGTCTGTTGAACATCCGGTCTTCTCGCTTCCCTCGGGACTCAGGCGACCAAGGCACATGGCTGCCTGTCAGGCTAGCGGTCACGTATATTGATAGCGCTCCCTCAGCCAACAGTTGCCGAGCACCTTGCACATCCTATTGCATCATCCGAGTTCAATCCCAAGGCCAGTTGAATTATCTTAATCGGCAGTTGAATGATACTAGATCGTCCGCACGCTCAATGCTATGATAGCGACACATTACAGGAAATATATAGGGTATTTCTTATAGGGTTATATTAGGGTGGACCTTCATCGGCATGTTTGGCGGAGGTCTTTTCGTATCCACAGATTTGAGACAACCGTCACCAAAATCCGTAGTGCGCCGCTTCAGTTAGCGCACAGAACCCAAGCCACCTCACCAAATGAAACGCGACCTATAAGCGCAATGCCATTGCAGAATTGAATTTTCCACAACCGCTTCGCTAGAAGAGGGAGGTTTGGGAGGCTCATGCTTTGGTGATTGAGGCAAGCGCTTACAGGACTTCCTGTTCTCCCAGTTATTTTCTAGTAATCATCAGCTCCCCAATCTCGCCCGTAGGGCCCTCTAGCGAAGCGGTTGTAGGAAATTATCACGCAGAGCTGAAGCTAAAACTAATATTGAAATTACACTCAGATCGCCTCCAAATGAATGATGTAATGGCATTGAGCTAAAGTACCGTGGCTACGCACAAACTCGAATTCTAGTTTCGCGTATCCTTCGAACTACGTGCGCTCTTAATTTCCTTCTCACCACGAATGATACGGTGCTTGCCACGGTAAAAGCGGACGTAGTCTTTCAATTGCTTTTCGGCCTGCTTGGAGAAGAGCTCATCTTCCGCCAAAAAGAGCACCACGTTGAGCGATGGAATCGGTTTATCCCGATCATCAAATAATACCCGGTTCAATGCCTTAAAATATTTAGCCACATCTTTAGGATCGACTATGGGGTTGGGTGTAGCACCAGGGTGCTGAACTTTCCACTCCATCTCGAGTTCGCGTGCTGAGGTATACACGCCATGACGGGAATCGAGTACGCGCGGCGGCATCCCCTTCTTCGCGCGTTCTGCATTTTGCTTTCTTAGCTCAGCCTGAATTCGCGCCTTCATTTGCGGGACCTCTAACTTATGCGCAGCCAGTTGTTTGATATATTTCGGATCGCTGATCTTTTTATCCCAGGCCTTTTGCTCTTTGTCGGTCATACGACGGCGCACCGCCTCAAATCCCTGATGATAACCGGTAATAAAAAATACTGCATCAATCCCCTGCTCCAAGGCAGTCTGAGTAATGAACCCAGTATTATTACTACGAAAATTCATGCGCAAGGCCTTGTTCACTGGATCATCTGCAAGCGTCGGCAAGTCAGGGCTTGAAGCACCGGATACCCTCTCCAAGCCAGGCTGATTGGCATTTGAATTGATTGGCGCAATCCACCGAATCAGCTGCTGGTGCGTGTCTGCCCCCGCAGAGACCAATTGCGGCTTGAACAGCATCGTGCGTTTACCGTCGTGCAGCATCACATTAAACAAAGTCCCCGCCGACAAATTACCCACCATATCGGTAATCTCATCCTTAATCACTTGATAACCATTCAGGCCGCCCTTTTTATCCGTCAACATCTGACGATTCGTATCGATCACAAACAAGATGCGCTCCGCACGAGCTTTCAGACCGAAAACACTGACATTCGACAAACCCATACCGATTGAACCGCGGGTACTACCTAACAGGCTACCACCACCCATGCCTCCGAGTCCTGCACTCACGGTAAACGAATCGCCCATATCTGGAAGATTCACATTGACATTGGCCACCGCAATATTGGCGACTGGGCGCATCTTAAGATTTTGCGACTGCATCTTCGGCGTCTGCTGTGGCTTGATCTGCACCTTCACTTCTTTCGGTGGCTCAACTTCTTCCACCGCAGGCGGTTCTTCAAATTGCGCCTCCTCTTGAATCACAATATTTGCAACAGTGATCACTCCAGCAACAAATGCGAAGACCACGTGCACCAGCACACTGACGACGATGACCTTCATCAACATCGGATTCATTTTACGTTTCTGTTCGACAGGTAGCATTCGGATAAACGGGTGAGTAATAAATAAGGGAGTGTCGTTATGACCAATAATGGCCGTTGGTAAGATTAGCAGGACTACGTGCTCACCCGCCAGCAAAATTCTTCCAAAGACCCAAACAAATCAACCACCTCCCGCAGTGCGCCGCTTCAGCTCGCACACAGTGCCACCAAGACAAACCAAATGAACGCTAGACAAGGCGGCGCGCTACGCTTAGGCACTGAGAACTGAACCAGTGAAACGAATACGCGCTACGACCTTCCTTAACGCGGCTCCACTCCGGAATCTCGATAGGTCAGGACTTCAATCTCGGGGGCGCCCCAGGGATCGGCGATCGGAATCGCTATGGTGCGCTCATCTTCGTAAACTGCAATGCGTTGATTGTAGAGCAACTTCGCGCCGCCATCCACATCGCGGACCGCCAGTGCCACCTTCAAATACCCCACACCTTTACGACGAATCGAATAGCCTGAGCGCATGATCTGCCCCGGCTTCAAGACAGTCTTCTGATCCTCAAGCATCACCATCACTGGCTTTGGCAGTATGTTTATGAACGTCAGCTGATTATACGGAAACATCTCCTTGGAAAAATCGAGCGCGTTCAAGCCAATGACCTTGCCCTCTACAGGCGGTACGCTCGGCAAAAACATCGCAAATAGGTTGGTGCGATTGCCCACATTCAACTCAAATATCGGCACGTAAACCACAACTTCCTCGCCGTCGACGATTTGTGTCGTCTTCTCGCACAGCTCCAATTTCGAACGAGCTGAGACACGGTGCACATTACCAAAGGTATTATAGGCAGCCTGAATCGTTTTATACTCCTCTCCCTCGAGATAATAGTAGCTCCGCTTGACTGGCTTGGCCGACAAGAAGAAAAAGCGCAGCGTATCGGGGCCGAGGCCATCGCCGACCGCATCCGGTTGCTCGAAGGCTTCTTTGTTATCTTCAAATTCTTTTGCGGCTTCCATAAAATCCGCGAGATCAGTTTGAGCCTGCACCTGGAACTGAAGCAGACAGAGCAAGGGCAAGAGCGATAACAGTAAGCGGAGATGTCGTTTAAAGTGCATCATTTTGGGTATTTAAAAAGTATTTAATGTCTTAGGATTCGTCATCTATCCAGCGAAATGCGACGACAACGAACCGTCGTCCAAAATCGCCAGTCGGGGCAACTAGTGAATCGCCTGACTTCACGGGTTCAGCAATCCGCTGCACCACCGCTTCACAGCGGGCCGATGAATTCACCTCTCCGGAAATCGGATCAGCCGCCTCGCCATAGGCGCGAATCACAAACGTATCACTACGCGCGCTGAGTTGCGCGCCGAGCACTTGCAAAATATCGCCTTGCGTCAAATTCCCAGAATTCCCTTCCAGCGCGGTGCTTTGATGCCCCATAGGCACTCCCAAAGCACTCTCTACATCATCAGAATATTTCGAAGCCTCGCCGGGATTACTTGGATCCAGATTCTGATTCCAGGCCTGCGTGCGACTAAAAATCTGCTGATAATTCAATACATCTTTCTGCTGGGATGCACGCATAATTGCCGCATCGAGTGTGCCCATCAAGCCTTGATAATCGACATCCAGATTTCCGGAGTCAGCGATTTGACGACGATTAATAAAATCAGCCATCGACAGGAAGGGGCCACGACGCTTGACCTCTGCGACGATCGTTTCAGCCAAAATTCGAATATCATCACGATCGGTTACGAAGATCCCCGCATATTGCTCGCGAGCTTGTGCATCGAGCGCATTAAAAGCATCTTTATTATCGGCGCCATAGACTGGGTCTGGAAAGCGTGGAAACGCGACAAAGGATTCGTCGCCGGTGTCATTTAAGATACCATCCCGCTCACTCGAGATAGTCTTGCCCGCTGCTTGCAGCAACACGGCCTCCCATGCATCGACCGAGACAGAATTGATATTGAATGCGCCATCGACCTGAATATTTGCGGCGCTTTGCTCAAAACCTGTGTTCGAGTTACGCAAATCACTCTCGTCCGGAAAGGCACCGCTCGCATTCGGTGCCAGCACGTGGCGATTATTAGCGAGCACCGAAAGATTCGACGAATTCAGGCTCAAGTTCCCGGTTTGTGGAATGGTGCTCAGGTAGAAACGATCCCATAGGCTGGCGTTGACCATAAAGGGCAAATCGATCCGCTCATTCGTGAGGTTGGTCCCATCAGTATTCACAAGCGAGTCGCGATCGACATGATACGGCGCACGGGAAAAA
>JAURBE010000082.1 GCA_030829145.1 Verrucomicrobiota bacterium | reverse complement strand
ACGCAGTTTTCTTTTGCCCGAGCATCACGGCTGCACCGATGAGTGCTGCGCCGATGAACAGGCGAATCAAGGTTTCAGTGTCGCTGTTGGTGATCTCGCCGAAAATGAAGAGAGAGCAAATGACGGCCAGTGGCACGACGGCGTTGTTGAACGCGGCGAGTGTGCCGGGGTTGCTTCGCGCCGCACCTTTGTTCCAGAGAAAGAAGCCGAGTCCGGAGGCGATGCACCCCAGATAGAGCAGCGCTTGCCATTGAGAGGCGCTGATTTCGAGTGCACTCCAGTCGGTTAGGGACAGGCTAAAGACGCCCGCGCACAGAGTGCCGCCGATGTAAAGGAGGGCGAAGCCGTCACGGTCATTGATTTGGGTGTGTAGGCGTTTCCAGTCGCGGTAGGCGACTTGCCCATAAGCAAAGGCAAGGCCGGCGAGTTGCATGAGGGCGAAACCGATCCAGATGTCGCCGGAGGGCGCGCCTTTGGCTTTGATCACTGCAGCGCCGAGTATGGAGAGCAGCGCGGCGAGAAAGTAGCGGGGGGTGAATCGACGTTGCCGCGCGTCATAGATAAGCACGACATAGACGGGGGTAAGCACAGCGAAGAGCGCGACGAGATGGGAAGGAATGTAACTGAAGGCCTTGATGTAGCAAACATACATCAGCCCAAATTGAATCGCACCGTAGGCGACAAGGCGCAGGCAGTCGCTTTTCCCAATTCCTTTTGTCCGCAAAAACGGCAAGAAAATTAAGGTGGCACAACTGAGTCGCAGTGTGGCGACGAAGTAAGAATCAACTCCAGCCAAGGCGCTGCCGATCAGGCCAAACGAAAAGGCCCAAATGATAGAGATGATGGCGAGGTAGGGCATGGGGGAGGATAAGTGGGAAAGTGAAAAAGCGTTGTCAGAATGTGAAAAAAAGAGCCTTGCTGCGGTGCGGCAAGGCTCTGATTCGATTTTGCAAAAAGGGTTTACCAGCGGTACGTGGCGCCGCAAGACACTTGGTCGCTGCGGCCAGGTGTGCCAGGGACTTCTTCGTAGTCGTCATCCCATGCATTGTCCACCGCTAGAAAGAGCTCAAGGCCGTCGATCTGTGGTGGGTAAACGCTCACGCCAATGTGCGTGAAGAGTGCCTCGTTGTCGCTGCCCCGAAGGTCGTTGTCCTCTTGACTACGCCATTCGTTATCGATCCGTACTTCCACGCTCTCACAGGGTGACCAAATTGCGCCGAGGGTGATGCGGTGCTTGGCATAGTTGAGCGCGTAGAAGCTCGCGTCGATGCTGTCGTCACCGTAATCCTCATCCTTATCGAGGAAGGTGTAACTGGCGATGGCTTCGATCGCATCCCAGCGTTTGGATGCGATCAGCTCGATGCCAAAGGTTTCGATGTCGACGCCTTTGGCAGATCTTGCGGATGTATCGTTTTCCGAATAAGTCCAGTCGACAAGGTCGTCATCCCAGCGGTAGAAGAGGGCGCCTTCGAAAGTCCAAGTGTCACGATTCAAAGAGCCGCCGAGTTCCAAGTTTTGGGTGGTTTCGCGGTCGAGGTCTGAGTTGCTGGCAAAGGGCCCGCCCGAGGATGCTGCAATGGCTGTATACCCGGCAATCTGGCTAGTTTCTACATACGAGATGTAGAGTGACTCAAAGTGGTTGTCGTTTTCGCGGTGTTCCCATGTTAGATCGCAAATACCAGAGAATTTCGAATCGTCGCGGTTTGTGTCGTCGAAGCTTCCGCCAATTCGCACAGTCACGCTTTCTCCATCATGCATTTCCATTTGGTATTCAGGTAAGAGTATTAGTTTTGCCGCTGTGCGTGAGTTATCTTCTAATTTGTTGGAATTGATCTCGTCTGCCGCGATTTGGGCTGAGTAATTCAGTCCGTATTGATCATTCCAAGCATGTAAGCCAGAGAAGCCTAGTGAGGTGACATAGGTTGTGTGCCTTGCGTCATACCACTGAGGATTCTCTCGCGAATAAATATAGTTGTCTTTGTGTTCGCGATAGTAAGCGGTGCCCTCGATAAAGCTTCGATCATCGTAGGATTGTTTGTGATTAATAATAAAGAGGCTGGTTTTGAGATTTTCGGTTTCGTGTACTCCATCGGTTGTATACATGTTGGGCCAAGCAAAGAACTTCGACTGATAGCCAGCGAAGAAATCGGTTTGCGAGTTCGGTCCGACGAGCTGCACGCGTCCGGTGGTGCGGTCGAAGTTGTGGTCACCGTATTGGATGGTGCCATCGCTTTCGGAGCGGGAGGTTTCGACTTCAGCGCCCCAGCTCCAGTCTTCGGCATTGGCGAAGGTGCCAGTCACTGCGTGGTGCAGGCGTTGGAAGTTGAGGTCGTGGTCGCCGCCACCGAGGGTCGCGCTGCCGCCATCTTGGATTTGGCTCCAGCCGTAGCTGATGGTGCCGACGGTGCTGTTGAATCCATACAGTGCATTGTCGCCTGCGACGAGTACTTCGGGTGCGGTTAGCATTTCCGGAGCAATCGGTAATTCGGCGGAGTAGTGACCCGTTTGTGGATCGATCAGTGTCGCACTACCCACGCGGAAGCCGGTGTTTTCAAAAATACCGCCGCGGATCGTTACGTCGCCTTGCGCTTCGGCCATGTTGCGTGACTGGAAGTCGATGCGCGGATTGAACTCAAGGTTGGATACCGGGGATTCATATGTCGTGACTGGTCGTACATTAGCCGTTTCCTGGCCGCTGACGATCAATGTCGGCAGACTCAAGGCTTGCTCGACGTGATCCTCCTCTGTGGATGTAGGCACTTCCTGTGCGATTACTGTACCGCCAAGTGTGAGTCCCAGGCATGTGAGTGATGTAGATAGTTTGTGGTCCATGCAAAGATGCAAAGACTGTTTTCAGATCTAGATCAATTGTTAATCTTATTTATTTTTTACTTAACAATTAAATTACTTTGTATGGGAGGGTCGACCTCCGTGTCGACCGCACGTGTTTTTGATGTGCGAATGAAAACGCAATGGTTTTTCGGGCGCGTTTTGAGTGAGTACGATTGCTTAGAGTAGTGGATCAAAGGGAAATGTTCAGGTGTTTAACAATTAATAATCTCATTGTTAAACAGAGAGATGAGAATCTTGGGTTGCAAGTGTTGTTTGGTTTAGGGTAAGCAGTTGTCATCTCGTTTTTTTTGGTGTGTCAGTAGCAGTTTTTATTTTTTGAATGGTAACTTCACTGACTGCCGCCAATTTTAGGGATTTTCCAGTGAATTCGGTAAGGTCTGGCTAGGGGATTGTAACGTTCAGCGTTGGATATTATTGTTAATGTATTTGAGGGTTTATGACAAAAAAGCAGGCATATGCAGATGCAGTTGAGTTCGCTAGATGTGCGCCTGTAGCGTTTGGACAGGTTGATTTGTTGATCAATCGACCGTCTGAAGGTGTGCATGTTCCCGTGGCACAGCTGACGTTAGACCGTGTGGCTGGTATTGTCGGTGACCGTTGGGCGACGACTGCTTGGAAGACGCTTGCAGACGGTGCGCCGGATCCGCGCATTCAAGTAAGCCTGACGAATACCAAAGTGATGCGGTGTTTTACTGGACCTGCGCCGAATGCAGTCCATGGCTGTGGTGACAATTTATATGTTGATTTCAATCTCACTGAAGCGCAACTCCCCGTGGGTACACGTTTAAAAGTCGGCAGTGCAGTATTGGAAGTGAGCGATGTCGTGAATGACGCCTGTGGTAAATTTGCCCAGCGCTTTGGGGCCGACGCTTTAAAATGGGTGCGAGCACCCGAGAATGCACCGCTTCGTTTGCGGGGTATTTTTTGCACGATCGTAGCGTCGGGGCAAGTTTCGCTAGGCGACCGTATCGAGCGAAGCCTCGAGCAGTAATCAGTTCGCGCTGCTGCGGATGTTTACGTCAGGATGGATCACATCGGTTCACCGGTTTCTAGCTGGTAAATCATGTGCCAGATGCGGTCCGCTTCACCACGTTCAATGACTTGCAGCGGTGTGGAATTGTCGAAGGCCGGATTGGCAGTTTTGAGCCATTCGCCGATGTAATTGGTTTCCATTACGTTGCAAAGAGCATCAAACAAGCGGACGAGTTCTTTAAGTTGCTTTTGTGCGGCTGCACTGGGTGCATCGCCCGCGACCCATTTTGCCACGGCCCGTGGTGAGTATTGAGTCAAACGGGATAAGTCATTACGTACCAAGTGGTAGCGTTTGCAAAATGCTGGAATACTGATGCTGCTTGGCTGTTTCTTGATTTGAATCATGTATTTAGGATGCATAAGTGCATGCACTTATGCAAGAAATTGTTTGAGTTTTTCTTGCCCAACAATTTCGATCTGGCTCTTTGAGTATAACTGCTCTGGAAACCAAATAAGATTACGTCCTCTGCGATCTTTAGAAGACGGTGCAATTAGGCCTTCAAAATTGAGTTCAAAAATGGCACGTCCCAGTGCTTGAGCATTTGATTCGATACAATTGTCATTTAGTTTTCCCCAGTCTTCATCGAGCATTTCTGAAATCGTAGGTGAATCCACAATTGTTTTAAGCTGAGTCAGGTCTACTAGGCGATGGAGCTTCGCAATCAGTTCGACACTGACTCGAGGATTGTTTTTTGGTTTTTGGATGCCGTAGTAATCGTAGGCGCCGCGAGACTCTTTCAAGGCAATTGCCTCAGTAGATGCTGCGTGGACCACTCTGCAGTAGTTGGGTTGCATCCAACGACTGCCCCAATGCCGTGTACCTTCGCCTGAGATTAAGTAATCCGGTTGTGCCCATTTGATTTCAACGCAGCGATAGACTGGCGCATCCCATTGAGTGCTTAACACGCGCTGATATTTTTTTAAATCTGAAAATAGGCGCTTAAACCCTGGGTGCGCTTTTATCGGTGAATTCACGCGAAGAGCGAGCCTAAAGCAAACGATCTAGTCAATAGTAATAATCTGCGTTTATTGCGGACAGAAAGCACGTTCCATTATTGGGCAGCGCGATAAATGATTCTGTGTGGGAAGACTCAGGTCGTTGGATTAGTCGCTCGCTACGAAACGTAGCTACGCGCATTCTGGAACATCTTCAACCACGGTCCTGCTTCGCCGGTGAACTTGTCCTTCGGGCGGTAGCTCATTTGCACAGCGCGGAACAAACGCTCTGGATGTGGCATCATGATGGTGGCGCGTCCGTCGGTGCTGGTGAAACCTGTGGCGCCAGCAGGCGAACCGTTCGGGTTGGCTGGATAGTTTTCTGTTGGTTCGCCGTTAAAGTCGATGTAGCGGGCGCTGATTTGATTACCAGTGAGGCATTGCTCAAAGTCGCCGGTGGCCGAGAAGTCGGCGCGGCCTTCGCCATGGGCGACGGGGATCGGCAGCAGGCTGCCTTCCATACCCTTGAAGAAGATACTTGGGCTCTCCATGACTTCGACGTTGGCATAGCGGGCTTCGAATTGCTCGGACTTGTTGCGGATGAACTGTGGCCAGTGCGCTGCGCCTGGGATGATGTCCTTGAGTTGTGAGATCATTTGGCAACCGTTACAGACGCCTAAAGTAAAGCTATCTTCGCGTGCAAAGAAGGTTGTAAACATGTCCTTGAGCGTGGCGTTGTAGAGTACGCTCTTGGCCCAGCCAGAACCAGCTCCTAGAACGTCGCCGTAAGAGAAGCCGCCACAAGCGACGAGTCCTACAAAGTCGGCTAGATCAACGGTACCGCTGAGGAGATCGGTCATGTGCACGTCGATTGCTGCAAAGCCTGCGCGGTCGAAGGCGAAGCCCATCTCGTTTTGGCCGTTGATGCCTTGCTCTCTGAAAATGGCGACCTTAGGTCGATTTTCAGTGAGCAAGGAGTGAGAGTGAGGAGTGGTGGTTTTTAGTGACTTATCTGGCGCACTATTACTCTGTGTTACACCACTACCACTACCACTATCACTACCACTCCGAAGGTCACTCCGAAGGTCACTCCGAAGGTCACTCGGGAAGACGAAAGGAGCATCGGGATCGAAAGTCGGTTTGATTTGGATACCGCCGTTCTCTTCCAAAAGACTATCATATTCCTCCTTCGCGCAGACTGGGTTGTCGCGCTTGGCTTGCATGTGGTAGCTGAGTTCGGACCAGGCTCTATTTAGATTCGTTACACTCTCTGAATAGAGTTGTTGGTTGTTTAGTTGAATGTTGATGGTTGGCTCTGGTGATGTGTTACCGATCAAGTGAGTGATGTCGCTTACGCCGTGTTTAGCGAGGACGGTCATCACTTCAGCAAGCTTGGTCTTGTCGATTTCGATGACTGCTCCTAGTTCTTCGGAAAAGAGTGCGGGAAGGACCTGTTGCTCTGCGGACGAGGCGGAGCTCGTCCCTCCCAAGGCTTTGTCTAAGACGATGTTGATGCCCTTGCGACCGGCAATCGCCATTTCGGCTACAGTTGCTAACAATCCGCCGTCGCCCTTGTCGTGGTAACTTAGAAGGAGGTCTTCTTTGAGGAGCTCTTGGATCGCGTTGAAGAAGCCCTTGAATTTTTCGGGATCGTCGAGATCGGGTGTGGCGTTGCCGATCTGGTTGTACACTTGGGCGAGGGTGCTGCCGCCGAGGCGGTTTTGGCCGGCGCCTAGATCTAGTAGCAG
>JAURBE010000081.1 GCA_030829145.1 Verrucomicrobiota bacterium | reverse complement strand
AAGGAGCTGAAGTCAGAGCTTTCACAGCGCGTCGTTTCCAAGGCGCACCAAGAAGGTGTCGCGAAGTCCGACTTCGAAATCTTCGGTGTCGTCGATCTTAACGAGGGCGAGATCGCTGCTGGTTCGGACGCAACCATCACTTTCACTGTCGATGTGCTGCAAGCTTTTGAGGTCCCAGCTTACGAAGGCCTGAAAGTCACCAACGAGCCAACTGAGGCTAGTGCTGAAGAGGTCGAGAAAATGTTTGAGCAATTGCTCAGCCAACGGGCCGAGTTCAATGTAGCTGAGAAGGCCGCTGATAAGGGCGACTACGTGCGCTGCTCCTACGAAGGTAAGATCGGTGACGAACTGGTTGCGGATCTCGTCCCTGAAACTCCGATGTATGGCTCGCAAAAAGTCACATGGGAAGAAGCCGGCGCAGAAGGCACGCCAGGTGTGCAAGCGATCGTTGACGGTGTGGTCGGCATGCAGGCTGGCGACGAGAAGGAAGTCACCATGGAATTCCCAGAAGACTTCAAGCCAGAGGCGCTTGCTGGTAAGACCGCGGTGTACTCATTGAAAGCAGAAGAAGTGCGTGAAAAGGTCATGCCAGCAATGGATGATGCATTTTTCGCGAGCGTGCAGGTTAAGGATGAAGCTGAGCTGCGTGAGCGCATCAGCCAGAACATCGAAGGCCAAAAGAAGGAGCAGAATTCGAATGCCGAACGTCAGCAAATTACCGAGCAGCTGCTAGCAAGTGTAGAGTTCGCCATCCCTGAAAGCGGGATCGAAAGCGAAACTGAAGCAGTGCTGCGTGACTTCATGCAGCGCAACATGCAGCAGGGCGCTTCCGAGGCAGACTTTGAAGCACACAAGGAGCAGCTCCACGAAGGTGCGAGTAAGGCCGCGCATGATCGCCTCAAGTCTCGCTTGATCCTCAGCAAGATTGCTGAGAAGGAAAAGGTGCAGGCCGAGAACGACGACTTTAGCCGCATGATCATGATGCAAGCACAGCAGTCTGGCGAAAAACCGGAGAAGATCGTCAAGGAAATCCAAAAGGATCAGAGTCGCATCAACAATATGCGCAGCGAAATCCTGTTGGGTAAGACCATGGATCTGATCCTCGACAAGGCTGAACGGGAAACAGTTGCAGCGGCAACTGTCGAAGCTTAAGCTTATTTGTTAAAAGCACTGGATAATCTGCGATAGATCCGCTATGGTCTGCGCAGAATTCTATTACCATCATCCTACTATTATAAATTATCGTGAGTTACGTTCCATTACCTACAGTCTATGAGCGCGAAGGGCGCACCGAGCGCGCTTGGGATATTTACAGCCGCCTGTTGCGCGATCGTATCATTTTTATCGGCACGCCGATCAATGATTTCGTCGCTAACGCCGTGGTTGCGCAGATGCTCTTCCTGCAAATGGATGACCCCAAGAAGGACATCAGTCTGTATATCAATTGCCCCGGTGGCAGTGTGACGGATGGCATGGCGATTTACGATACGATGAATTTCCTGCAGTGTGACATCGTCACTTACTGTGTGGGCCAGGCCGCCAGCATGGCGACACTCTTGCTCGCTGCTGGCACTAAGGGTAAGCGCTACGCACTGCCGAATAGCCGTGTGATGATGCATCAGCCGACAGGTGGTGCGACCGGTCAGACATCCGACATCTCGATCGCTGCGAAGGAAATCCTTCGCTGGCGTGCCCAGATGAACGAGTTGCTCGCCCACCACACCAACAAGACCGCTGCTGAGATCGCGTCTGATTCAGACCGCGACTTCTATCTCACCGCCAAGGAGGCGATGGAATACGGTATCGTCGATAAGGTGATTGAGAGTAAGCCTAGCGCATAACAATTTAGAATAGAGACTTTTACACTAGTATGGCAAAATCCACACGGATGACTTTTTGCTCGTTTTGCGGCAAAGCGCAGAATGAAGTGCGCAAGATGATTGCAGGCCCAGCGGGTGTGCATATCTGCGATTCTTGCGTGACTGTGTGCAAGACCATCATTGATCGCGAACTCTCCGGGGCTCCTGAAGAGGGCGAAGTCAGTAAGGCTGAGGTTGCTGAGAGTGCCGGTGGAGGTCTTTTCAATATGCTCAGACCGGCCGAAATTACGGCGGGGTTGGATCAACATATCATCAGTCAAGACTACGCGAAGCGTGCTCTGGCTGTGGCTGTGTATAATCACTACAAGCGCCTGCGTTCAGAAGATCGTATCGAAGGTGCAACAGAGTTTTCGGATCTCGATGGCAAGTTCGCCGACGTGCAAGTGGAGAAGAGCAATATTCTTCTGCTCGGCCCGACCGGTACGGGTAAAACACTGCTAGCGCGTACGCTTGCTAAGATGCTGGATGTGCCGTTCGCAATTGCGGATGCCACCACATTGACTGAAGCGGGCTATGTGGGTGAAGACGTTGAAAATATTGTCCTGCGGCTATTACAGTCAGCGGATTACGATGTAAAAAAAGCCGAGTGCGGCATCATTTACGTCGACGAAATTGATAAGATCGGACGTAAGACTGACAATGTCTCGATCACTCGCGATGTCTCGGGTGAAGGCGTGCAACAAGCACTGCTCAAGATCCTCGAAGGCACGGTGTGTAATGTGCCACCGCAAGGTGGTCGTAAGCACCCGAACCAAGAATACATCCAGCTCGATACATCGAACATCCTCTTCATTTGCGGGGGTGCGTTTGTCGGTCTGGATAAGATCGTTCAGGGCCGTATTGGCTCCAAGGCGATGGGCTTTGATACACAGCATAACCTTCGTATGGATGAGGTGCCGCTGAGTGAATTGCTCCGCGATACACAGCCGGAAGACTTGGTGCACTTCGGTATGATACCTGAGTTTATCGGTCGGTTACCGATGGTTGCGGTGCTCGATGAGTTGAGCCGTTCCGATTTGGAACACATCTTACAGAACACCAAGAATTCATTGCTCAAGCAATACGGTAAGCTGTTCTTGATGGAAGGTGCGAAGCTACACTTTACCCGCGATGCCGTTGCAGCGATCGCTGATAAGGCGATTGAGCTGAAGACTGGTGCGCGTGCACTGCGCGCGATCATGGAGCGTATCATGCTCGATGTGATGTATGACTTACCACAGACTGAAAATGTCGATGAGGTGGTGATTAATCGCTCGGTCGTCGAAGGAAGCGGCAAGCCTAAGATTAAATATCACAAGGTCGTGAAAGAAGCGAAGGTGACCAAGCCAAAGGCTACGGAATCTGAAGACGCCAAGTCGGAAGAGAATAGCCCCGCGGACGCAGCGTAGTTTTGGTAGAATTGCCACCAGTCAGTGGTTAGGCATCCCTGAAAAGCAATACGCGTTAATCGGAATCAAGCTAGATCAGTGGAGGGAAACGCTCCGTCGTTTCCACCTGATTTAAATGGGATCTGATACTACGTTCGGAAATGACAGAGCATTTCCCTCCACCTCACGCAGCTTTATTCGACAGCATCGTCTTTAGATGCTTATAGCCGACCAGCTTTTGGCTCTCTTCATCCCAGAGCCGTAGCTTAAGTGACTTCAGGCTTGTGCGTAGCGTGAGCTCCGGCACTTGCTGGAAGAACGGCTCTGCATTGTGGCACTGCTCCAAGGAATAGTTGGGGATGCGCGAGCTCAGGTGGTGAATGTGGTGATAGCCAATGTTGCCTGAGAACCATTGCAGGATTTTGGGTAGTTTGTAGAACGAGCTGCCTTGCATGGCGGAGTGTGTGTAGTCCCACTCTTCGCCGCTACGCCAATAGGTGTCCTCGAATTGATGCTGCACATAAAACAGCCACACGCCGAGTGTGCCGGCGACCGCGGTGACTGTTAGTTGTATGAATAAATAATTCCAGAAACCAAATATGGCACTCATGGTGATCGCATAAACAAGAATGGTTGCATTCATTGCCCATACAGAGCGCTTATCGAGTTTGCTGGCGTTACTGTAAGCGACGCGTTGATAAAACAGGAATAGGCCGAGTGGAATCAGGCCGAACAGCACAAAAGGGTTGCGTGTGAGTCGGTAGCAGAAGCGTTCCCAGCGCGGGGCTGCTAGATATTCGTTGACCGTCATCGTCCATACGTCGCCGATGCCGCGTTGGTCGAGATTTCCAGATGTGCCGTGATGGACGGCATGTTGCCAGCGCCAATGTCGATAAGGCGTCAGCGTTAGCAGGCCTGAAACGAAGCCGACGATATTATTGGCCTTTTTTGAGCGAAAGTAGGAGCCATGGCCACAGTCGTGAAAGATGATGAAAACGCGGACGAGAAATAACCCAGCCAGGATTGCAAGTGCAATGGTCAGTAGCCAAGAGGTTGTCATCGTAAAGTACATCAGAGCCCAGAGGCCGATATAGGGGATCACAGTGTTGGTGATTTGCCAGACACTTTTCTTTAGGCAAGGCTGTTGGTATTGCGCCACGATCTTACGCCATGAGGTTGTAGCCTCGACCTTTTTGGATGGGGGGGGGAGTATTTCGTCTGAAACTGAATGATGGGTTTGGGTGTCCATTTTATATGTGATAGGTGTTTATATGAAAGTGACTGCAATGGGAAGTTTTATCTAAGATTTCAAGGGCTTGTTGCTCGGCTATGCGCATGGCTGCACGGTCGGTTTCGTCGCGATCGTCGTAGCCAGCCAAATGAAGCCAGCCGTGCACGAGGTAGAGGCTCAGTTCACGGCTAAACGGTTCGCCGAGCTCTTCGGCACGGCTGCGTGCGTGATCGACCGAGACGATAATTTCGCCAGCCGATTCCATCTCAGTGTTGGCGGGAAATGTAATGACGTCGGTGGCGCTGGGGTCATCCATGAAGTCGTCGTGTATTCGACCGATGGTGGCATCGGTGACGAACACCACGGAAAGCTCGCCCGGCGCAATTGGAAATGCACCCGATGCTTCGAGGGCGCGGTATAGTTGCTTGGTCGCCTCGATCGGGTCGGCGAGTAGCTTATACTGGTTGCTTATTTCCAGATGAAGTCGACTCATTATCTTGAGGGGATTGATTACTTTGGCCTTTGCTCACATTCTTATCGTTGATCTCCTTGGGATACTCCACCCGGGAGTGTAGCATGTTTAGTAATGTGTAGGTAAAGCTGCTACGGATCGCGTGTAGCTCTTTAAAGGTGAGTGGACACTCGTCGAGTTGACCGTCCTCGATCCGGCTTTTGAACATGCTATCGATGAGTTCCTCGATCGCGGGTTGAGTGACTTTTTTCAGGCTGCGGCTGGCTGCTTCGACACCATCAGCAAAGAAGATAATTGCACTTTCTTTAAAGGCAGGACGTGGTCCATCGTAGCGGTAGGTGCTTTCGTCCACTTTCTTGCCCTCCTGTGCCTTCCCTTGTTTATTGGGAAAGGGTGGCTTGCTATGCTTGTTCTGTTGCTGTTGCGCTTGGTGATAGAAGTATTGAATCAGCCCGGTGCCGTGGTGTTGGCGAATCACATCCATAATGACGCGTGGCAGGCTGTTTTTGCGCGCGAGCTCGACGCCCTCCTTAACGTGGGCCTTGATCACCAGCGCGCTCATGGAAGGATTTTTCTCTTCGTGTGGATTGACGCCGCCTTTTTGGTTCTCGGCAAAATATTCAGGTTTGACCAGCTTACCAATGTCGTGGAATAGGCAGCAGACGCGGCAGAGTAGGGGGCTGGCGCCGATTGCTGCGGCCGCGTTTTCTGAGAGGTTGGCGACCATCAGGCTGTGGTGATAAGTGCCCGGTGCTTCCATCTGCATGCGGCGCAGAAGCGGGTGATTGAAGTCGGTGAGTTCGAGTAGTGTAATCTCAGTGGTGATTTTGAAGATCTGCTCAAAAATGGGCAGTAGGCCGACTGCCAGCACACCGGAAAGTGCTCCGACGATAAGCGCAATCAAGGCTTGTTGACCGACAAGGCCAATGGAGAGGTGGCCGATGAGACCAAGCAGCGCACCAGAGATGGCCGCGGTGACGCCTGCCATGAGTCCAGCTCGGACGAGCATCGAGCGCTTGCGGATATGCGCCGAGATGAAGCTGCCGACGACACCCGACAAAAAGGCGATCAGGAGGAACTCGACGGAATTATCCTGAATGATACCGAACAGCACCGCTATGATCAGTGCAGAGATCACTGCGGGGGCGGTGCCGACCAGCACGGCGACGATCATCGGCGCCAGCGCATAGGGGGCAACGTAGGGTAGCATACCCAACGAAGGGCGATTGTTAAGGAGGGCAATGTCTCCAATTTCCATGATCAGGCGGATAATTAGGAGATTGAGTAGGATGCTGACCGCGGCAATCGCGATCGCGCGATTACGCTTATGGAAATTCCGCAATCCTTGCTTCACGTAGATCATCACAGCTACGAGAAGGATGAGAGTCAGTGTCAGGCGTTCGAGGAAGAGTGGATTAAAGACGAGGGAGTCTCCACCGCGAGCAAGCTCGGCATCGTGGTAGGCTTGCAGGCACTCGATATCAATTTCAGTAATAATCGAGCCTGGCTCGATCAGAGTGTCGCCTTCTTTAAAGAGAATCGTCGGTGGATTGATGTCGCTAATAGCGCGCTCAATTGCGCGCGTTGTACCTGCTGCACTGTACAGTAAGTTCGGCTGTAGTCCGGCTCTGAATATGTCAAACAGTGTGCGGGCCTTGGCTCGATTGCCCGAGAGTGCATCGAGACGAACGCGTAGTGCGATGAGCGCATCATCATACGAGCGCGAGGAAGGTAGA
>JAURBE010000080.1 GCA_030829145.1 Verrucomicrobiota bacterium | reverse complement strand
AGGTGACTGTGGTGGCAGCGGATGAATTACAGGCAACGCTGTCGGCAGTGGTACCAGGGCAAGCGCCTACCGAGCACGTTTTTACTAAAGTTGAGGAGCGCTGGGTGCCTGTCGACATGGCCAATCAATGGGCAGCGGGGATTGCTGAATCGACTGCGAATTTAGAAGCGATGTCGGCGGATCAAATGGCAGCGCAAAAACCACAGATCATGGGTGTGTTAACTATGGTCGACGGAGTGCTAACGCAGATCGCGGCAGCGGAGACTCAAGAGCAATTCGATCAGAGCCTCAAGGGAGCGATGATGCCACTGATGGGTATCATAATGATGGGGCAGAGCTTCGAAAGCGGCGAGTAAGCATCTATTTGCAGTGGCATGATCCAGTCAGCCTTACTCGCAAACGCTAATGCTCGGCCATGATAGTGCGGCGGCGAAGTTGTAGCCAAAGGTTCCAAGCGTGTCCTTTCAAGATGGTTCGTGCCTGTTCGATTTCGGCTTTGCGTAGCTCAAGATTTTCGTTGGCGATTGCTGAGAGGTCGTCGAGGTTGTAGAGATAGACGTTTTCTAGAGAATCGGCAGTCGGGTCAATATCTCGAGGAAGCGCGACATCTATTAAGAAAAATGGTCGGTCTGGGCGCTGCTTGAGCGCACTGGCAATCATTGCCCGTTCGATCAACATGTTCGGCGCGGTTGTGGAGCTGATGACAATATCAAAGCGTTTTAACTGTGCAGAAAAGTCGCTTAACTCGATGGCTGCCCCGCCCAGGCTGTGTGCCAGCACGTGTGCATTCTCAAAGGTGCGGCTGGCGACTGTAATATCGGCAACACCGCGGCTTTTGAGGGATTGAGCAGTTTTTTCTGCGACATCACCACTACCAAGTAGTAGCACACGACTATCGCGCAGATGACCGAAGATACGATTGGCTAGATCCACTGCGACATTGCCGATACTGACTTGTCCACGCGTGATTCGGGTTTGAGTGCGGGCTGATTTAGCCGCTTGAAAGCTTTTCTCGAACAGACGATTGAGCACCACACCAGTGCACTGAGCTGCACGGGCATCGGCATAAGCATTTTTCATTTGGCCGAGGATGTCGGTTTCGCCAATCATCTGAGAATCTAGTCCTGTAGAAACTTCGAGGGCGTGTTGCAGAACATCGAGGTTGGTATGCCAAAAGGAGTGTGCGTCGAGGAGTGCACGGCTAACCCCGCTGTGCGCGCAGAGCTGGTCGCGCACAATGGTTTCGATGTTTGTAGAATTAGCGAGCCCGTAGACTTCGAGACGGTTACAGGTATTGACTACAAGGCATTCACGAACGCCTTCCAGCTCGTTTAGCTCTTGCCGCAGCGTCGCGGCAATGGCAGGGGTGATTGCCATACGCTCACGCACTTCCAGTGGCGCCTCATGATGCGTGCTGCCCAGCACGAAGAGTGACTGCAATACCTCGCTCATTCCGGTGCCAGGAGGGCTGCAGGCTCGTCGAGTTGAGCAGTTTCGCGTGCGGATTGCACGGGCCAGAGTGAAGCGAGTGCAAAGATAAAGAGGGCAATTGAGGCTAGCGCGTGATGGCGAGTGACTATGCGCTGCTGTAGCCGTAGCATCATTACAGCGAGATACCCTGCCCAGACAAGACAGGTGACGGATAGCTTGAAGACAGGCACGCGCTCAGGGTGATTAATCCAAAAGACTGCGCCAAATATCAGGGCAGCACTGAGCACCAGCACTCCGGTAATGAGCAGTCGTTTGGCCATGAGGTCGAGCTGTTGGACAGAGGGCAGGTGCTGGTAAACACCTTTAAATTGCTTTTTTTTAAGGCCGCGTTGCTGGATCAGAAACATCGCCGAGACGAGTGCGACAATGGCGAAGATCCCGTAGCTGAAAATCGCGAGTGCAGCATGTAGTTCGATCCAGGGATTACCGCCGAAGATTCCAGCGGGGTAGCTACCATCCCAAGCTGGGATGAGCAGTGCGATACTGGAGAGTAAACCAGCGAGTCCAGCGGTAAACAAGCCGAGTAGGCGTAATCTAAAAGCAGGACCGATGATAAAATAGAGAAGTACGAGTGACCAGACAATGAACTGAGAGATTTCGAAGATGTTGCCGAGCGGGCATCCTTTGATCTCTGCCCCTCGTAGGTTCAGACCGAGCGTTTGACAGGTGAAGCCAGCAGCGAGGAGCGCAAACATGACCGCGCGTGGGTAGGGCTTGCGCAGCAAAATCATGACCACACCAAAAAACAATGCACCAAGGTAAAAAGAGGTGCCGACCGCCATCGCTTCACGGGCGGAGAATGCAATTTCCTGAAGCATTAATTTGGGGTGTGGATGGTGATCGCAGGCGCTCGCCTATTTAGCAACGTAGGCCGGCGGAGTGGCGTGTGCGGTGGAGAATGCACCGTCCTGCCATGCTTTGATTTGGTCACTTAGAAATTGAATGAAGCGCGGATGCTCATTGACACAGGGGATTTGCTCCAAGTCTTCACCACCTGCCTCAAAGAAAATTTCGCGCCCTTCTTCAGCGATTTCTTCGAGTGTTTCGAGGCAGTCTGCAGTGAATGAGGCGCAAATAACTTTGACGCGTTTGTGGCCTTCTTCGGCGAGTTGCTCTAAGGTCTTGTCGGTGTAGGGTTGCAGCCATGGTTCACGACCTAGGCGCGACTGAAAGGTGATCATATATTTTTCTTTAGGGATCCCCATTGCAGCGACGAATTTTTCAACGGTCATGGCACACTGGTGTCGGTAGCAGGTAGCGTGTGCCGGGTGGCAGGTATTACAGCAGTCCGGCGTCGTCATGCAGTGATCGTGCGAAGGATCGCCTTTGACTAGGTGGCGTTGCGGGATGCCATGGAAGGAGAACACCAATTTGTCGTAATTGCCGTCTTCAAGAGACGGTTTGGCACGTTCGACTAGGGAATCGATATAGCCAGGCTCCTGGTAAAAGGGGGGTAATAATGTAGTTTTTAAGTCGGGCTTTAGCTTACGTACAGAATCCATCAGGTGCACGACGGCTGTTTCGTAGCTGGACATCGCATAGTGCGGGTACATGGGCACGATCAGTAGGTCGTCAACTCCTTGATCGAGCAGTTCTTGTAGTGCGCTTTCGGTGCTCGGGTTGCCATAGCGCATGCCAAGCGAGATTGGTAGATCCGTATGCTCGCGTAAGGCTGCTTGCTGTGCTTGAGAAGTAAGGATGAGTGGTGAGCCTGCATCTGTCCAGATACTGGCATAGGCCTCGGCTGATTGCTTGGGGCGCTTGGGTAGGATCAGGCAATTGACGAGAAACCAGCGAATGGCGAAGGGCGCATCGAGCACACGTCCGTCCATGAGGAACTCGCGAAGGTAGTTGCGCACATCGCTGACTTGAGTAGAATCGGGTGAACCGAGGTTTAGAAGAATGACGCCTTGTTTGGACATGTAGATAGAGAAGCTACTACTGTGCCTAGTTGTCAAACCGAAGGATTGCTTTAGGGGACGGATATTTCGACTTTGGGTAATTAATTTACGCAATTTGTCGTTTTTCCCTACACTGTAGCCAGTCGGATCTGTGTCGCTGTCTGTTTGAATAATGTAGGGGATTGGAAGGTTGTGCAGTCGATTGGCCCTTTTTGGTTGAGGTAATATCTGCAGGACGTGCATTTTCGGCTTTTCAGTTGAATTGAAATGATGCCATAGTGAAAGATTCGATTGGTTGTTATTCTGTCTAACTCAACACTTTCATGATTACTGCATTGGGTCGCTCCACGCTTATTTTTATCCACGAACTAGGAGAAATCAGTTTGTTTGGTGCAGGTGCAGTGCGTGGATTTTTTCGCCAGCGCCATCGGTTTGCGAAATTGCTCATAGCAACCCATGAGATCGGCGTACGCTGCTTTCCCATTGTGGCTATTGTGGGCCTATTTACCGGCTTGGTGATGGGCTTGCAGTTGTATTATACGCTGGTAAAGTTTGGCGGTGAAGCGGCGCTCGGAACTGCGGTATCATTATCGCTGATTCGTGAGTTGGGCCCAGTGCTGACTGCGCTTATGGTGGTGGGTCAAGCAGGCTCAGCAATGGCCTCGGAGCTAGGCATACAGCGCAACGATGAGCAGATCGACGCTTTGCAGACGATGAGCATCGATCCCAAGGGTTACCTCGTGGGGCCGCGGTTGCTGGCGGCATTGCTCTGTTTTCCGATACTAACAGCCGTGTTTGATCTGATTGGTATCTGGGGAGGCTACGTGACAGGTTGTGTGCTGCTGCATGTAGATTCAGGCGTCTATTGGAATCGAGTTTTTCAGAGTGTGACGTGGGTCGATGTGCAGGGTGGTTTTATTAAATCCCTAGTGTTTGGTTTGGTCACGATTGCGATCTGTACGTATCGCGGGTTTAATACACACCGTAAGGCATCGTATCCCGGTGTCCGTGGCGTCAGTGAATCTGCGACGCGGGCCGTGGTTTGGTCTAGCGTCACGGTGCTCGCGACAGATTATTTAATTACTTCCTTTTTGCTGTGATGGACGATGTATTTTTGAAAATTACGGGCCTCAAGAAGCACTTTGGGGAGAAGCGTGTGCTAGATGGTGTGCATTTAAATGTGCCTCGTGCATCTGTTACCACGATCATTGGTAAGAGCGGTATCGGTAAGTCGGTGTTGTTGAAATGCATTGCGAATTTGCTGATTCCGGATGCCGGCTTGATTGAGTTAGATGGCCAGGCGATTGCGCAGTCGCGGCGTGGCGCACAAGGCACTGAGGCAGTGACTTTTAGCTATATGTTTCAGAATAATGCGTTGTTCGATTCGCTGACGGCGGCAGAGAATGTGGCCTTGCCTTTACTGGAAGCGACTTGGCTAAATCAGTCTGAAGTGAATGAGCGAGTGCAGGCGATGCTGGTGCATCTAGAGCTTTCGGATTCAGCACAGCGCTATCCAGGTGAGTTATCAGGTGGCATGAAGAAGCGAGTCGCTTTGGCTCGAGCGTTGATCACTAATCCGCAGGTAGTGTTATTTGATGAGCCGACTACTGGATTGGACCCAGAACGTAAGTTTAGCGTATTTGAGATGATCGCTGATTATCGCGAGCGCTTTGGGTTTACCGCCTTACTTGTGAGTCACGATATCCCGGAGGTATTTGAGATTAGTGACCATGTAGCATGGTTGGATGAGGGAGTGATTAAATTTTTTGGTAAGCCATCTGAGCTTGGTGTCGATGCTGAGTCAGCTTTATCGGGCTTTTTAAACAAGGCCAATTACGGGCGTGAGGGGACAATTAACAAACAAGAAACCGAGGTATGAATAATAGAAAGATTGAATTTTTAGTTGGCTGTTTTGTGCTGATTGGTTTGGCGGCAGTATTGTACTTGGCGATTCAGGTTGGGAGTGCGCGCTTCTTTGCGAGTGACAGCTATGAGCTCGAGGCACGGTTTCGTAATACGAGCGGAGTGAATGCAGGGAGTCGTGTTGAGATCGCTGGAGTACGAGTCGGCACAGTTCGATCGATCATATTAGATGATGATTTTTATTCCATCGTCACTTTGGAACTACCGAAGAGCCTAGAGCTGGATGATGATACGATCATCTCAGTGAAGACGGCGGGATTGATCGGCGACCGTTACTTGAGTGTTTCGCCTGGCGGTTCGGGCTTTCCGCTGGAGCCTGGCGATAGGGTGGTTGATACGGAATCGGCGTTGGATATCGAAAGTCTAATTAGTCGTTTTGCCTTAGGTGGTATTGACGAAGGGAAAGAATAACTTATGCATATTGGTGTGAATTTTTTAAGTATGATTGTATGTGCGGCTCTGTTCGCAGTACTGCCAGCGCAGGCGGATGAGTCGACAAAGCTGTCCACAACCATGGAGGCGACCCTAGATATTATGTATCTGGATGCATATAAGGACTATACTAGTGCACAGCGGCAGGATGCGGTTCGAGCAGTCGTTGAGGATCAATATGATCTGGAGGTGCTTATTCGTCGCTCGATGGCGCGTAACTGGAGTTTGTTGACGGCGGATGAGCAGATGCAGGTTCGCAATCTCATAGAACAGTTAATTGTGAAGAGCTTTGTCGAGGGCATGGAAGGCATAGCTCGGCCCACCTTGGACTGTGGAGCTGTCATTGAGGTGACTAGTAAGCGCAGAGAGGTGCCGGTCGTTATTCGCTTTTCCAGCGGTAAGACTTTAAATGTGTTGTATCGTTTAGGTCGTTTGAAGACGGGCTGGCAGATCTATGATATTGTTGCTGAGGATATCAGCATCGTGTCGAATTACCGTCAGCAGTTTGATGATCACTTTCGAAAGGGCAATGGCGCACAATTAATTGACAAATTAGAAAAACTTTTAAAACAGGAGGATACAGATGTCTCAAAAATCATATTATAAAGGCTTGTTTCTGCAGTATTGTGTGCTCGGGCTAATTGTTCTCGTCAGCCCGAGTGCTGGATTGGCAGAGGGCGTGTATAACTTCCTCACAGAGGAAGAACTGTACGGCGATTTTGAAGAAGAACCGACAGTGGTGCACGACCCGTTGGAGTCAGTGAACCGTCTGACATTTAAGTTCAATGACTTCATCTATATGAATGTAGTGGAACATATTGCCCAGGGCTATCAGAAGGTGACTCCTGACGCCGTGGAGCGGGGGGCCTCAAACTTTTTTAAGAACTTAGGCTATCCGGCACGTCTGGTGGGTAATCTTTTACAAGGACGCATGCAAGGCGCATGGCTTGAGACGGAGCGTTTTACAGTGAACACTACCTTGGGCGTGGCTGGTGTGTTTCCTGTCGCGAATCGTTTTGAAGGTCTGCAGCCGCTTCCATCTGAAGATATGGGGCAAGCCTTTGGAGCTTGGGGGATTGGCGAGGGGCCTTATCTGGTGCTGCCTCTATTGGGGCCTTC
>JAURBE010000007.1 GCA_030829145.1 Verrucomicrobiota bacterium | reverse complement strand
AAAGCATGTTTTAAATACGTTCTCATCAAAACAAGAACCGAAGCGCTGACCCCTCAACAGCTGCGAATCATAAAGGCTTAAAGTCTGAATCGGCTGGCAGACACCTGGTCACTGAAGTATTCGCTGCAGCGCTGCGCTCATATCTTTGATGCGGTAGGGCTTAGGCACCACAGCCTTAAAGCCTGCCTTCTCATGTTCCGACATCACACTGGAATTGGAGTAACCACTGGATGCAACTGCAATCAAATCGGGATCATACTCTAATAAAATGCTACAAGCTTCTTCACCACCCATGCCGCCAGGAACCGTTAGATCAAACACCACAGCAGCAAAGGGATGACCCGCCTCTCTCGCCTTCTTGTATGCTTCAATCGCTGCAACTCCATCCGTGGCATACTCCACCTCATAGCCCAGCACCTGTAGAATCTCACCAGCAACCATCATCATCGCTTCCATGTCATCCATCACAAGAATCCGCCCATGACCGACATGTATCGTATTCGTATCCAATTCCTTCTTCACAGCTGGAGCAAGCACGGCTGCGGCTGACTTCGGCAAATACACTTTAAAAATAGATCCTGCAAATAACACCGATTCCACGGTCATCATACCCTGATGATTTGTAACAATCGAATAAGACGTGGCCAAGCCGAGACCATTTCCGCCATCTTTTGTTGTGAAATACGGATCAAAAATACGCTTTAAATTTTCTGGCTTGATGCCAACGCCTTGATCTTGGACGGCAATACACACATAGTCCCCAGCTGGTAACAGTGGCACTTTGCCATTGTTAATACACTCACAACTCAACCCTACACGAATCTTACCGCCTTCGGGCATAGATTGATCCGCATTGATCATCAAATTATTCACGACTTGGCTGATCTGCCCCTTATCTGCATCCACTGCCCACAAATCTGGATCTTTTGTCACTTCACAGCTTACATTTGATCCGTGTAAAATAAATCCTGCACTCTCTTCTACTAACTGATCGAGCGCAGTCGTCTCAAGGCTGAGGCTACCTTTTCTAGAAAGCGTTAACAACTGTTGTGTTAAAGATGTTGCTTGTAGCGCAGCCTTCTCTGCCGCAAGTAGCTTAATCGAATCGGCACTGCCCTCGTCCATGCCCATCTGCACCATGGAGATGTTGCCTAAAATAGCAGTCAGGATATTGTTAAAATCATGGGCTATACCACCAGCCAGCAAGCCCATCGAGTGTAACTTCTCTGACTGAAAAAGCGTCTCTTCCTCGGTCTTATGATTCGTCACCTCTCGCAGCACCAAAAGATACCCCTCATGCTCTGGTTCGTCATCTGAAATGCGGCTAATTTCTGCAGTAACCGACACCTCACACCCATTCGGGAGGATTAACGAAACGTCCAATTCTGGTTCATCATCAGCACTCACTTCAGCTTGAAGCAGTCGAATAGGGTCAGCAATCAACGCACCCGCATTGGGATGCTTAAATTTCAATACGTCGCCCAAAGCTCGACCGTGCACCTCTGCAAGGCGCGTATCAAGCATGGCCAAAGCCACTTGATTCATGCGCTCGATTTTTGACTCTGAGTTCACCACGATCACTGCATCCGCAATCGAATCCAAGACTAACGAAAGGCACTTTTTCTCACGCTGCAAAGCCAACTCCGACTTGTCGCGCAACGTCACATCGCGAAGTATCACCAATAACGCCCCCTCACCTTCCCAGACCAAATCGATGGCGTTCAGTTCGACCAATCGTGTACTGTTATCCGCACATGGGATTTCCAGCTTAATTCGCTTTTCTCGCTCAACTTCAAACGGAAACGTCTCACCCACCAACGCGTCTGACTCAGCTTCTAACAGTTCTCCCGCCGCTGCGTTTAAGCACTTGATCTCATACTTGTTAGTCAGAATCAGCATCGCATCTGGATTGACATCAAAAATTTGGCATCGAAATGCAGTAGGATGCTGAGCCTCAGATGTGTGCGCCTCGACACGTTTCAGTAATCTAGCACGCTCTATCGCATTTAGAATCGAGCGCCGCAATACATCTTCAGTTAATCGATCCTTGGACAGATAATCCTGTACGACCCCTTGCAGTGCTTCTTCCGACAACTGTCGATCATCGGTATCTGTTAGTACCATAATGGCCTCATCACGTACGGCAGCAGTCACGACCTTTAAAGTGGTAATTTCAGGGCTATCTAGCAGCGGTAAATCAAGCAATATAAGGTCAATCGCCTGTTCCTTCATTAACAGCAGGCCGTCGGCTAATCGCCTGACCCGCATGAGCTCATACTTCAGATTGGATAATTCAAGATACTTACAGATCAACTCTGCATCCGCAGAATTCTCTTCGAACAGCAGTATCTTGATCTCCTCTTTTGCCATGTTCATTTGGTATTTAAAATAGCAAGCGGCATATCGACGTACAAATCAATCCCTTATCCGAGATCACCCCAATTAGCCAACGTCATTTAATGTATCTTAAACTTGTACTGGCATGCAACAAAGGAGGGGAAAACATATTCAATAAGTCCTGCAATCAATTATATGAAAATGCACTTAACCACTGACTTCCCTAGTGTCGAGCACGCTAAGTTAGTGTAATTATAAACCACAGATGGACAGGTATGGACACGGATATTCTGAATGAAACGAACTATTAAATCCGTGTTCATCTGTGGTTCTAAAAGGCGTTGAATCAGACATTTACCGAACAGTAAGAGCTATTAAAATAGCACCGTTCCATATCCCTTCGAAGGCCTCGTTATAATGGTGCGAATTTAGCGTACTTCACACTAGATCTTGATTCATATTTAAATGCGCCAATCAATTACATAAAAAATAGTATCGTCATTTATACTAAAATTCGACGTACTCTGTTTAGTTCTTCATTCCGTGCGGATACTCTTATGTCGGTTATAGCAGGTCACAGCGTCGTTCAATACTTCCCGCTTCCGTTTAATGGCGTGGAGGTCGAAAATTGGGCGAACGCACAAAAGGAGGCACTTGCTGGCCCCGTTACATTTGCTCAGCTTTTTACTACCCCAGATTGCAGTGCACACGCCAAAGAAATCATGGAAATCGTGCAGATTTATGCGCATGCCCCGACAGTCATCGGATGCTCTGCTAGTGGGCTCATTGCCAGCGATCAGGAAGTTGAAAATGAAGCTGGCTTTTGTATCGCACTGTACCACTTGCCAGACACGAACGTGCGCGCGGTTCATTTGCCCATTGAAACATTCGTAGCAACCGATCGTGCCGAACAATTCAAAGTGACACTGAATGACTCAACCAATACCATCAATGCATGGATGCTCTTTGCATCCTCCGAAAGCATCGGTAACGAATCGTGGCTGCCCGACTGGGACCATGCCACAAGGCATCGCACTACCATTGGTGGATTTGCTTGCGCAGCCACCAACGAGAGCGCCTCGTCCCTCTATTTAAATGGCAAGATCCTCACGGACGGTGCCGTCGCACTCGGCCTTGAAGGCGCAGTGACTATTGAGCCACTGTTGTCACAAGGCTGCCGCCCCGTCGGCTCGGCATGGACCATTACACAGGCAAAACACAATATTATCCACGAGATCGGTAACCGCCCGATACTCGAAGTGCTACGTGACACACTGGAAGGCATGTCGCAGCAGGATCAGCAAAAAGCCCAGGGCAACATCTTTATCGGGCTCGTGCTGGATGAGTATCAAGCGAACTTTAGTATCGGCGACTTCTTGGTGCGCAACCTCGCAGCCATCGACCCTCAAACTGGAGCTGTCGCCATCGCCACCCCACTCAGAGTTGGCCAAAACTTACAATTCCAAATCCGCGATGCACACTCCGCATCCCATGACCTCGAGCAACACTTGAAAGCCAAGGCCAGTGAACTCGCGCAGCGTACCATTTACGGGAGCTGCTTATGTGACTGCATCGGCCGCGGCACCTCACTCTACGGAGTGCCCGACCACGACGTCGCCATCATCCACGATACATTCTCGGAACTCCCCATTGTCGGCCTGTTTTGCAACGGCGAATTCGCCACCAGCCAAAACCGCACGCTCCTGCATGGCTATGCCGCCAGCTTAGGCCTTTTTGTTAAGAAACGCTTCCGCGCAGATGCCGCTCCTTAGGGTAGAACACTACCAAAGCATGTCTCCCTTAGTATTAAATTAGGTTCTTCGTCATTTGCCGGGGAGTGGGTGCATAGAACCACTGATTCAGTCCGATGACACAACCGAATCCCATGGCGAGCATGCTTCCGGATGAACCTTAACCTACCAGCAATCTTAGGTCCTGCTTTTTCTTTAACCACAGATGGACACAGATGAACACGGATCAGGCGAGCTAACCATTGTAGCCCCGCTCTCTCTTGGCCTTGAGGAGGCAGATCAGAGACCTTCTTTAATATCTGTGTCTATCTGTGGTGGAAGATTGCTCCGGCAGGCCCCCTCCGGTAGCTCATTTCTTTAGAGGGCAGTGTTGATCAACAGCTCTCCCGCTAATCGACGATGAAACCAAAAAAAAGCCTACTGCGTTACGCAGTAGGCTTTGTATAAAGATTTTGTACGAACCGATGTCTTAGCGACGGCGGCTGAACTTGCTTTGGAATTTCTCGACACGGCCAGCGGTGTCGACAAAACGCTTCTCACCAGTAAAGGCAGGATGCGAATCCGCAGTGATGTCGCAAATTACCACTTGGTAATCCACCCCATCAATTGTTTCTGTCTTGCTACCACGCATAGTGGAACGAGTCAGATATTTAGTGCCAGTCGAAACGTCGACGAAGGCAACCGGGTTGAGCTTTGGATGAATATCAGCTTTCACAGTAAGTGTCCTTTCGGCGGTTTCGAGCTACCCCTGACGCGCTTTGAAGCGTGGGTTAGACTTGCAGATTACGTAAACACGTCCCTTGCGGCGAACTACCTGGCAGTCCGGGTGACGGTCTTTGAGAGATTTGAGTGAAGATACAACTTTCATAACGAGAAAAGAGAGAATTGGAGAAAAAAAGGTCGAGGCTTCTCTCTGTCAATGGCAAAGGAGGAAATAAGTCTCTTAATTTTAATTCAGCGACAGATCCTCTGGCTCTTCAGCGAGTAAGCGCATCCCTGGCCCTTGCTGGGCAAGAATCGAACGCCAGACCGCTAGGCCTTCTTTGTCTTCTAAATCCGGACTCAACGGCGAGACTACCCATGAATCGACCTCAATCTCGCCTTCCAACTGCCCCTCTCCCCAGCCAGAATGACCGATAAATCCACGTAACTCGAATTCGGGGTCGTCATCGAGGATTTCTCGTGCTTTGCCCTCATCAATACCAAAATAAAGCTTAAAAGTCGCATCCATACTAGACCACTTCCAGGCGACTAAAATCATCTGATCGTTACCGACAGGTCCACCTTCAAAGAGCGGCACATCGGCAAATTCCGAATCTGCCAGTGCTGTATCATACTGCCCCAATGTTTGATGCAGCGGTCGATTTACAATCACCCCAAGCGCACCCTCCTCCGCGGAATGCGCAGTCAGTAATACGACTGTACGTTTAAAGTGCGAGTCCAGCAATGATGGATGCGCAATCAGTAAAGAGCCTGCAAGTTGCAGTTCCTCTCCTTGATACCCGCGGTTTTGATTTAGGCGCATGACTACGAACGATTACAAATGCTCTAAGCTCACACGGCTTTCTGTGAGAATTTCTTTCACTAATTCATCATTACGATAATCACGATGATACTTGATACAACTAATCCCAGCCGCAGCGAGAATCTTAGCACAATTGATACAAGGGAAATGTGTGATATACACGGTCGCACCAGCCAATGAAACACCACGGCGAGCAGCATCACAAATCGCGTTTTGCTCAGCATGTACCGTTGCCTGTTCATGCCCATCTCGCACACGCGGTGTGTGTGGTGCGCCCGGCAAAAATCCATTATAACCCGCGGCAATGATACGGTGCTTCTGCGAACCGCCAGAAACAATCACACATCCAACATGTAAGCGCTCACAACTCGAACGTGTCGCCATCAACAGCGCAGTCGCCATGAAATAGGCATCCCATGACGGACGCTCCGTCCAGGTCTCGGTTAACGCTTCGAGCTGGCTTAACATTGTACTTTCACTCGACTTAGTAGTCGCAGATGGCTGAGGTTCATGACTCATTTAGGTATTATTTACGACTCGGATTGGCGCTGTCGCAATCGTGAAATTGCCGGACAATCCATACTACCACGGGTAGACCTTGATCGAAAGATAACCTTTCGGTAACTGCCCTGCGACTTCGGGGCGCCGCAACCACTTGGCCACAGCGGTGTCAAAATCAACATTGCCAGAGGACTGCCCAAGTGTCGGCGCACTGAGAACTGCTCCATATAAAGTAATACGCATATAATAAACTACTGGCCGAGCCACCGAGGAAGTCGTCTGGTATTCTAATTTAACAGGCAGCGACAAGGCTGGCGCAGTCCCCTGCCCAGCCACAGTCACCTCAGCAACAGGCATGTTATCTGGGAAAACTGGTACTGGAGATGCCGATTGAGTGATCTCTGAGAAAAAACGCCAATACCGGGTAGCTAACAAATCGAGCGGCTCATCCACCTGCAGTTCTTGAGTCAGCAAAAAACTAGACGGCTCTAGCTCTCCTAGTAAATCAACCTCTGGTTCAAAATCAGAAAATGCAGCCTGCAAGGCATCCCCTACATCATAAGTAGTCATATGCGAAGCATTCCAACGCGTTGGAATAAAAAGCGGCGCAGAATCGAACAACTCCGCCTGCTCTTCCAACTCTCGGTCAATCGCGAGCGATCCAGCTGATACATACTCCACAAATGGCCCAACCTCTTCGCGGTCAGGTAATGGATTAGAAGTCACTCGAAAAATTAAAAAGCCGGCAAGGTGGATCGCGACCCCAAGCAACAAGCCAATGCGAAATAAAGGCGACACCAGTCTTTGTGAACGATGCGGTGCGCTCTGATTCTGCTGAATCGCATCGGACATCACAGCACTGGAAACACCGAATTATTACCTTGTTGCAACGATTGCCCGGGAATTAAGCCCATCACTTCTTTCACTGGCTCTCCCGCGATCTGAACCTCATCGAATCCAGCCGCCTGCGCCATCTGGCAGAGATTCAGGAACTGTTGTAATTCAAGCGCAGTACCAGCCTTGATTAATAACACCGAGTCTTCCTCATCACGCGCATCAATATGGCTGCGAAACGCTTGTTCGATCGAAATGTGCTCATACACGCTACCATCAAAAAACAGTACTCCGTGGTTACCAATAGTCAGCACTGCGACCTCGGAGGCATCGTGCTGTATGCGCAGATCCGTCTCAGGCAAATTCACTCGAACACCTGGCAACATCACAAATCGGGTAAATAACAGGCTAACTAAAAGAGCCAATAGCATGAGGTCCAAGACCGGTATACAATCAAATTTAATTTCGGGGCGCTTTAAACGCTCTAGCAACCCAAACGATGCGGTAAATTTAACGGCTGCATCAATAGGCGTTGGTTCTGACTGCGGGTTTTGCTGACTCATTAATTAACCCTCATCCTCCACTTTAGATACCGTAGCACTTGGCGCTTCTACCATTAAAAATTCATGGATATGATGCCCCACCCATTCGAAATCATGTACCAGCGCACGCACGCGCCCGCATAAAAAGTGGTGTGCCAAGGTCGCCATTACCGCAATGGCTAGGCCAGTTGCCGAAGTGATCAACGCCTCAGCCAACAAGCGGCTAAACTCACCACTGTTACCATTCGAAGCTTCCAGTTGATACAATGCTTGCAGCGCAGCAATCAATGTACCCAAAAATCCCAACAACGGAGCCACTCGCGCAAGTGCCGCTATCGTACCGATCCGGCGCTCCAACACGGGGATCTCTACCAATGCAGCCGATTGAATTGCTGACCGGACATTGTCACTCGATTCATTATAATGCAGCAAGGCCGACTTGACAATACGGGCCATTGGCCCCGGCGTGTCTTCACAAAGAGTCAGTGCCTCCACCAGACGCTTCTTACCTACCAAGTTCTTAATGCCACTTAAGAAATCTTCCGTGCCGACTTGCCCCTTGTGCAGGAACAGTGCGCGCTCAACAAACAGTACAAAGCCAAGCAGGCTCACGAAAAGCAGCGGATACATCACTGGCCCGCCTTGAAGGATGAAGGTATGTTGCAAGTAATCCATGGAATAGTTTTTCTAAATATAAGCGGACAAGTTACTCCGCGACAACAGGTAATCGATCGGCCCGCGACTGCGCGATTGTACGCCCTGGTAAATTATAAGCGACCATCTTTCGATACACGCGACGCGCCTCAGCTAGCTCGCCCGCCTCTTCAAGCAATGAGCCCAATTCTAGCATCGCTCGGGACATCCAGTAACGACCAGTCACCCCCAAACGAGTGGCATTTTCACCATCTAGCAAAAAGCGCCCAGCCATCAGCATAAAGACTTCCTGAGCCTCCTTAAGCGCATCACGTTGCAGCAAAGCGAATCCCCACTTATAGCCCACCTCAGCTTGAAAATCGACTGGCAGGTTCGGCAGATCGATCATACGCTCCAATGCCATCGCCACATCCTTTAACTGTCCCTCCGCACTCTTGGACAGTGCCAACATACAATCCGCTCGTGACAATTCAGCCACGTAACGGCGCGGATGCTCTGGAAACGAGCGGATTAAATCCTCATAAATAATCTGCGCGCCGGCAAAGTCATTCATCTGCCGAAGTAAATCTCCTTGCTTTAAGCGCGCTGAAAAAAGCAGCGGATCTACAGGGTAACGCTCAATCAAATTTTGATGCAGCCGCACCGCCTCGGCGAAATAAGCAGCACCGCGCAGCTCACAGTACAAGCCCGCTTCAAATAGAGCCTGAGGGGCCAAATCACTACTCTCATACAATGAGGACAACTTGAGCAAAGTGCCCTGGGCCACCTCAAATTCATTAATCGATGCATGGTAATCTGCTTCAGTTAAATAAGAGCGTTCTGCCGCAGAACTTTCAGGATAACCTGCCCGTATTTCCGCGAGCACTTCCATCCCTGCTGCTGAGTCGCCGAGCTGAATCAAAATATCGGCCTTCAGTAACAATACCTCAGTAACTAGTAAGCGAATCTCCGCTGGACTTGGATTAAGCGCCTGCTCTGGAATCGATTCCACCCTAAGCAACAAGGCATTTACACGATCTTTCACACTTTCTTGGTCGCCTGCCAACAAGGACAAACGCACCTCGAGCCAACGTAGCCGTAAATCTAGAGCGATCGGCACAGAACGACTGGTATCACCTTCCAACAAGACACGCACTCGCTTCAACGCCGACTCTAACCTACCATTCGCTTGCAATGCCTGCACTACATTCCACTCAGCACGCCAGCGGTCTGCCGGAGAAATACTTTCACTGAAATTCACCTCATCAATTAATTGTAGTGCCGACTCAATTTGCCCACCTCGCACTTGTGCTGTCACCAAGCGCAGAAACAATGCACCATCATAACCGTCAGGGCTCTCATCGCTGGCGGCTGACTCATAAAACTCCACCGCATTGCGGTAATCCTCATTTAAAAAATAGCAGTCACCAATCTGCCGATTCAAAGCTTGCCGCTCCGCTAGGTCTTCTGACTGATCTCTAAATTGTATCAAGAAAGCCGCGGCTGCTCGATATTGAGGCGGACGATGCTGCAATGCAGCATACGCCAAAACTCTATATACGTTGGTGATTTCACTCCATCCAGGAAATTGCTCCAATAGCAACTGCGCATCTTTCTCCGCTAATTTGAATAAGCGCCGTGCTTCAGTCTCCGCAACCGTGCGCTCCACAGGTGTCTGCGCTGTAGCCAACATTTTTTCCGCACGAGTCAACGCAATGCGGCTACGAATATAATACATCTGTCCTTGTAACGGATGTGGCTCAGCCTCGGCTAGCATGAGATCCAAAAAAAGAGTCAACTCATCCTGCTCTAGGTCACTTCTTGCTCGCGCAAGTAATTGCAGCGCAACCCCAGTCACTTCGCGGCTTTTTCCATCGCGTACCAGCGCTTGCAGGGCATCGCGGCCACTTGCAGTATCCGTACCGTACAATAGCCCCTTCAACAATAATAGCTGCTCGCGTTCTCGGCTCACATAACCCGCACGTGGATTCGCTAGCTCCTGTGCTATAACGTCAATCGCTTCTTCTTGCTGCCCTTGATTGTTTAAAATAATCGCATACTCCTTGGCATAAGGATATGCTGCCGGCGTGCCGGTAAATCGCTGTAACTGCGCACGCACCTGAGCCGCGATGGCTTCACTCGATGGCGCTTTCAAAATCTCCTCGCGCAAGATCAAACTATCAAAAAATGCCCGCTGCATCTCTGAGACAGCAACTGAACGGGCAAGCTCAAAGGCTTGCCTCGCGCCAAGTGAGCGGCCCATCAGCTCTGCCCGCACGCCTCTTAACAAGTATAACCAAGGCAACTCTTCAGCCTTTAGCTCTGCTTCCGTAACCGAGTCCAGCGAACGTATTAACGTCTCACGATCTACATTTCGACCCGTTCCATACGCGCTCACCGCACGGTATAAATGATACACGGCCGTTTGGCTGCCTGCTGGAATCTCCTTCAAAACCGTGCCCGCGGCTACAAAGCGACGCTGAGCAATCAAGGATGCCGCGAGTTGAATTTTCAGGGCTGCCAACTCTTTGGCCGTCAAGCTAGGCGACTGCAATAAATCGCGATAGAGTCCTTCGGCCGATACCGCCAATCCCGCCTCTAATGCTCGATCCGCGGCATCGCTTCTCCACTCAAATGCGACTCGCTCGGGCGAATTGATCGGTGTCGTCTGTAGCGGAGCTTGCCCGACCGCTATATGCAAACAAGCAGAGACAGAGAGCGCAACGAGCACAACACTTCGCATGATAGGGCTAGAAATAGTACAATTAAACCGCATGTCGTTTATAAATGACAAAGGCTCTCGCCGCAGGTTGCAAAAGGATTTTCAAAGGGGTGCAAGGTTCAGCATTCACTTTTCCGCGACGATCAGTCATTTCAGTGCATGTTTATACAGGTATTGAACGTTGAACGTCATAACTATCGGGTCCGCGCAACTAAGCATACACCATGCGCGCACACTGATCACAAAAATGCGGCTCACCCGCATCGCGTGCTGCTCGTGACACTTCGTTCGACACTCGCAAATGGCAACCGCCGCACTTATGGTCTACGATCTGCGCCAGATACGGCGCACGCTTGACCATTTTTTTGACCCGATCGTATTGCTCCAGATAGATCCAATCCAGGCCGTCTCGCGAGGCTTCTACCTCTTTTCGAGCCTCATCGGCCGAGACTGTTAAGTGCGCCTCGCGCTCAATTAGTAGACTGATCTCTTTTCGCTGAACTTCGATTCGTCGCTCGATCGACGCTTTTTCCGCCTCAAACGCCTCTTTCGCAACATCAATTTCGAGCATTAATTCGATTTCACGCTCCTCAAGCTCCGAAATCTCTGTCTCAGTTTGCTCGATTTGGTGTGTCAGCGCCTGGTACTCGTCATTCTTCTTTACTTCAGATTGCTGCGTTCGGAATCGCAGCAATGCGCCCTCCTTAGCTTTAACATCGACATCTAAGTCATTGCGCGCGATCTCTTTAGAAATCAGCGCTTGCCGAGCGGATTCAACATTGTCCTCTTCCCTCGCAATTTCAGCTTCGAGCGCGTTGCGCTCTATCGGAATCCGGGCAAGGTCTTGCTCAATTTTAAGCAGCGATACGTCGCGGTGTTGAACAATAAGGAGTTTTTCGATTTGCGGGTCGGCCATAAGATGAGATAACTCTGTACTACTCAAAACTGCCTTACTCTCAGGGCAACCTAAAAGACATGACCGACGACACTTCTCTTCAAGATCAAATCGATGATGCCACATTTGACTTCACCATGGGTGATAGTGACTCGGCACTCGCAAAACTGACAAAGCTCAGCGCTGCCCACCCAGAATCATTCGCCACCTGGCACGCGCTGACTGAAATCCACTTTTCAGAAGGTCACTATGACCAGGCGCTGGCAGCTGCAGACAAAGCGCATGGACTACGCCCAGATGACATTCACATTAACACCAGTCTCTCTCGGATTTGGGTGGAACGAGGCGATAAAGACAAGGCTGAGCACTATGGTGCTGAGGCTCGAATGCTTGGCTGGAAAGACGAACTAAAATCTCCTCCTGAGAAGGACGACATTTAGCGGCATTGACAGCCGATTAATCGCTCCCCTAAATTTGCAATTACATGGAAGACGTAACTTACACGCTAGAATTCGAAAAGCCTCTGCGCGAGCTAGAGAAGCAACTCATCACCCTGAACCAAGTTTCACAAGAATCGAAGGTCGACGTCAGCAGTGAAATCGTCGCGATCGAAAAGAAAATTGATCAGATGAAAGTCGATATTTACTCGGACCTCACTGCTTGGCAGCGGGTGCAACTCTCTCGTCATCCAAAGCGCCCTTACACCCTGGATTACATTGAGCGAGTCTTCACCGACTTTGAAGAACTCCACGGCGACCGGCGTTTTCGTGAAGACGCGGCAATCGTTGGCGGTCCTGCATTCTTAGATGGCAAGCCGGTAATGGTTATCGGCCAGCAAAAAGGTCGTAACACTAAAGATAATCTCCTACGCAATTTCGGTTGCCCGCATCCAGAAGGCTACCGCAAAGCCATGCGTTTAATGGAGATGGCTGAAAAATTTAATATGCCCATCATTACAATGGTAGATACACCGGGCGCGTATCCAGGGATTGGCGCAGAAGAGCGCCACGTAGCCGAAGCGATCGCCGTGAACATACGTGACATGAGCGCGCTGAAAGTGCCAATCATCACCATCGTTATTGGCGAAGGCGGCTCAGGTGGGGCGCTTGGTATCGCAGTTGCAGACGAGGTCATGATCCTCGAGAACGGCTACTACTCTGTTATATCCCCAGAAGGCTGTGCTGCTATTCTTTGGAAAGACCGCGCTGCCGCTCCGCAAGCAGCCGATGCGCTTAAATTTAGTCCTACACACTTAAAGCAGTTCGGCGTGGTGGATCAAATTTTGCCAGAACCAACCGGAGGCGCGCATCGTAACTACGATGCATCCGCAGCGACCATCAAAGCAGCGATTCTTCAATCGCTGGAGACACTGGAGAACAAGAGCTGCAAAGAACTTCTCGATGATCGCTACGCTAAATTCCGTAGCCTTGGTGAATTTGAAGATTCGGCCGCTGCCACAACGGCATAAGCGAATGCTATTCATTGAAACAAAATCCCCGCCGTTTCTATGGTGGGGATTTTTTGTGATGATAAATATTGCACAGCGATTATACTAACTCAAATTAATCAGCATGATCAAAACTGACAAAAATGAAATCATGGCACTCTTTGACGAGTGGAATAATGCACTTCAATCTGGGGATCCGAAAAAAGTCGCATCACTCTATGAGGGTGGTGGCATCCTACTCCCGACTGTGTCGAATCAGGTACGGCATAATCATGCAGAAATTGAGGACTATTTTGTTCATTTTGTTGCCAAAGGCCCTGTCGGAAAAATCAACGAGGCAAATATTAGAATTTTCAATGATTTGGCGATTAACTCTGGAGTCTATACATTTACGTTCAAAGACGGTGCTAGTGTCCAAGCCCGATTCACATTTGTGTATCACCGAAAAGATGAGCGCTGGATGATTACAGAGCATCATTCCTCGCAAATGCCAGAATGACACTAGGTATTTTCCGACTGGCTCAAGTCGCCGGGGAGTCACACTTTTCGCAAATTCCATACACTTCCATGATATGGTTGATCTTGGAGTAGCCGTGCGCCTCAGCCATCCCACGAAGCTCCTCACCCAGACAGACATCCAAGCGCTCCGCTTGATGGCATTCGCGGCAAATGAGATGATGATAATGCTCACCAGGCGCGGTTAACTCGAACAATTGAGTCCCATTTTCGAGTGGAACTCGCTGCAGAGTACCAATCTCACTGAGTACCTCCAGATTGCGATACACGGTCACAATCTTCGTGGCAGGCAAGTTAGCCTGCTCACGGATCTCTTCTGCAGACGCCGGATGATCCAAGTCGATCAACGCTTTTATAATACGAATCTTGTTCTGAGTGATCCGTCCACCTTTGGAGCGCATGCGCTCCAAGATCGTCTCAAGTAGGCTATGTGACAAAGATGACATATAGAGTTATAATGCCTTACAACCGATCCGGATCAAACTATTTCCTATGCTCCCCGCGCTTGCCTACTCTCAAGCGTACCTAGTCCACTCATTACTTAATGAAAATTACTTGCAATAGCAATGATTGTCTATTGCTTACCTCCCATGGAGGATCTTCTCAGAGTAGATGTTGTAATTATAGGTGCTGGGCCCGCTGGTTTGGGATGTTCACTGAGTCTTCGCCGACGCGGTGTGGAGAGTGTGCTCGTCCTTGAGGCTTCCTCCGTTGGTTCAAGTTTTGCAGCGTGGCCTAAGGAGATGCGCATGATCACACCGTCATTCCACGCAAATCCTTTTTTGCAGACCGATTTAAATGCGATCCATCCGGACACAAGCCCAGCAGATTTACATGGTTGTGAACACCCGAGTGGCGAACAGTACGCCGCTTATCTGCAGGCGTCAGTACAGCATTTTACACTACCAGTAAAAGAAAACCAACCAGTCTCTAGCGTACATGCTATAACCGATGGCTTCCGTATCGAGACGCCTGAACTGACAATTGAGACGCCGAATGTGGTCTGGGCTGGCGGGGAGTTCAGTCAACCACGTATTCCAGAATTCGAAGGCGCGGCACTGTGCCGTCACAATTCCACCATCGACTCGTGGGACAATCTTAACGGTGATGGGATTATTATCATTGGCGGTTACGAAAGCGGTATGGATGCGGCATTTCATCTCGTTGAACGCGGCAAGGCCGTCGCGGTTCTGTCAAACGGCGAACCGTGGTTAAACGACCATCCGGATCCCAGCGAATCTCTGAGCCCCTACACGCGGGGACGAATCTTGGATGTATTGCATCGCTTTCCCAAGAAGTTGGCACTGCAAGGCAATAGTGAAGTCGTTCGAGTCACTCAAAACAGCGACGGTTATTTAGTCGAACTCGCCAATGGCAAATCGTACCGCACATCAGTGCAACCCATTCTCGCCACAGGTTTTCGCTCGGCTTTGACGCCTGTTAAAAATCTCTTCGAATGGGATAACGGGCAGCCAGTGTTCACCGAGCAAGATCAATCTACCTTGCATGCGGGCTTGTTTTATTCCGGACCGTCGCTGGTGCAGCGGTTGTCAAAGTTTTGCTTTATTTACAAATTTCGTGCGCGCTTCGGTGTTGTAGCAGCAGCTATCGCTGAGCGGCTCGAGCTTAACTCTGACCCGATCGCAGATGAGGTCGCGCGTGGATTCCACATCACTGACCTTGAGTGCTGCACAGACTGTGAGTGTGCGATCGAGTCAACCGCACCGGAATTCGCAGACGTAGAAGTGGTCGACTAATGTTCAGCTTCATGCCAGTCACAAAGACAGAGACGGCTCCAGCAAAACCAGTCGTCGTGGCACTTGGTTTAGAAAGCGTCGGCAAGAGCTGCTTACTGGCAGCTCTTGCCGAAAGCCGCACTGAGACTTCAGCTTTGGCTGGATCGACTCTACATTGTCAGAGTTATTTAAGGGACGCAGTGGAGTGGATTGATACGCCTGGAATCGTGACCAATTCCGATGCGCGTACCGTGCTTGAAACAGTGGCTGCAGTGGCGGCACATGATCGATTATTGCTTGTCTTGCGTGCACATCATGCCGTTGATGAGCTAAAGCAATTACTGCCGCTAATCGCAAACCAACGTATTGTCATCGCCTTGACCCATCGTGATCGAGTGCTTGCCTCAAGTTCAGAGAGCCACGCAATCACCGCGACTTGGAGCCAGCGATTGGGCGTCCCAGTCCACTTGATCGATGGGAGACAGCCGCACGTGTTGGAGCTCGTGGATCTACGGGCAGCAGTCGATGCCGCACGACCGATTTCAAACGCTCGAACCGATACTTTACCGAGCTTCCCTGTCCGACCGACAGGGCGGACACGGTTATTGATTGAACAAGCCCTCAGCGTTTCGCTAGTGAGTTTGCTGCTACTTTTGGGACCTGCATGGCTGGCTGTCTCACAAGCAAATCGTTTTGCAAATACACTCTACGATCCGCTGTTGAGTCGATTGCAAGCGCCGCTCGCATGGCTAAACGAATTGCCCGGAGCATGGGCAACAATCTTGGCTGGAGATTACGGAGTCGTCGCGATGTTACCCTTTCTACTGCTCTATGCCTTACCAACCATTGTCATCTTTTCTGCCCTGCTCGCCATTTATAAGAATACGGGGTTGATTGATCACCTCTCTTATGGGCTGCATTCATGGCTTAAACCTTTCGGATTAGGTGGACGCGATCTGGTTCGTGTGGTGATGGGCTTTGGTTGTAACGTGCCAGCCATCGTAGCAACACGATCTTGCTCCAGTTGTTCGAGGGGTGCCTGTGTTGCGGCAATCTCATTTGGCTCCGCCTGCTCATACCAACTTCCAGCGACCCTTGCGGTGTTTGCTGCAAGCGGCTATGCTTGGCTCGGCCTCGTGTATCTTGTAGTTCTGGCACTCTCCTCGCTGCTCTACTTACGTTGGACAACACCACCCTCACTGCGCAATGGCAACAATCGCTTACTGCTACCGCCACTCGGTAATTTACAGCGCCCGAAGTGCGGTGTAATCGTTCGAGAAATTCGCCAAAGCTTAGGTGATTTTTTCGGTATCGCGCTACCGATATTTATTGCAATTTGCGTGTTTGCTGGACTCTGCCAATGGTTCAGTGCACTTACAGCGTTGACGCATTTGTGTGCACCGCTGATGACACTGTTTCGACTCCCTCCCGAGGCCGCGCTTGCAATCGTACTTGGTGCGGTACGCAAGGACGGACTTGCCATCGGACTACTCGACGCGGATTGGCATGCGCTGAAAGTGCCGATGGATGGCCCCCTCCAGATACTAACCGCAGTCTATCTAGCAGGAGTGCTGCTGCCCTGTTTGGTTACAATGCTGACCGTGGCTCGAGAAATGCGCCCCAGCTTCGCATTCAAAATGATCGCTCGGCAAGCGAGCTTTGCAGCACTCTTCTCGCTATTGATCGCATGGGGTGGACACTTTTTTTTATTATTTTTTCATACTTAATATTATGCACACATCTATCCAAAAAAAATTACCGGTTACAGTCTTGTCCGGTTTCCTTGGAGCTGGAAAAACGACACTCCTGAACCATGTCTTAAACAATCGCGAGGGCCTGCGAGTCGCCGTAATCGTCAATGATATGAGCGAGATCAATATCGACGCTCAACTGGTTGCTGAAGGCGGAGCTGAGCTGAGCCGCAAAGAAGAGAAACTGGTTGAAATGAGCAACGGCTGCATCTGCTGCACTTTGCGTGATGACTTACTCGAAGAGGTGCGACGCCTCGCGTTCGAAGGTCGCTTCGACTATCTATTGATTGAATCGACTGGCGTTTCGGAACCGATGCCAGTAGCTGAGACCTTCTTTTTTCGCAATGAAGCGGGCTTCAGCTTGGAGGATATTTCTCATTTGGATACAATGGTGACCGTAGTCGATGCGGCCAATTTTGAGCGTGATTTCGGTTCACCGGAAACACTCAAAAGTCGCGGCCAGGAAGTCAACGATGAGGACGAGCGCACGATTGTGGATCTGCTTGTCGATCAGATTGATTTTGCTGATGTGATTTTGCTGAATAAAATCGATACCGTGGATGCAGCAAAGAAAGCAGAAATCATTTCTGGTATCCGAGCGCTCAACAGTCAGGCGGAGGTGATCGAGTGTAGCTACGGGCAGATTGACCCCAGCGTCATCCTCAACACAGGACGTTTTGATATTCAATCGGCGGAGCAAATGCCTGACTGGCTAAAGTTAATACAGAATGAGCCGGTTCCAGAAACAGAAGAATATGGCATTCACCAATTCGTCTATCGTGCACGACGGCCTTTCCATCCCGAACGATTATGGAAATGGATGAAGCAAGACTGGCCGGGGGTGATCCGTTCCAAAGGATTTTTCTGGCTCGCGACACGCATGACCTACGTCGGGCTTTGGTCTAGGGCTGGCGCTCAGTCCGATGTGCAGCTGGCTGGCGAATGGTTTGCTGCCGTACCCCGTGAATATTGGCCTCAAGACGAAGATGAGATCTTCAAAGTGCGCTCCAACTGGAAAGAGCCCTATGGGGATCGACGCCAGGAATTGGTACTGATTGGCAATGCTGAAAAAATGGATGAAACTTCTCTGAACGCATCCTTTGAGGCTTGTCTACTAACTGAAGAAGAGATGGAGGGCGGTGAAGTCTTTTGGAGTACCTTTAAAGATCCGTTTCCAGAATGGGTCGCTCCACAATAACTTATTATCCCACATACGATTGATTGTATTCATAAAAAAACACGGGGGTCCGATCCGCAATCAGGTCAACCGTCGCCAACATGAAACTCTCACTACACAATACACTCACCCGTAATTCCAGTATCATCCGGCCGATGGACGGGACGACCTTGCGCTTCTATTGCTGTGGGCCGACTGTATACGGGCCAGCGCATATAGGCAACTTGCGCACTTTTGTACTACAAGATGTATTTCGCCGCTTGGTGGAGTTTTTAGGAATTCAAACCTGCCATGTGCGTAATGTCACGGATGTGGACGACAAGACCATCCGTGAGTCCCAACAAGCAGGTCTGCCGCTGGCCGTATTCACTGACAAGTGGCGTGCTAAGTTCGAAGCGGACTGCTCGGCCCTAAATATCCTTCAGCCGCATCACTCGCCATCGGCTGTTGCGCATGTTGAAGATCAAATTTGCCTGATCCAGCAACTGATTGAAAAAGACCACGCGTATGCAGATGGCAATGGCAGTGTTTATTTCCGGATCAATTCGTTTGCCGATTATGGAAAACTGTCGCGACTCAACCGCTCAGGTGTACGGCAAAACGCCTCCGCACGTTTGAACGACAACGACGAATACGGGAAAGAGTCCTGGCAGGACTTTGTGCTGTGGAAGGCTTGGAAACCAGAGGATGGCTCAAACCATTGGCAGAGTCCGTGGGGGCGCGGCCGCCCTGGTTGGCACATTGAGTGTAGTGCGATGAGTATGCGCTACCTTGGCGAGTCGTTTGATTTACATTCTGGGGGTGTTGATCTAATTTTCCCTCACCATGAAAACGAAATTGCTCAGAGTGAGGCAGCGACAGGAGAACCGTTTGTACAACATTGGTTACATGTTGCTCATCTCCGGGTCGATGGTGAAAAGATGAGCAAATCGCTTGGCAATTTATTTGTTCTCGATGAAGTGGTGGCACGTGGGCACTCTCCTGAGGCACTGCGTTACTTGCTTATTTCTGGGCACTATCGTCAACCTCTCAACTTCAGATGGGAATCGCTCACTGCTGCTGCGAGCTCACTGGCGCGTCTCCATCGCTTCACCGCAGGCGTAGAACATGACCTACTGACTAATCAGGGCCAGAACGCCTTGGAAACGACTGTTTTCACACCAGCTCTGGAAGCGCTTTGTGAGGATTTAAACACGCCAAAAGCGCTAGGTGCCTTGCATCGCGCGCTGCTAAGTCTAAAGCATTCCGCTGCGGGTGAACAGGCTCCGATCCGACGAGATCTCGCTCGTATACTTCAGCTACTCGGATTGCCGGCAACCTCGCAGCAACCTTCGACACAAGCAACTATACCACCTGCAATCATAGCGCTGGCCAATCAGCGTCAAGCGGCGCGAGCTGCCCGAAATTGGGAGACTTCTGATTTATTACGATCAACCTTGTCGGATGCAGGTTGGGAAGTGCGCGACTCGAGCGATGGATTTGAACTCAAACAAACGCAAACACCCCCATTGATGCGCTCAACACTTTGATACTTAAAGCGCCCCTTGAATAGACTTCGTTCATACGCCACCCGATTCATTTGATGTCCTCAAAAAATGATCATCAAAAAACCTAAACTGCGAAGTAATCTCCATACACCGACTCTAGTTGCGTGTCCGATCGAGTGCATCGACATATTTGGAACGATATATTAACTTCCAGAATGACTGGTCTAGCGATTTTAATGAAAATTAGTTTCATTAATGTTGATCCGAGCAATTGATGACTCAAGCTAGCCGCTATGATTCAAAATACTAAATCTGTTTTATTCGCAAAACGTGAGAGCGTCGAGCAAGTCGAAGAAGGTAAACAACTGGCGCCGAAGTTTGATCAACTAGGCGTGATCCCTTGCATCACCGTGCATGCGGAGACGCGCGAGGTGCTGATGTTTGCATTTATGAATCCAGAGGCACTGACACTGACTATTGAGACAGGACTCGCACATTATTGGTCACGCTCTCGTCAATCGCTATGGAAAAAAGGGGAATCGTCTGGAATGTTTCAAACCGTCCGCCGTATGTTGATTGATGATGATCAGGACTGTATCGTACTCGAAGTAGACCTCAGTGAACCACTCAGCGGTGGTAAAGAGGCATCCTGCCATGTCGGCTACCGCTCTTGCTTTTATCGGGAGGTCCCGATTGGCCACAGCGACAGCGCAATCCATTTAAAATTCATTGAAGATTCTAAATCCTTTGACCCCAAGGCGGTGTACGGCGATACACCAAATCCGACTCAGCTTTAAGGTTTTGAATAGACCTATCGGCTAACATACAATCTATCTCACTAGCGTCCAGTTAAAGGTCGCAGATCATCAAAACATCTGTGTCGCGACTTGGAAATCGGGGACTCACCATGGTCTGAAACACGAGTTTGAAGTGCGCATCGAGGACACTCAACATCCGGTAATTGAGGGACTAGAAAATTTCAGAAAGTGGGTAGAGCTCTGGGAAAACATCTATGTGAGCGCAGCAGATGCAACAGTGCATACTTCCAACTTCGCCTCTAAAGAATTTAACGGCGACGATGTCTGGGAGCCTAGCACCATGGTCAGCCAGTTCGGGAAGGGGCGCACAGCTTACATCAGCTTAGGGCATGACTCCACTGCGTTTCAGTGCCCTCAGTTTCGGTGCTGCTCGCTCGCTTAGTTGAATGGGCTGCCACAGGTGAAGTGACGATCCCTCCTGCAATCCACTCGATTCATTAGTCAGGCTCAACCTCACAGGCAAGTAAGGCTTCGGTGATTGCTAAGCGGTCGAGATCAATGCCAATGAAAACAAGCTCTTGGCGCCGATCACCCAGATCTGGATGCCAATTTTTTTGGATAATCTCCGGCATCTCTGCTTCAGTCGCTTCACCATCAGCCAACATCTCGGCCCACCATTTGCCGATGTAATCGTTACGCATGATTTTACCCGCAATCGAGAGCAGACCAATGCGCTTCGGCATGCGAGTCGTCCAATAAAATCCTTTCGCACGAACGACACCGGGCAACTCAAAGCGAAGCAGCTTAAGAAACTTTGTTTCATCAAATGCTCGGCGACTGTTATAAACAAAACTATCCAATCCGTAGTCTTGGTGGTGATGCTTATGCGGAGCAGCCTCTGCTTGTAAACTAAAGCCGCTGGGGTGTTCGTTCGCGGATTCAACGATAGGAGTCAAGCTATCAAGGTTCAAATTAGTTGGCTGAGCAGACTGCCGCTTAGACTCGTGAGAACGACCGTCATTCGTGAGAATAAGATGGCGCCAACGTGCGCTAGTCATGGTCCCTTCTTCGTCGAAGCGTTCGTTTCTAAGGAGTGTCGATGCGTCCACCTTGCCGAAACTGCAACGATGAACTTCTGCTCGACTATTCAAGCTATGCAGATAAGATTCGAGGCGATCAGCATTAGCAGCTGTCACCTGATCCGTCTTGTTTAATAACAATACATCCGCACACTCAATCTGTTCCATAAGTAACTCTTGCAGCGGCCGCCGCTTGTCGGCTTGTAAGACCTGAATGCGCTTTACCGCTTCCGCATCTGCGCGAGCGCCCAGATTATCCTCGAGGTTAGCTGCATCAACCACCGTAACCAGATTAGCCACACGAAGAAAGTCAGCACCTCGTATGCCTTCAAAATTAGCTGCGAAAAGGCTTTCGATAATCGATTTCGGCTCCGCAACACCAGTTGCCTCAATCAATATATGGCTCGGCTTATGTTTTAAATAAAGGTGCAGTAGCGCATCCATTAATTCAGTCTGAATCGAACAACAAATACAACCGCTGGTTAATTCCACCATCCCGCTGATTGGACTTTTTAACTTGCGTATAGACCGCTTAATCAAGCTGGCATCGACGTTGATATCGCCAAGGTCGTTCACCAACACTGCAAAATTTTTAGACGCACCAGATGCGAGCAAGTGGTTCAACAGCGTGGTTTTACCTGAACCGAGAAAGCCACTCAACAAAGTCACCGGTACCCGCTGATCTTCGGTAATCGGATTCTTTGGCCTCCAGAATAAGAACATTTTCGACATGTAACTAATGAAAAATAGTTTCAATAAAGGAGCAAGGTCAGTTCCTCTTTTTTAGTTATTTCTCAATCAAAATTACGCAGCTGTATGTTTGCTTAATTGCGGGGCAGTGGCGGGGTGGAATGCCTCAATCAAACTGCACACTGCCCTACCAGCTCACACGCAGGCCGTCGTAAGCTAGTCGAATCGAATCAGGTAAGGCAGCCTCAGTGGTTTCGTGATCTACAAAATAGGTCATGTGTGTCAGGAACGAGAGTCGCGCATTCATCTCAATTGCAGTTTGTGTCGCCTCTTCAACTGTCATGTGCGAAGGATGTGGCTGGGGTCGCAAGCCATCCAGCACAACGACATCAGCATCCTCAGCAAGGAAACGTGCTTCTTCTCCGACCTCTTTACAGTCCGTGTAATACGCAAATTTCTTGCCAGTATCTGCTTCAGTAAAAATGAGCCCGAGCACCTGCATCGCGCCATGCGGTAAATACACCGATTCGATACTACCGCCAGGAACCTCCAATACTTGCGGCATCTCCTGCAGCTTGAATGCCGGGTAGCCCTTGACCACTGGTTTATCGAGAATCGCATACGGGAAAATGTCACGTATACGTTCTAAACCAGATTCACTGCTATAAACAGGCAAGGCAGTGCCACCATTCAGATCACAAAATCGCCGTAGATCATCCATGCCCAAAATGTGGTCGGCATGCGGATGCGTTAAAATAAAGGTGTCGATCTGTGTCACCTCATTCTGAATACACTGCATACGAAACTCCGGAGCCGCGTCGACCTGAATGTGATGGCCGCCCATTTCCACATGAATCGAGGTGCGCGTACGCCAGTTTAAAGGATTCTCCAGATCGCAACCTCCCTCTGGTTGCGCAATCATCGGAACCCCTTGTGAAGTCCCTGTACCTAAAAATACAATTTCCATAACTACCCAGCAAACTGGCAATTCTATACTCGCTGGCAATAGAGTATCTCGGTGACGCAAAAATTATTCGGCCAATTGTATCTCCAAGTCGACATAAACCATACGATGGTCACTGCCAGCTAATACGTTTGGCAAGTCGACGATATGACCGCTTCCCTCAATCGAGTCAGCAAGTGATCCGGACACGATAAACCCATCGACTAAAGAGTATTCGACTTGTTTGCGGTAAAAGTGAGTCCATTGCTCACCTCGCGTATCCGCCGCGTGTACCAAGCCACCGATATCCAAAGCGCCTTTGCGATAAAAGCGGCGTAATGGGGCGCTGACTGGATGATCATTAAAGTCTCCTGCTACCAGAAAATCAGTCATACCAATCGCATACGTTCGCTCTATGATTCGATCTCGACAGGCTTCTGCTTCCCTCGTCCGTCGTTGCTGAGATTCAGGATCGGCCTTCACCTCTGACCAGCGACTTTTTAGATGCACTACAAACAGCTTAAATATTGAACTATCCGCGCGTGTGAATGACACCTCCAACAGCCCCCGTCTCACTGTCTCTCGGCCTGCTTGATACTTGAAATTCAGATCTTGATGCTTCACCACGTGAGTAGGAGCAAACTTAGATAACACCGCGACATGACGAACTGAATCAGCTGCTTGGATCAATGTTATGTATGGGTAGTGCAGCCCTTCATCGCTCAAATCAGACCTCAGCTCCTCAAGGAATGGTAGCCCACCAATCTCCTGAACTGCCAAAATATCAGGTGCAACTTGGTGAATCACCTCGCGCAGGATCGCCTTTTCACTTTCTGGCTTGGGATACGAAGGGCGCCACTTTCCACCTACGTGACGATCCATGATCAGGTAATTATTCAGATTGTACGTAGCAATCCGAATCGACCCAGCTGATAGCGGTGCAGTCACATCGATTCCAGCCAATACAAAATAAAGCAGCTGGAATACAAATCGCATAGGATCAATCAGTCAGCTCGTTGCCATTATTGAAGCAACGAACGTTCGCGCTCCAATAAAGTCGGATGCGAATAATAAAAACGGCTATAGGTCGGATGCGGTGTCAAATTACTTAAATTCTCTCTGTGCAATTTGCGCAGCGCACGAATTAATGGCTCGGCAGAGTCCATCGCATCACGCGCAAACGCATCGGCCTCATACTCATGCTTACGCGACCAAAGACTGGTAAAAGGTGACAGCCAAAATGTAAGTAATCCACTCAAAAGCATAAACAACAATAGCACTGGCACAAACTCACCGCAAACATCCTCGCTAAACGAAAAAGCCGCCGCCAACCAAGTGCCTTCAGCAAGCCAACCCAGCAGCGCAAACATGCCAAGCGTAGTGACTGCAGACAGCGCAATCATCTTTGGGATATGCCCCATCTGATAATGTCCAATCTCGTGCGCAAGTACGGCTTCCAACTCTTCATGCTCCATTTGTTCAATCAGTGTATCATAAAGCACGATACGCCGAAAACGGCCAAATCCGGAGAAAAAGGCATTCGAATGACCGGAGCGCTTACTCCCATCGATCACCAAAATAGTCTGCGCTTTAAAGCCTGTTCGATCTGCCAAGGCAAACAGCCGCTGCTTCAATTCGCCCTCTTCCATTGGCTCCATTTTATTGAATAGAGGCATAATGAACATGGGGTAAGCTACCACCATCACTAACTGAAAAACAAAAAACACACTAAAACCCCAAAGCCACCAGAGATCACCTGCACTCGACACCAAAAAGATCAACACAGCCAACAATGGATAACCGATCGCAAAACCAAGTAAGAAACCCTTAATCTTATCCACCAACCATAGTTTCTGCGTACTCTTATTGAAGCCAAAACGTTCTTCGAGCCTGAAGGTGCTCCACCACTCGAACGGCAGTCCGGGTAAACCAAGAAGCACTGCAACTAGAAACAATACAAGCGCCTGCCCCCAAGTGCCAAAGCCAAATACAGTACTCAGCGCGCTGTATAACCAAGGTAATAAGCCTGATAGTACGACCACTGCTAAGATGATCGTATCATACAAATCATTCACCAAGCCAAAGCGTGTTTTCGAGACGGTATAAGCGACAGACTTCTGGTAAGTGGGCAGATCAATAAAATCGCGAAACGTCTCTGGCACTTTAGCAGACTTACTGTTTACATGCCGCATATTCAAGACATCCAAGATCGTGCTTGTGACATATTTAAGAATCAGAAGTGCGATGAAAGCTGTTAAGATTGTATTCATTAATGGTATGGAGAACACAGTCTTTACTGTGATTGGTAAAGCAAATCTTACCCAGTACGCATTCGCGTAGTGCAATAAAAAACCCGCGACCATTGTGTCGCGGGTTTTGTAAATTAATTGTCTATCGAATCAACCAGTCAGCTGCTTGATGATCTCGACGATTGGCAGGAAGAGAGCAATCACGATAAAGCCCACGACCACCGCCAAAAATACGATCATAACTGGCTCAATGATGGATGTAATCCCAGCCACTGCATTGTCGACATCTTCATCATAGTTGTCCGCGATACGGTTCAACATTTCAGAGAGCTCACCGGTTTCTTCTCCGACGTCCACCATGCTGGTCACCATATCAGGGAATACCTTTTCACGACCCATCGGCACAGAAAGCGACTCACCATCACGCACACTATCGTGGATGCGAGTCAACGCATTGGTGTAAAAGATATTTCCTGTAATATCTTTAGTAATAGTAATCGCTTGAAGAATCGGAACACCACTGGACAGCAATGTACCAAATGTGCGAGTGATACGTGCAATGTTCACCTTACTCACAAGGTCACCGACTTTGGGTAAATTAATCGCACTCCAATTAAAACACTTCGAGCCGAGGTCCGTCTTCAGCGCGAACTTCACGGCGAAGAACAAGGCCACCATAAGCCCCATCGAAATTATGATATTATCACGCAGGAAATTACTGATACCGACCACTAGCAAAGTTGGTCCCGGCAGCGCTGCGCCATCAAGCATGTCATCAAAAATAGTCTGGAATTTTGGCACGACGACAACCATCAGCAACACAACAATCGATACCGCTACACCGACCACCACGATTGGATAAACCATTGCAGACTGCACTTTTTTCTTGGTGCGCTGCGCCTTTTCCATGAAGCCTGCAAGACGGGAAAGCACGACGTCAAGCACACCACCAGCCTCACCCGCTTTAATCATGTTAATATAAAGACGGTCAAAAATTTTCGGGTGCTGGAGCAAGCCATCGGAAAATGTATTACCCGATTTCACTTGATCAGCGATCTGCTCCAAGGATGCCTTAAAGCGCAAATTCCGCTCTTGGCGGATCATCACCTCCAGCGCACGCAGAAGCGGTAGCCCAGCTTGTAGCAAGGTTGCCAATTGACGCGTAAACGTAGTCAATTCTTCGGGTTTGATTACCTTGCCAAAGTTCATGCCACCAGACTTGCCCTTGGCTTTAACGGCTTTCTTAGACTTACCGGCAGCACCGCCGCTCGATTCTGTGATGTTGGTGGGCATTAAGCTCATTGCGCTCACCTTAGAGCTCGCTTCATCTTGATTGGCAGCGTCAACAGAACCGGTCTTTTGCTTACCGTTCTGATCAATTGCAGTATATTTAAATTTTGGCATGGGGATGTGTGGTTAGATAATTAAGTATACTTAAGGACTTCTTCTATCGTAGAATTTCCATCGAAAATAGCACGCAGGCCGTCATCACGCAAGCTTCGCATACCCTGCTCGAGAGCTTTCTGCTTGATCGCCAGTGTTGGGGCGCGGTCATTGATCAATTCACGCAGCGCATCAGAAACTACAATCATCTCGAAGAGACCCACTCGGCCACGATAACCTGTGTTGCTACACTCGGGGCAACCCTCACCATAAAAGAAGTCTTTTTCTGCGATTTCAAGTGGATCCACATCCAACATCTCGATCAAATCATGGCCTGGCTCATAGGCAGTGCGGCACGACTTACAAATACGACGAACCAAACGTTGTGCAAGAATCGCCTCTAGTGAGGCAGAGATCAAAAATGGCTCAAGGCCCATATCGATCAAGCGAGTCACCGCACCCGGCGCGTCATTCGTATGCAATGTGCTCAGAACCACGTGCCCAGTGAGCGATGCCTGTACCGCAATTTGCGCAGTTTCTAAATCGCGAATCTCGCCGACCATGATCTTATCCGGGTCTTGGCGCAGGAAGGCACGCAATGCCCGAGAGAAATCGAGTCCAACTTGGTGGTTTACCGCAACCTGCATGATGCCATCGATCTCATACTCAACGGGATCTTCCGCGGTGAGAATTTTGGTCTCGACGCTATTCACCTCACGTAACGCACTGTAAAGAGTGGTCGTCTTGCCTGAACCAGTCGGGCCCGTCACAATAAAAATACCATTGGGCCGATCGACCAAGTCACGAATGGTTTGTAAAATATCGTCAGGTAAGCTGAGTGCTTCCAAGTCCAGATTCACCACAGATTTATCCAAGACACGAAGTACGACACTTTCGCCAAACTGCGTCGGCAATGTCGAAACACGCAAATCCACCGGACGTCCGGCAATCGTCATCTTAATACGACCATCCTGTGGAATTCGTGACTCCGAGATATTCATATTCGAAAGCACTTTCACGCGTGAAATGACAGGCACTGCTAAACTCTTCGGCGGCGGCGCCATCTCATATAGGGCACCGTCAATACGATAACGAATACGGAACTGGTCTTCAAATGGCTCAAAGTGAATATCCGACGCTTGATCCTTAATCGCTTGCTGCAAAACCAAATTTACAAAACGAATAATCGGCGTCTGATTTGCCAAGTCTGTCAAATCAGACCCTGAAAGGTCATCTTCGGCCTCGACGAAGTTATCTCCTAAATCTCCGAGAATGTCATCAATCGACGAGTCTTCCTCACCATAAGTCGAGACGACAAGCTCATCGATCAGATCAGGATCACAGACGACTATTTCAATATCCTTGTTCAGCGTAAATGTGAGGTCGTCGATAATACTCGGATTAAACGGATCCTTTGCTAACAGAGCAATCGAAGTCTCTGTCGCAGTAACAGGCACCACCGCATACATTCGTGCCGTGCTTGCCTTAACCACAGAGGCAACGCCTTCAGGCACTGAGCTGGGCACTGACTCCTGATAAGTGTAGCCTAAATATTCAGCCACCGCACTCAGCACTTTCGTACGCTCTACTAAGCCAGAATCAATGACGGAATCGGCGAGCGATTTTCCTGTATTCAGGTGCGACTCGTTCAGCTCCTCTAACTGTGCAGGATCAAGCAGTTCAGCGGACTTGATTATTTCGTATACGGTATCGTTGTGATCTTCGAACATTGGGGGGAAATGAGCGCCTACAGGACACTCGCTTATGGATTTGTAAAAGGAGCGCCATGCTCGACAAGTTTATCGTACATGGCATTGGGGAGTTGAGATTTTAAAAGGGCTTCATCTGCACTAATCAAATCACGATTGTACAGACTTAGTAAGTGAGCATCTAAGCCGATCATACCATGTGCAGCACCTGTTTGAATATCAGAGTTAATGCGGTATGTCTTGTTCTCGCGAATCAACTGTGCAATCGAATTAGTCGTCACCATAATTTCGAATGAAGCGATACGCCCGCCACCGGTTTTCTTACACAGAACCTGCGAAATCACCGCGACTACAGAGGACGCCAACTGTGTGCGGATTTGATCCTTCATCGCGGATGGGAAGGCATCCACGATACGGTCAACCGTGCGCGCCGCACCAGTTGTGTGCAATGTGGCAAAGACCAAGTGTCCTGTTTCCGCAGCACTCACGGCCGCTTCAATCGTCTCAAGGTCACGCATTTCTCCGACTAAAATTACGTCGGGGTCTTGGCGCAGTGCGCCACGAATCGCACTTGAAAAGGACGTGACATCGTTGCCAACTTCTCGCTGCGTCACGATGCATTTTTTATGTTCATGAAAATACTCTATCGGATCCTCAATCGTGATGATGTGCCCATCTTGATTTTCATTTATCCAATTGACGATCGAAGCCAAAGTCGTCGATTTCCCTGATCCAGTGGGGCCAGTTACCAGAATTAATCCACGTGGGCGACTAATTAGATCTTTAATCTGATCCGGTAACCCAATGTCTCTCAGTGTAAATAAATCATTTGGAATCTGCCGTAGCACCATCCCGTAATCTCCCTTAGCCCGCAAAACACTGACCCGAAAACGCGCACGATCCATATAAGCGAAGCCGAAATCAGCCCCGCCAGTGGTCTTCAATTGCTCCTGATTACTCACCGAGGTGATCGCTTTCATCAAATCTTCAGTATCCTGAGCCGTCAACTTTTCGCCCTCGACCGGAACCATGCTTCCAGACATGCGTAAAGTGGGAGCCTGATTCACCTGCAGATGTAAATCAGAAGCACCCTGATCGACCATCAGCTCAAGCAAATCATTCATTTCATAACTCATGGTTTTACAGCGATTGAATTTAAAATTGTCAGAATTAAAGAGAGGTTACCCCGCTTCACCCACGGTTGAATGCAGCACTTCTTCAGCCAAAGTGACACCTGCAATAACCTTACGGATACCGTCTTCACGCATGGTACGCATGCCCATCTCTTTGGATTTAGAACGCAAAGCTACTAAGCTGGCATCTTCATAAACCATTTGCTGTAACTCTTCGTTCATTGTGAACATCTCGAAGACACCCACACGACCACGGAAGCCAGTCGAATTACATTTAGGACAACCCGCGCCCTTCATGAAATTTGCATCCAATGCTTGGTCGGACCGAATACCCAAAGAACTCAGTAGCTTTTCATCAGGCGTATGAGGTTGCTTACAATTTGGGCAAATCCGGCGCACTAATCGCTGCGCCAGCACCGCTCGTAACGCAGCAGCCACTAAGAATGGTTTGATGCCTATATCAACCAAACGACTTACCGCGCTGGGCGCGTCATTGGTATGCAGAGTACTAAAAACCATGTGCCCAGTGAGCGCCGCATTAATTGCAATCTCAGCGGTTTCTTTGTCTCGAATTTCCCCGACCATGATGATGTTCGGCGCTTGACGCAGCATCGATCGCAGTGCGGCAGAGAAAGTCATCCCCACGTCACGACGGACTTGCACTTGGTTCACTCCAGGCATCTCATACTCGACTGGATCTTCGACAGTAATGATCTTGCGGTCAGGATGGTTGATGCAATTCAGCGCTGAATAGAGCGTAGTAGACTTACCCGATCCAGTAGGACCAGTCACCAGAAAGACGCCATCGGGCATCGCAATAATACGTTCAAAGGTTGCTTGGTCATCACTAAAGAAGCCCAGTTCTGGTAAGCCTAAGTTTAAACCTTCCTTGTCCAGAATACGCATGACAATACTTTCACCAAACGCAGTTGGTAGGGTGGACACACGCAAATCGATCACCTTCGGCCCAACCTTAATATTAATACGACCATCCAGTGGCACACGTTTTTCAGCAATACTCACATCAGACATGAGTTTAATGCGAGATACGATTGATGGCTGCAGTCGCTTCGGTGGGTTTTCCACTTCGTGCAATACACCGTCAATACGGTATCGCACGCGGAAGCGTTTCTCTAGAGGCTCCATGTGAATATCAGACGCACGGCGCTTCAATGCCTCCGAGATGACCATGTGCACGTATCGAATAATCGGCGCTTCGTCCTCACTCAGGTCGCCTTCCTCCCCGGTAGGCAGATCCAGATCCCCGTTACCCTCTTCTGCTGTACCCGCAAACATGCTATCCACATTCTCTGCTTGTGCACTGTCGTAATATTGGTGAATCGCCTTCTCAATTTCTTCGAGCGGCGCCACTCGACTTGTAATCGAGCGCTGAATAACATGACTGATACTATCAATCGCATCCATGTCCAAGGGATCACAAACCGCGAGTTCCACCTCATTGTCATCCGCCTCGAGCGGAAAAACTTTATAACGGTTCGCTAGATCGTAAGGTAACAGCTCCAACGCCTCGTTGGAAACGCGGATGTCGGCAAGATCAACGAAATCCATGTTGAATTCTTCGGCCAGCGCTTGGGCAATCTGCACTTGCGTCACAATATTCTCTGTGACCAACAAGTCCAACGCAGCGGTATCTGGGTTGCCATCGCCACCCTGCTCCGCAGCCTTTACACGGGCGTCTTCGATCGCAGCAGAACCTACGATTCCTTTATCAGTTAATAGTTGTAGAACAAATTCGTCAGCAGAAGTCACAGTTTTTTGGGAAAGAGATAGAAGGGGGGATTGAAAGTAAATTAACTAGCGGGAGACACTGATCAAGAATTCCGCGTTAGTCTTGGTCTTCTTGATACGTTGGATCAGCATTTCCATCGCATCGGTGGACGGTAGTCCTTTCATTGCCCTACGCAATGAATAAATTTTAAACATTTCATCTGGGTGATACAGCAACTCTTCCTTACGCGTGCCGCTCTTATCCATACTTAACGCTGGGAATATACGTTTGTCAGAAAGGCCTCGATCGAGGTGCAACTCCATGTTGCCAGTGCCCTTGAACTCCTCGAAAATGACTTCATCCATTTTGCTGCCAGTTTCTACGAGTGCAGTCGCAATAATCGTCAAACTGCCACCGCCCTCGATGTTACGAGCAGAGCCAAAAAACCGCTTCGGCTTTTGGAGCGCATTGGCCTCAACACCACCCGATAAAATCTTGCCACTACTTGGCATCGTCGTATTGTAGGCACGTGCTAAACGAGTGATCGAATCGAGCAAAATAACAACGTCTTTGCCGACTTCGACCATCCGGCGTGCCTTCTCGATGACCATTTCAGCCGCATGCACGTGACTTTCGGCAGTCTCATCGAAGGTCGAGCTAATCACCTCTCCAGTCACCTGACGGCGGAAGTCGGTGACTTCTTCGGGGCGCTCATCAATCAACAAAATGATCAAATGCGCATCTGGATAATTACGTTGGATCGAATTAGCCATGCCCTGCATAAGCACTGTCTTACCTGTACGCGGTGGTGCCACAATCAATCCACGCTGACCAAAACCTACCGGAGTTAGGCAATCGACCACACGCATTGACAAATTATCTGACTTTGATTCGGTGTCTGACTCCATCAAAATACGCTCTAGCGGATAATACGGCACGCCTTCTGTAAAGGGAACAATTTCACTCAAAGACTCTGGAGCTCGTCCCATCACTTCATTCACACAGACGACGAAGGAACAAGACTCTCCTTCACGATGCGGGTGCAGCTGTGCTTTCACAATATGACCACGCTGTAATCCATAGCGCTCAACAAAGACCTGCGGCACGTAAGCACTGAGCGCTTTCACACGATAATTATCACGCTCATAGACCAGTAGGCCCCCCTCGCCATCTTCGATTGGCTCAAAAATCCCGGTTGAGGTGATGCATCGCTTGTTCTCCCCTGCCTTTGCAAGCAGAGCATTGAGTAGCTGATCACGATTCGGAGCATGTGGAGTCTCAACGCCTAAGTCTGCCACCTCGGTACGCAGCTCTGGCAAACCCATGTCATAGATGCGATTAAAATCAAGCGCGTCACCCTCGCCAGAACCAATCTCAACTGCCAATTGCAGCACCGCCTCAAAATTCTTTAAAACCTCAAACTCGAGCAGTTCACCGAATTCAATCGGCGATTCTTCCTCGCGAGCACGCCGCTTCTTATCCTGCCAACGACCCTTGCCCTTTTTCTTGTTATTCGGCGGACCGCCTTGGCCACCTTTGTTTTTGAACTTATTGTTGCGATTCGGTCGGTCTCCCCGGTCGTTCTTGCGATCATTGCGATCTCGACGTGGATTGCGCTGCCCCGCACCACCCGACTCTTGGCGACGGCCATGCGGCTTGCCCTCATCGGACTGATTCTCAGCAGGCGACTCCGAAGATGCCGTAGCTGAAGCAGGCGCTGACTTCGATTCTGGCTCTGCAGGTGCTGATTCTGGATCATCCGAAGACCATACAACTCCAGGCTTACTAGCAGTTCCGATAGACACTTCAGATGGCACAAATTCATCAGGCTCGCGTTGCTGGGGCTTCGCAACAGAAGCAGACATGAACATATCCGACTGCGCAGGCGGCGCTACCGAACCAGTCGTTCTTTTTTTGGCTGCCTTCTTCGCTCCTTTTTTAGCAGCTTTTTTAGCTGCCGTTTTTTTCGCCGCACGCTTACGCGCTGGCTTTGGAGCATCCTCAGAGGATGTGGTCTCATTGACCAAGAACTTGGATTCGTCTTCAGAACTCATAACTGATAAATTTGGCACTTTGCTTTGTGCGGGGTCTTGGGTAATTTAGGATCGTTGAGCCTTACGCCTACATGTAGTACGGCCTCATACGTTCAGATCTGTGCGATTAATCGCTTCGTTTGTAGTTTTAAAAATTCAAGGCTGCCGACATTAGTGATCACGCAGTCAGCTCTTCGTGTCTTTTCTTCGAGAGGCATCTGGCGATTGCGACGCTGCTCGATCTCTTCCTGCGTGTAACCTCTGTGCACCATACGGCGTTCGACAATTTCAGGGGAACTGGTAACACACACAATCAAATCAAACTCGGTTTCAAGCCTTTTTTCAAATAGTAGCGGAATCTCAACTAACCAGTTACGGGCCGGGAACTGCTGTATTGCCAGCTTCCACGACTGCCGTACTTTCGGATGCAGCAAGTCTTCTAACCAAGAAAGCTCGGTTTTTTCTGTAAAAACCAGGGCAGCAATCGCCTTTCGGTCAACGGCCCCATCCGCAGCAAAAACCACATTTCCCCAGCGCTCTCGGAGTGCTGCGTGCACCTGCACATCGTCAGCGAACAGTCCCCGCACAATCTCATCCGTATTCACAGTACACCAACCAGCCTCTGCAAATAACTGCTCTACAGTCGATTTACCGCAACCCATTCCACCTGTAAGCCCTATTTTCAAAATTTTATACTCGTAGATGATTAATATAACTAACGCATTAAAAAAGAGTGACACCCGTGCAAAGTTGTTCGACATTCGGAGCCAAGCGAGAATACCGAAATATGCTAGGAATCACACAATCCGCAGCCTTGGTTGGGGTCGAAGCCCACCCTGTACAGATAGAAGTCAATACAGGGGAAGTTGGCGAACTCAAATTTATTTTAGTCGGACTGCCCGATGCTGCCGTCAAAGAGTCACAAGACCGCGTCTTCTCGGCGATGGCTAACAGCGGCTTCCGTACTCCAGCCACTCGTACCACCATCAACCTCGCGCCTGGCGGCCTCCGTAAAGAAGGCCCTGCTTACGATCTGCCAATTGCGCTCGCAATCCTTGCTTCGATGAAAAAGTGCGAAGAAGTTGAATTGGATCATTTTCTCATTGCTGGCGAGCTTAGCCTCAGCGGCAAGACTCGCCCAGTTAAAGGAACTCTCGCGATGGCTATGCTAGCCAAAAAGCTGAGAAAAAAAGGCCTGATTGTGCCGATGGAATCAGCCGACGAGGCGGCGCTGGTCGAAGGTGTGGCGGTCTTCCCCGTTGGCAGCCTCGACCACGCGGTGCGCTTTCTCAATGGCGAGTGCGAAATACTCCCAGCTAAATCACGTGAGAGCTGCTACTTTAAGAACCCACCCGAAGCCCAGCGCATCGATTTCAATGAAGTTAAGGGGCAGCACGCGGTGCGCCGCGCCGTTGAAATTGCTGTGAGCGGCGGTCACAACGTCTTAATCATTGGCTCCCCAGGTTCTGGCAAATCGATGATCGCCAAGCGTATACCCACAATAATGCCGCGCCCCAGCATGGATGAATTTTTAGAGATTCTAAGTATTCAGTCTGCCGCTGGGACCACACTCTCCGCCAGCAATCGCTATTTTCAAAGACCATTTCGCGCACCGCATCACACGATCTCAGACGTGGGCCTTCTAGGCGGTGGTACCATTCCTGGCCCTGGCGAAATCTCTCTGGCACACAACGGCGTACTCTTTTTGGATGAATTACCCGAATTCAAGCGGTCCGCCCTGGAAGTACTACGCCAACCGCTCGAGGATGGCAACGTCACCATCTCGCGCAGTGCAGGTCAAATCAACCTGCCCTGCTCCGTCATGATGGTGTGCGCAATGAATCCCTGCCCCTGCGGTTACACTGGCGATCAGTCCCGGGAGTGCCGCTGTTCGGTGCCACAGATTCAACGCTACCGCTCTAAAATCAGTGGTCCACTCCTCGACCGCATCGACATTCATATCGAAGCACCCTCGTTGCGTATCGATGAACTTCGTAGCACAAAGACAGGCGAAAGTTCGGCGAACATGCGTACACGTTGCGAAACCGCACGAGCGCTACAAATAACACGCTTTGCTGAAAATTCAGACACTGCCACACGCTGCAATGCACGCATGTCACACTCGGAAATACGGACACACTGCGCAATCAATGCTGAGCAAGGCGACCTTTTGCAGCAAGCTATGGAGCAACTCGCCCTCTCAGCTCGCGCTTATGATCGGATCTTAAAAGTAGCGCGCACAATTGCGGACCTCACTGGTGAGGCACAAATCGGCACCCCCCATTTACTCGAAGCCATACAATACCGCAGCCTAGACAGAAATTTGTTCTACTGATTCAGCCTATTTCTTAGTAATTAATTCAGATAAAAACTGAATTAATTTTACCTGAATGCACATAACGTCTTGCACTTCCTGAATCTTGACCTAGGAAAAAAGGATCACACATACTACTGGAGAGATGGCAGAGTGGCCGAATGCGGTAGTCTTGAAAACTATTGAGCCGAAAGGTTCCGGGGGTTCGAATCCCTCTCTCTCCGCCATCTGCATACCTCATGAAAACAGTAGCCATTATTGAAGATCAGACTGCCGTGCGCGAAATGCTCAGCCAGGCAATTCTTAACGACGATCACTATGACGTTGTCATCGAAAGTGGTGACGGGCTCAACGGTTGTGAACAGTGCATTCAGCTAAAGCCAGAATTCGTCATCCTTGACGTCATGTTGCCAAACCTCAACGGCACTGAAGTGCTGCGCCGATTCGCAAAAGAAATTCCCGACACACGCGTACTCATCTTTTCTGGCTACCAAACACCAGGCCTGATCCGCCAACTGTTGCAAGCCGGCGCACATGGATTTGTAGAAAAGTCTGCCCCACTTTCTGAGCTACAAAAAGGCATCGAAATCGTAGCCAGCGGAGGGAGCTATTTTGGCCCCGAGGTCGCCTCACTCTTGCGCGATGCCATGGCTGACCCGAAATCAAATGAATCAGGTATTAGTATTTTAACCAAGCGCGAGCGGCAAATTCTGCAACTCATCGCGGAAAGTCACAGCACGCGCGCGATCGCAGAAAAACTCAGTATCAGCGTAAAAACTGCTGAAAATCACCGCACTAATTTAATGCGCAAGCTCGATCTGCATGATGTCGCGAGTCTTACCCGCTATGCGATCAATAATGGCCTGATCGTGATGGGCGGCAGTTAGTCGATCGATTCGTACTCAGCCAGGGCTGCTTTCAATCGGTCGGTTAACACATCAACCAATAGTGGATGCATGTGCAGTAGCGGCGTGCGCACGGCACACTTTAATACCTGACGCTGTATCAGGCCATCACAAATTTCTGCCACATCTCCAGCGGCTCCAGCATGGCGACCAGGCAATAGGAAAAACAGCGCAACAATGACATCCGCAGCAGTCCAACCTGCTAACTGATCGATACGCTCAAGTAAGGGCTCATTGAAATCATACTCTGGCCCCTCGCGCCGTTCCATCGAGCAGGCAGCCACCGCAGCAACCTCGCCGTCGAGCAACTGCGCCAGCTGGCGCGCCACTGCATTTCTGACTCGATTCACTTCTTCCGCAGGTGTGCCATGATCGACCAGCGCCACCCTCGGCTGTGCTAAGTCTGAACGCTCGATGGTTTGCCACACATGCGCCGCCAGCATTGCAGCAAGGCGCGGATCCGGGCAGTCAGGATCTGCTCCTGCCAAAGTCTCAGCGACGACGATCGTCACATCAGGTGCCAATTCGCGTGCCCCTGTAATCAGTTCAGGCAAATATTCTGAAATCGCCCGACTCGGTCCCAAAAACATAGGCACCAAAATAAACGCCCGCTCCCCGGCCTCAATGTAGCGACGCAAGGTCGGCCTCACCACCTTCGCAGGCTCGCCCTCTAGCTCCGCCACAGGGACTTTACTAGAGTGCAACAAACTCACTGGCTCCACTGCCCGCCCCACTTGCTTGGATAACTGAGCCGCTATGCCACGCAGCGCTAGCACCGCGTCCGCTCGCAGGGAACCATTATCAACTAAGAAAATACGTGCAGGTGGTGTCATAATAAAAACAGTAACATGACTGCAAAGGAGAATTAATCCAATCAAGCAATGGAAAAAGTTTGCGCGTTTCAAATCATCCTACCAATTTCTTAAGACATGTTTAAGTTGCTTCGAATTTCTCTGCCTTTAATTTTAGCTGTCTTCGCCCTCACAGGTTGCCGTACTCAACCACCGACACCCATCTCTGACGGCGGACTAAGTGCAGACGGCGCAGGCTATAATAGTGACGGTATCCTTTCGGGCATGGACTCCGACTGGAGCACTGCAGATGGGCTCGAACCGCGTGATGACGATGCCGCCATCAATGCCGAAGATAATACCTACAATGGTCGACCAATGGTGCGCGGTGTACTACAAAATGTATATTTTGGCTTCGACGAATTTTCCATCTCCGCGACCGAACGCTTTAAGCTGCAAGCCGCTGCCGATCATCTCGCAGCCAACCCAAGCGATGGCCTGTTAATTGAAGGTTACTGTGACTATTACGGCACCGAAGACTATAATCTGGCACTCGGTGATCGCCGTGCCAACAGCGCTCGCGACTACCTCGCTACACTTGGTACCGACACCAGCGCAGTTGATACGCTCTCAAAAGGAAGCCTCGAAGCAACCACTGGCATCTCTAAATCTGAATCTGGGAAAGACCGTCGCGTAGAATTAATTATCCTCAAATAAGCGAAACTATTTAACACACTTTAAAGGCCGTTCATCTGAACGGCCTTTTTTGTATCCTGCCGCAACGATCATCCTATTGACGGCGGCAACAGCGAGGCTAACATCGAACCCAATATAAGTTGCAGAAAGATACACCCAGCCAGTCTCACCCACTTACCACTAGACAGTCTCCACGCGCATGCCCAAACAAGACAGCAACACACTAGGCACACCGGAATGGTCTGAGTTTGGTCAAGGCCTCTGTTGTGGTAGCGGTATCGGCGAACTGATGGACGACTTAGGCCACGCACTCGCAGCGGGCGGCGATCACATCCACATGCTCGGCGGGGGACAACCAGCGCACATCCCCGAGATGGATGCCCTCTGGCGGCAACGGATTGAAGCCATCGCAGCCACTTCGGGTGAATTGGAGCATATGCTTGGCAATTATGAGCCACCGGCGGGTAGCACTCACTTTCGCCAAGCTATTGCGCGGCTATTCAGCCAGGAATTCGGCTGGGATCTGAGTGCTGAGAACATCGCCATTACAATGGGCGGCCAAACCGCGTTCTTTAGCTTGTTCAATGCACTTGCGGGACGCTTCAGCGATGGGCGGCAAAAGAAAATCCTGCTGCCACTCGTGCCTGAATATATCGGCTATGCCGATCAATCCGTAAGCGGTTCTATGTTTCGCAGCGTCAAGCCGCGCATCGAACTCACTGGAAAACACGAATTTAAATACCGCGTCGACTTTGACCACCTAACCGTGACCGACGACATCGCCGCGATCTGCGTCTCACGCCCCACCAACCCGACTGGCAATGTTTTAACTGACGACGAAATTAATCGCCTAGCAGCGCTCGCTAAAGCCCACCACATTCCACTGATCATTGACAATGCCTATGGCGCTCCCTTCCCGAACGTCATCTTTACCGAAGCCAAACCAATCTGGAATGAGCACATCATTCTCACGCTCAGTCTCTCCAAACTTGGCCTCCCCGGCACCCGCACCGGCATCGTCATCGCAACTCCGGAAATAACAAAAGCCATCGCTTCCATGACCTCGATCATGGGCTTGGCGAATACCAATACTGGTCAGGCAATCGTGCAACCCCTAGTCGAGAGTGGTGAAATCCTCCGCCTCAGCAACGAAGTGGTACAGCCCTTTTACCGTGAAAAATCCCTACAGGCACAAGCTTGGGTGAAACAATATTTCGACCCGCAGCTCAATTACCACATTCACCGTAGCGAAGGCGCACTCTTCCTCTGGGCTTGGTTCGAAGGCCTGCCAATTAGCTCTCACGAACTCTACGAACGCCTCAAAGCTCGCCATGTACTCATCGTCCCAGGCAGCTATTTCTTCTTCGGCCAAGATGACTCTGATTGGAAGCACCGTGACGAATGTATCCGTATCAACTTTACCATGCCTGCAGAGGACGTTGAAACTGGCATTCGCATCATCGGCGAAGAAGTCTCCAAAGCTTACGCTGAAAAGTAAAGCTGCGGCGTGAGGGCCTCCGCTTTCGCTGCGCTCAAGCGTAGGCTGTCAGAAATGTTTTGTTGCGAAGCGCATGACCAAATCCACCTTCATGCAATATGCAGTCTAGCCTTCAAATCTGACTAATAGACTAATAGTCAGGGCTTGCCAAGCCGAAGCTGGAGCGCGAAATCCTTCAAAAAGGCTACGGTCCGCCTACGCTTCATTCGAAGCTGCGGCGTGACAGCCTCCGCTTTCGCTGCGCTCAAGCGTAGGCTGGTGGGCCCGGTGGGATTTGAACCCACGA
>JAURBE010000079.1 GCA_030829145.1 Verrucomicrobiota bacterium | reverse complement strand
ATTAAAATTTGTGGCATGACGCGTGAAGAAGACGTGGAATTGGCGTTGTCCTTGGGGGCAAATTTCCTCGGTTTCATCGTGTATCCGCAATCGCCTAGGGGTATTACCCTAGAGAAAGCGGTGGAGTTAGCTGCCCGCGTGCCTGCGGGGCAACGTGTGATCGTCGATGTGGAGACAGCTGCAGATGATCTGTTGCGCTATCGCGATGCCGGCTTTGATCGATTCCAAATCCACGCAAGCCTGCCGATTGCCGAGGCGCAGCTGGCGCGGTGGTCTGAAATTGTGTGGCGCGATCGTTTGTGGTTGGCCCCGCGAGTTGCGCCGGCGGATGTTTTCCCGGAGTCCTTGTTGCAGTATACCGACACAGTTTTACTCGATACGTATTCTAGCAACCAAGTTGGGGGCACCGGCCATACGGGTGATTTTGCGCGATTTGCCAGCCTGAAGCAGCAGTTTGAAGATACGCAGTGGATACTTGCTGGCGGACTGTCTCCCTCGAACGTATCCGATGCACTCGTGCGTTCCACTGCCAGTCGAATCGACGTTAATAGTGGCGTCGAGACTGCTGCTGGCATCAAAGATCCCGAAAAGCTGCGTGAGCTTTTCCGAGTGGTACGTGGGGCGTAACGCTGCTGCCGTCTGCCTACTGCTTACTTAATTGGATGACGGCCGAGCGTGCCAACCAGTGTAGTGATGTAGTGCTTCGAACTGACGCGAGCGAGTTCTTGTTTGGCTGCAGTGTATCTTGATTTAATCTTGAGGCGCGATGCGACGCCAGTGTGAGACTGTTTAGCGAGGAATTGCTTCAGATAGTCGACATGTCCGGTCCAAGATCTGATGTCTTGCTGCTGCTGACTTTCTAGACGGGTCTGATACCATTCGCTATTCAGCATCGACTCACGAGTGAAGTGGCTGCGCACGGCATCGGAATCGAGGCCCTTACCTTCGTATTCACCGTAAGCCATAATATGTAGCAGGGCCTTTAGTGGTGGGCACGCGTCCTCGATCGATCCATCGGCGAAGTAGTTCAGTGCCGCTTCCTGATGGGCTGCAATGATGGTCTTCATGCCAGTGACGAAGGTTTCGATATCTTGCAGCTCAGGTTGGAGCATCTCTTTATTGATCACGGTCTCGGGGTTACTAAAGACGCGGCCGAAAAAGATGCGGACAAATTTAGCCGTGATGCGATAGCCGATACGGCTGGCTTGGATGCGTTCGCCGTTGTGCTCAAAGTCTTGTACTTGTTCTAGGTAGCCGTGCTCGATTAGGAATTTAGGATCGGTTTCGTGCGGCTTCATTCGGCACCAGATCTCTGGAACGAGCAGGCTGATGTCGTGGTCGACTCGATAGTTCGGGCCGACGTAGCCAGCTGCGGTAATGAATGCCGGTTGCTCAGTTGCGAGGTAGGAGACTAGCGCGTTATTTAAATCGTATATCGGCAGCAGAGCATTAAATGGACCCTTTGTAAGCGCACCTTCCGAACCTGCTCCAGTCGTGGAGGGTGACTTGCCAGTGATACTGGCGATGAATTCCATGAATAGCTCAGGAAGCTGCATGTGATGGATCGGGCTATTCACGCACAGCGGCATGACGCCAGACTCAGGCTCAGCTGGGTTGTTTCGTCGACCCGGGAGGATGGATGTCACTGGTCGAAGTAGTGGCGAATGCGCATCTTGGCGACGGTATAGACGCGAACTGATGTCTGCTAAATAGACTGCACGCTGGTCGCGCAAATCCGGACGCACTTGCAGATAGCGAGGATTTTTGGTTGGCTTGCCATCGACGATTCTTGGATTTGCGTTGGTTGAATAGTAATCTGGGGATGAATTGGCATGGAATTTTCGAATCATACTTTGCATCGGCTCGGTATATTGGCCGAAGCGAATCGCATCTTCGATCTCTTCGGTCGCATCGTCACGATCGAGCGGTTCGTAGTTACTGAGAAAGCTACCAGCTGAACTGAGGTCGATTTCGGTTTGCTTGTCGTAGCCGCGGATGATCGCGTCGTCTGGACGTTGGAAGAAGCGGTATTCACAATTATGCACAAATTTAGCAGATGGTGTATTCCAGTGCGGAGGAAGGTGTTTTAGATCCTTAGTCGGTGCCACGACGGAAGCAGTGATATCATCTTCGAGCGAGATCTTCGCCGCAGGCATGAAATCTTTACGCAATCCGAAGGTACGCCACGAGCCATCCTTGGTGTAGCCAATTCGTAAATATTGTGTGAGCATTTGCTGCTCGCGGTAGCGCAGGATATTACCTGGCTCGCCGTTGATTAGATCGACATTGAAGCGCTTGCGCCAGTCACTGCCCCAGTGGGATTTATAGTAACGCTTGATGATCAGGACGAGTTCCTTGACGTGCTGCGGGATATTTTTCAGCCATTCGTTGTATTCATCTGTGAAATCATTTTTGGAAGGGGTAAGTAATTTAATTACCGAGCCAAGCGAGCGATCCTTGGCCAAGATGGCGCGTGACGGCACGCCACTTCCGATCTTGATCCTAAAGCGATCGGCAAAGTCTTTATTAATGATAGCTTCTGTGAGGTCGAAGTCATTCTGGAAGTCACTGACAAATACTGGGCCGGAAATGATCGCATCGGAAATCGACTTAGAAATTTCGGACTTACCACCACCCGAGACAGTCGAGGGCTTGTGGCACACGCGACTCTCTGCGGTGTATCCGACCAAGCGCCAGCGGCGACCTTCGGCAGGTTTAACCATTTGCACTTTATAGCCAGATGGTAGCACGTAAGTGATGTTTGGCAGCAATTTGATTGCCTGCTTGACGTCATCTTTTGCCCATGTGATGCGCTGACAATTCAGCTCAAAATGGGCGCCTTCAGGAATGTAGATAATGTTATCGAATTTCTTATCGATTGCATATCCTGCCGGCTGGAGATTGATTAGGTCGGCGTAGCGTGCCGCCACGCCCTCGAACGTTTGGTCGACTTCAGGATAATGTTGGCTGAGTTGGAAGTCTTCACCTAAATCGTAAGCAGTGAAGGCAAGTGTACCCCCCGCGTGTTCTTCTTCGGCCATGCCATGTAAGTTGGCCGCGAAGCTAATTTGCGTTTTCACTTCTTTTTTGCAGTAGCCGAAGTAGTTATCTGCGATTGCCGTCACAATCTGGCCGGATGTGTCACGGCAAGTGATTTTAAAAGCGCTGCCATCATTATACAGCTCATCTTCTTTTTCCCAGCACATGCCATCGCGCTTTTGTCGTGCAGTTGCATCTGCGATGTTTGGTAGACCGATTTCTTTCTTGGTGGTACCGATTAGGTGAGGTGCTAGAATGACGCAGCCTGTGTGGCCAGACCAGTGAGCGGGGTCTAGGCCTGCATCATTATCGGCGATGAATGGATCGCCGCCATTGCCAAAGATAGATTCGACGAAGTCGAGGTTACCAACGAGATTGCCAGGTGCAAAGAAGCGTATTTCCATGGTCTTCTGCTGACAGAAGCCATCGACTTCAGGCACGACGACGGGGCGCAGCAGGAGCGAGACCCATGCTTTTGCTTTGCTGTCTTGGTTGGCAAGGTAAGGTAGTTCTGTTAGCTTTTCAGGGGCGTCGAGCGCTTTAGCCAGCAGGCGGGCAGCTGCGAGTTGCGGCACCGCTTTTTTGTCATTCGGGATTGGCAATCCGCCTTCGGCGACGTGAAAGACGCCTTTTGTTGTGCGCCGGTCGCTCTTTGGATTGTGCAGTACACCTTGTTGAATTCGGTATGAGTCAACGATGTCAGAAGAGAAGTGGTCACCCTTGGCTGGCAGGGAAAGGGTGCGCGCAACACCATGACGATCGAGGATCAAGGTGTTATTAGGCAGATGTGGCATCTCGGATAAATCGAGGTCGGAAAAGTATTCGGCCAGGAAGTTTTGGATGCGTTGGTCGCAGGCTGGAAGATGGTCGGCTAATAAGCGTGACTGTTCTTGGTAACTCTCAAGTAGGGACTGACTGAGTTCGAAAAAACTAGAATTGGTAAGGTCGCCGAACACGGGTTGACCAATGGAAGTCAATTTTAGGTTTACATACTCGAGCAGTGATTGGTCGTCCTGCACTGCTGCCGCTGTGTCTGGGTCTAGGCCTAGTTGTTTTTTTAAGTCCATGTGAGGAGTGGTTTTAAATTTTTTATAAACGAAGTCTTACCGAGCTTTAATGTGGTGAAAAACCTGTTTTGACTTAGATATAGTTGAAGTTCAGATGAACTTGGCTCGAGTCCTTCGGAGTGCAAGGCTAAGAGAGCATTGATAAGTTCGGCTTATTTTTCTTAATTCAATATTAGAGTTTTTTATTTAAATAGAATGATGATGCTTCCGATGGTTGACTGAAACGAATTAATTGCCGAGCTCTTCCTTAACAACGAGGCGCTGCGCGGGATAATGCGTTGAGTGTGTTGAGCGAACCGGCCGATGCACACCTATCCGTGGCAGTTATTCTGAAATAGACCCGCGTCGCGCGTACCAGCAACTGCAAGCGTCTAAGGATGGACGAGAGCTGCCCCGCGAGTCGTCTGCAGCGCGATGATCGGCGACGAGATATTGCCGGTTGGCTTATTGCACGCGTAGTCCGATTAGGCAGACGTCATCTTCCATACCTTTATGATCTGTGAAATTTTGGACGGACTCGATCAAGCCAGCGATCATTAGGGGCAGATCATCGTTCCGATGCGTTTCCAAAAAACTGAGTAATCGTGCCTCGCTATATTCTTCCTCGTTCATCGCTGCCTCAATCACGCCATCAGTATAGAGGATGATTTCGTCTTGGCAATTTAGCTGAATGTAATCCTCGGCGTATTCGACTTTAGGGAGGAGGCCCAGTGCGGGGCCGATTTTTTTACCGTCAAAGATGCGTGCGTGCTGCGCTGAGTCTGCCGGCGTATAAATGCCATGTCTTGCCCCTGCTTGAATGTAACTCAACTGTCTGCTTTCGAGGTCAAGGTAGCAGTAACTCGCGGTGGCAAAAATAGTTTGTCCAGATGCGTGCATTGATTCGTGCATCATTGAGTTGAGCCGCATCATGAATTCTGCTGGTTGCTCGGCATAGGCGTGCAGTTCATTCACTGCGATCTGAATCATTGCGGTGACCATGGCAGCACGCACGCCGTGCCCCATGACATCAGCGATCAAGATTGCGGCACCGCCGCTAGTGGTTTTATTGACCGAGAAGAAGTCACCACTGAGATGAAAAGAGGGGATATATTCAGTGGCAATTTCGAGTGCTGAGGCGCCTGTGGAATTTACAAAAGTGGGCACGCTGTCTTGGATTAGAGCGCTTTGTAGATTCCGGGCTAACAGTAGTTCGGCTTCCATTCGCTGGTGGTTTTTCTCCAGCTCTTGATTGAGCTCTTTTTGCTCTGTGATATCGCGTGATAGGCCAAAGGAGCCCGCTAAATAGTTGGATCGAGTATATAAAGGGAGTTTGCGCGATGCGACCCAAACGTGTTCACCTTCCTTTAAAATATGTTCTTCTTTGTTTAGTTCTTTGAGTTCACCGGTCGCGATCTTACATTCATCTTCATAAGCTTCTTGTGCGTGTTCGGCATCAAAGAATTCGAAGTCTGTTTGGCCGATGATTTCACTCGGATCACTCTTGCCGCAACTCTCTACTAGGTAGCGGCTCACCGCGAGGAATCGGGAATTGTTATCTTTGAAATAGATATACTCATCCAAGTGCTCCATCATGGTTTGGAACAGCCAGCGAGGAGAGATGTTGTTCAAGTTGAAATTACCCGAGAGGGAATTGTCGAGTTCGAGTGAGGCTCGCTTACAGTGAAAGGCGTAGATTTGTTTCAGTCCGAGCTGCACCGATTCAGCAGTATCTTTGCAAAAGAAAATGGAACGGCCGACGCGGGGGTGGTGAGATAGGTTTTCGACTTCTTTGGCAAAGGTCGCCTCGGGCAGGATGAGCAGAGCGGCTGGCGGAATGTTCCAGTCAGAGATAGTCGCTGCCAAGCGAATCAGATGATCAATTTTAGGGCCGACAATTAGCAGGTCAATTTGTAGACTGGTTGCCGTGATTGGGAACTCAACTTCGAGCACTGATTGGCCCGAGAATTCTGGGGTAGAAATAATCTGCTGCGCTGTAGGCGCATTGCATCCGATGTAACAAATTGGCATAGTAATGTGTTTATCTTACAGTTTACCTTGGTTGGCTTGTCTGTCGATAATATGAGTTCACATATTAGCAAGAAATGTGAAATGATAATGTCTTGAATTGTAGATCTTGAGCTTGTCTCAAAGCCGCAGCAGATTTAGCTCGATCCTCTTTGCGTGTGCGGTGCTGCGACAAGCGAAGGCCATGCGGTTCAGATAATGAGCTAGCCCGAAAAGCTGCTCAGCGGCTGTCGGTGTACTTTGGCTTTAGCTGTTTTTTGTAGCGTCTTGATTTCAGCCTCAGCGGCTTTGATCGCTTTTTTTGTATCCAATGTTTCGATTGAGAGGGTTGTGGTGCGTGATTCGCCCCCAGTTAAGGTGATGACGCGGCCTTTCTCTCTTTCGAATCGACGAGAGTTCGGATAGCTTGTCGCTGGTTCGAGTCCAGTTACATAGCCGTCGGCCTTGCCCGCGGTATTTTTCCAAAGTGTGAAGCATGGGAAGTCCTTGAGTGTAAAACGTAGTAGGGAAGCTTTGTCGCCTGTGCCGTTACGCAGCATCGTCATGGTCTCGCGACTGCCACGCTTGCCAGCTAGTTCATACTTGTAAACTTGCTCGACGAATCCGCTCTGCGGCGCACCATATGCATCGAATGTATCGATGCCTGCGGCCGAATGTGAGTCGCGTGGAGCGACTTGTTTGAATGGTGCGATCATACGAGAGCCTTTCTCCAAGAGAGGAGCTCCGTAGTTAATGTGGTAGAGCATTTCATGCTCTTGCGGATTGTTGCCGAGGTTGGTGACCGTATCGATGA
>JAURBE010000078.1 GCA_030829145.1 Verrucomicrobiota bacterium | reverse complement strand
GTGGTGGAAGATTGCTCCGGCAGGCCCCCTCCGGTAGCTCATTTCTTTAGAGGGCAGTGTTGATCAACAGCTCTCCCACTAATCGACGAAGAGCCTTAAATTACGGGTTAGCCTTGCTCGTTTCTAATCCAACAAGCCGATTGACCAGATCCGACCCTCGCGATCAATCAACTCCACATTTCCAGTAAAGACTCGATACAAGGCCAATACGGGGGATTTAGAGACTAAATCTCCTTCCAGATAATAAGACTCACTAATTTGAGCTGACTTAGGACTCGATTCAGTCGAAGTCGCCTCAAGCCTTAATTGGGAAGTATAAAACTGAATCGAATCCGCAGCAACCTCACGAGGACCTGGCACAGAAATCTGCGAAATCATCTGGCTGCCGAGCATCTCGCCCACCCGGATCCTGCGACTTCCAAACCGCACGAAAAAGCCCTCTTCATCCAAGCCTAAATTTTCAACAATATAAGTCGCTAGCTCTTCTGCTGTTTTAGGCACTGGTATATTTTCCGGCTCCACTCCTACAGCATTGATCGGTTCCAATTCTGCAACTTCCTCAAAAATATAATCAGCAACAAATGGCTCATGTTGGATCACACTGTACCTTTGCCAACTACGAGGTAACCATTGCTCTTTAATCAGACTCTCAACCGCGCGGTCACTCACACTGACTTCTGGATTTTTCCTCGATATAGAAAACTGTTTAGTACTACTGCCCCGAGAATTAAACAGATCTAACTCCAAGGGAGTAATCACACCATAACTCACCAGCACCCAAAGCAAGGCGAGGATCGCCATCGGAAGTACAACTCGCGGATTATTTAGTAGTTTACGCATTATTCAGCAGGGTCGTCGGATGGAATGTGATCGTTCGCTAGCGGGTATAAGAACACGACGCTTAATTTGTAATCCGTCGCCGTACGATCAATTCGCAGGCTTTTGATCTCTTTAGTTGGCGGTTTTCGCCATAAGTAATCGGCAATTCGATCAACCGAATGAAAGGGTAAAAAAGCTTCACTACTGAGCGGATGAACAATTGGTGCAGTCGCAACTACCGCCACCTCGACCGCACTAAAATATGCCGTACCCGTCTTGCCGCCATCCTTGGCATCGCTCAAGATTTCACCCGCCTTAACGGATCTTAAATGCCAACCCTGAGATTCAAATACAGATAGAAATTTACCACGAAAATCTTCCGTTACAACTGCATCGACTGCAATAAACTGTCTTTGAAAAATTTGTGACCGTTTGTATGCATCCGATTGGCGTAAACCTTGAAGCTCTGCATTCAACTGTTCTTGCTCCTGCTTGAGTTCAATACTTCGACTCAGAAGGCTCTGCCACTGGAACTCGATTGATCGGGTGCCCGCACCCATATAAAAAATCCCAAAAACCAATAGGCAAAGAAGCGCCAACACCGGATACGATGACAGGACATTTAGAAATTTAAACAGGCGCCTACGCATCACTTATAAAGACCTCCACTTGTTATTTGCATTGACCTTAAAGCTAACAGTGAATTGCCGTAGTCCTCCTCGTTGGGCAAATCGTGATCCGCCCGTGTTAGTTGACTTAAATTCGCTCTGGAATCCCTCGATCTCCCATCCCTGCCCTCTAACAGCTGATCGGAATGCATCAATAATTTCAACCAGATCACTATCAGGGCTCAATGGTCGTCCATTCATTTCAATCAGCGCGACCGGGCCAGTAGAATCGATTTCACAACTGAAAGCATCTAGTTCGACCAGGTCAGGTAGCGCCTGCACCAACGACTTCATCATTAATAATACTGGCACGGGGACCGGGTCATCCTTCTCAAATGTTTCACGATCACGGCTAAACTCAATGACATTCCTATACGCCTTATTTTGCTCAATCGTCTGTTGCGCACGGTTAATCAATAAAGTTTGCGATTGTAGATCGGTATTTAATGCACTCACTTCTACTTCCAAGTTTTGTTTCTCCTCCACTAAAGGTAATACGAACAGCACTGCCGCACAAGCGGCAGCAATGCACAAAACAAACGCACGGTGACGCAGTCGCAATCGCAATTGCCGCGCCTGCTCCGACTTGGGTACCAAATTCAAATTCGGCTTTAATTTCGAGCGGCAAAGTTCGGCCACAATGGAAGCCTCTTCACGCCCGCCTGCAAAGTCTTGATCTTCACTAAGCAAGGGCGCCACTCCAAACTCTTGTTCCGTAAACAAGGCCAAGCGACGGGCACTCTGCTCAAGCTGTGCATGGTCACGTACAGTTCCTTCTAGGCGGCTAAAAAAGAGCATGCGCCCGCCCGAATTACGCGCAATCAGATAACCAGCAGTACCCAGAGCGGTGTATTGAATTTGCTCGCTCCCCTCATGAGGCTCACTCGTAGGTAAGAGAGACAAGGCGTGTGGTAAACTGTATATACCTTCAAAATAAACGCCGGCAGTGAGTGCCCATCGCGCGATGGGCACGACACTCTCTTGCGGCAGGCTGCTCACAAAATGAAACTGATGCGTACGCTCTTCTTCAAGATGCATCGGAGTCGCTGACCAAACCCTGGGTTCATTGCCGTATTGCTTCTTATTACGCTGCTCTAATAATTGCTTTTGCAGTTTAAGCCCGATCTGCGGAATACGCTCCAGATAGTGATCGAGCGCAGGTAAATCTACGTAAATGCGCAGTCGGGTAATTGAGAGAGCATCCGCATGCAACTCAAGGAAATCCACAACTGCATCCGCGTTACTGGCAACACCTTCAGCCAAGACTACACAACCCTGACGCCCCACACGCCAGAGTGCGACGCGCTGATGATCCCAGATTAATGTAGTCGTACCCATGGTGGCGTTTCTAATAATGCCACTGCAGCCCGTCAAAGCGCAATGTGCTGAAATTTTCAGTGATGGTAAAAATACCGACTTCCGCAAAGGTCCACGGCTCGCCTAGCAACAATTCCTGCGTCTTTAGGAAATAGCGATTTTGAATTAATCCAAAATCATTTACAAAATCATATAGAGGCTCAGCATCAACAGCATTATTGGGATTGATCAGAGCAATAGGTGCTAAGCCGGTGAGGGTCAGGCTGGCTGTGATTGATTGTACAGACAATGAGCGGCGCCCCCTGATAGTTACAGTCGCAGGTTTTGCAACTAAGGGTATGTCACTAGGATCTTCGACTTGGATAAGCCTACGACCTCTTTGAGTCTGTATTACGGCCTCCACATAGGTGTAGATTAGTGCGGGATGATCGAAGAAATTATCACCGTCGAGGTCTTCGCCGCTGTCTAAAGCGCCATTACCATTTAGATCTTCGCCGCTATCCAAAAAGCTATTGCCATTGGCGTCTTCTCCAGAATCGAGAGAATTGTTCTGGTTGAGGTCCTCAGTGGTGTCTCGTGCTTGTATAATAAATTCAGCATCTTGAAGGTTGGTGCTAGACACTGACACAGAGCCCCGATCCCAGAAGCCCAGCGCCGAAGTTAATGCCGAACTAAGATCCGCTCCACTCGCTTCTGCAATCGCGCGCCGATTTTCAATCACCACGGTGCACAGCCAGTCGCGCAAATCGATGCGTTGCACGTTGAGTTCGGCCGCGCGCCCTTTCCAGTCGGTGCTGCTGAAGCCGTAACTAGACCATGTACCAGAGGCGGGGTCGCCATCACTGCCAACTGCCCAATCGTCCCAGAATGCATTGAATTTGTCCTCGTTGTCTAATGAATCAGGCAGTGAAAGATCGGGGTTGGTAGTGGAAACGAGCAGTAAACGCAACTCCTCGGGATCCAGCGGGTCAGCTAGCCAGGCACTCCCATCGCCAGTGACTTGGAAGAATGACTGATTGCTCCAGCTTGCCTCGGCGAAATAAAGCTTCCGCGTGACTTCCGAGCCGGGGCGGATGCCCAGCGGATAGCGCACCTCATTGGCACTGCCGCCGCCGTGGCGCTCCGCCAGATTCCACCAATAGGCGTCGTTGCCGTCAGTCGAGACGCTGGCGTCATTTTCGTAGATGGGAAATACTTGCTCACGTAACATTCCGAGCTTCAGCGCCTCGGCAATTTTCGGCAGTTCTACTCGCTCGTCGACTGAACGCTGGGTACGAATCAAATTAACCACACTCGGCACTGCAGCCGCGAATAAAATCGATATCACTATCATCACCCCAATCATCTCGATCAAGGTGAAGCCAGCGCTCGCGCTCCGTTTAGTTCGTGTGTACATACGCATCATATTTTAATAAGCACCAGGACTCAGCATATTGACTAAAGGTAAGAACACCGCAGCGGCAACAGCCCCGGCGACAAAAACCGTGCAAACAATCAGCCCGGGCTCTAAAAATGCAAAGAATGTTTTAATCTGTCGCGGCACTAAATCGTCGTAATAATCGACCACTGCTTGCAAGGCATCATCCATTGATCCAGTGCGCTCTCCCACCCCGATCATGGTACGTACAAGCGCCGGAAAAATACGCTCTTTGCTCATCCCATGACTCATACTCGAGCCATTGGCTACCGCGTTCTCGATTCGCTGTACGCTTCCCTCGATCACTTTATTACCGACCACATCGCGCGCCATTGTCAGTGAATCAGTAATCACAATGCCGGCTTTTTGCATCAAAATCAGGCTACGTAGGAAGCGGGCAACCGCGAGCGTTCGAATCACATCGCCAAGATAGGGAATCTTTAACAGAAGGTGATCTCGTATCAGCGCCGCCTGGGAGGAAGCTTTAAATAGTAAGCGTAAGCCAGGTGGCGTGCATACAAACACTGCCACAATCGCCGCCCAGTAATTCACCACAAAATCGCTGCATGCAATCATTGCTCGGGTAATCCAAGGCAAGGGGATATCGAGTTCAAAGAGCAGCGCAGTCACCGTCGGAAAAACAAAGCGTAGCGCGATGAAGATAAAAGCCACCAGTGCTGCCATCACAAACGCAGGATAGAGCATCGCTTGCTTAAACGCCTTCCAATTTTTATCCATCCATTCCAAATAAGCACGCAGCTCAATCAGATTTTCAGCCAATGAGCCACTCTGCTCGGCCACTTGCACCACATTGCGAATGTAACCGGGAAAGACCCTCGGGAATTGCTCCAGCGCCTTGCTCAGCGGCGTGCCCTGCTCGACCAACTCACCGAGACGATCACGTACCGTGGATTGAGCCCCGGACGCTTCTTCGCCCTCACGGGTACGTAAGGCATCCAACACGGGGACGCCCGCGCGTAATTGTATCCCGATTTGAAAAATCAAATTAGCAAGCTCAGCGGATTTTAGCTTGATGCTACTATAGCGCCGGCCGCGCAACTTTTCACGGACTTCTGAATTCACGAGTTCAAGCCCGTCCTGCGCGATTAGGTCCTGCAAGCGCACCGCTGATTCAGCTTCACGCTGACCTTTCACGATTCGGCCATCCGCTGTGACTGCAGTATAATTATATTCAGGCATCCGCAGTTTCCTTATCGGACTCGAGCTGAATCACCCGACCCACTTCCTCAACGGTCGTTAAACCCGCGCGCGCTTTAGCAAGCCCGTCCTGACGCATCAAGGGAACCCCCTGCTTCTTAAGATACTGCTTGAGCGCAGAGGTCGGCTGATGGGTATCGATCAAATTTCTGAGTTCAGGTCCCACCCGAATGATTTCCGCCAGACTGATGCGGCCATTATAGCCGTTATCGCCACAAGCATGACAGCCTACTGCGCGGAATAATTCGACTGGATCTTTAACTGATCCTCCGCCAAGGCCTGCCCACTCTTGGGGAGACAATGTATACGCTTCACGGCAGACCGGACAAAGCCGCCTGCCCAAGCGCTGCGCACTGAGCCCGAGCAGACAACTGGAAAGCAAGTACGGCGGAATACCCAAATCGGTCAGACGCGGCACCGCGCTGATCGCATCGTTGGTGTGTAATGTAGAGAAAACCAGATGCCCGGTCAGCGCCGCACGGACCATTAGCTCCGCAGTGACTTGATCTCGTGTCTCGCCCACCAAGATCACATCTGGATCTTGCCGAAGTAGAGTGCGTAGGCCGCTGGCAAAAGTAAGTCCAATCTCATCTTTGATCTGTGTCTGCCGAATTAACGGCAGCCGATACTCAATCGGATCTTCGAGGGTAAAGACGCTGCGTGCCTCGGCATCGATCATCGAGAGTAACGAATACAGGGTGGTGGTTTTACCACTACCAGTCGGACCAGTAATCAAAAACACACCATGCGGTTGATCTAGGATTTCAGTAAATTCCGCCTCTTGTTGCTCTGAAAACCCGAGCGTGGGCAACTTCAATTGTAAGCGAGACTGGTCGAGCAAGCGCATCACCAAACTTTCTCCATTGCTACAAGGCAAACTAGACACTCGAATGTCCACTTCCTCACTGCCAATCGCAAAGTGTATGCGGCCATCCTGCGGCAGTCGGTCTTCCGCGGTATCCATACCTGCTAAAATCTTAAAGCGTGCAGTGAGCGCACTGCGAATCGCACTCGGCAGCAGCAAGCCTTCCTCCAGAACACCGTCCACACGCAGCCGGATGCGGAAGAAACGCTCCTCGGGGTGTAAATGCACGTCACTGGCCTCACGGGTAGCGGCATGCATCAGGATTTGCTCCGCCAAGCGAATCATTGGCGGATCGTCTTGGCTCTGCTCGTTCAGCAATGCCGCATCCATTTGAATGAACGCGCCGACCGCATCATACAATTCATCACGCGCCGCGTAATTGCGATTAATCGCCAGTCGAATGTCGGTCTCCGACGCGGGTAAGGCTTCGACTGCTTGCCCCGCAGCTGTCTCAAGGCGTTTCAGTGTCGGCAAATCAAACGGATTGCTGGTCGCAACCCAGAGGACGCCCTCGCGTTCAGCCACCGGCACTGCCACTAAGCTCTGGCACAACTCCATCGGCAGTTTCGAGCGAAGCGTATCATCTAAGCTCAGCCGACGCAGACTGAGATGATTGCCCTCGCCCTGCCCGTCGCGAATAAACTCACTCGCAGTGCGTAACTGGCCGCGAATCGAG
>JAURBE010000077.1 GCA_030829145.1 Verrucomicrobiota bacterium | reverse complement strand
CGAAACTGCGATTCGTATTCGTACCGACGAGTCGGGTGCAGAAGCTTTGTAGTCTTATCTGAGACGACACGCTGTATTTCACCGGCCATCCTTTTATAAGGGTGGCCGGTTTTTTGTGGATGGTGCTGTTGTTTAAGTCTGACAGGACGATCCGTTTATGTAAAATGTTGGAGTGTTATGTGATGCTTGAAGCGAACGCGGTCGACGCGGAGGTCGACCCTCCCGAAAAGGTTCGTGGCAGGGTGGCAATTACTTATAGTTGCCACCCTTGTATTATTTTTGTGAGTACATGTATTAATTTTACTCATAGGATTGAGTAAAAAAATAACTTGTTCAACTGAGCGGTGTGCCCTTCTGTGTATGTTTCTAACTACCCAAATGATAATAATGAAGAATGCACTCCGTTTTATTTCGCTTCTGATGCTGTTGCTGGCACCAGGTTTTTTATTGGCTCAAGAAGCCGCTGTGGTCGATGTCGCCGATCAGGTGGTTGCTGTGACTGCCAGCGCTGACAGTGGAAACACTGCATGGATGCTGACTGCGACAGTGTTGGTGTTGTTTATGACATTGCCGGGCTTGGCATTGTTCTATGGCGGCCTAGTGCGCGCGCAGAATGTGCTCTCCGTCCTGATGCATTGTTTTGCGATCGCATGTCTGGCATCGATCCTATGGGTCGGCGTTCTTTACAGCATTGCATTTGCTGATGGCTCCAGTTGGGTCGGCGGGCTGTCGAAGGTTGGCCTGCAGGGCATCGGGCTGGAGAGTCTATCCGGTGATATTCCGGAGACTGTATTTGTGATGTTTCAAATGACGTTCGCGATTATTACTCCAGGATTGATTGTCGGCGCGTTTGTGGAGCGCATGAAGTTTACTGCGATTTTGCTGTTTACAGCTCTTTGGCTGGTAGTGGTCTACGCGCCAGTGACTCATTGGGTATGGTCTGAAGGCGGCTGGTTGTTTGCTCGTGATACCATTGATCTTGCTGGCGGTATCGTGGTGCACGCGACTGCGGGTGTCTCTGCGCTGTTATTGGCTTACTTTGTTGGACCACGCGATGGCTTTCCAAAGAAACTGCATGTACCGCATAGCCCGGGCATGGTGATGATCGGTGCGTCGATGCTGTGGGTCGGCTGGTTTGGTTTTAATGCGGGTAGCCAGCTTGCAGCCAATGAATCTGCAGGGATGACTATGTTGGTCACCCATATTTCAGCTGCGGTTGCGAGTTTGACTTGGATGACCATTGAGTGGATTAAAACTGGTAAGCCGGGCCTCGTTGGTATTGTGACCGGAATGGTGGCGGGATTGGCGACGATAACGCCTGCTTCAGGTTATGTTGGGCCGCTGGGAGCGATTCTACTCGGATTCCTAGCTGGGGTTGTTTGCTACTTCATGTGTGGTGTGGTGAAGGAGAAGATGAAAATCGATGATACCTTGGATGTCTTTGCAGTGCACGGTGTCGGCGGTATCATGGGTACAGTGTTGGTTGCGGTGTTCGGCACTGCGGCGTTTGGCGGTTTAGGTGAATTCAACATGGGTGAGCAACTTGTCACCCAGGTGATCGCGCTTGCAGCTGTGGTTGCATGGTCTGCAGTGGGCACGGTGATCATTGTGTTTATCTGCAAAATGACCACAGGCTTGCGTGTTGACCAGGAAGTCGAGCATACTGGACTAGACCAAGCGGAGCATGGTGAAACTGCTTATCATTTCGAATAGTCGTCTAAGTACGCTATCATCAATTAAACCCAACTGAATGAATTATTATGAAATTAATTAAAGCGATCGTTAAGCCGTTTAAACTCGAAGATGTGAAGGATGCACTTGCTGAGGTTGGCGTCGAGGGTATGACCGTGTCCGAGGTGAAGGGGTTTGGCCGTCAAAAAGGCCACACTGAGATCTACCGTGGGAGTGAATACACCGTCGATTTTCTACCTAAAACAATGCTCGAGGCAGTCGTCGAAGACGACATTGTAGAGACCGCTGTGAAGGCAATCGTCACTGCCGCGAAGACGGGCAAGATCGGCGACGGCAAGGTGTTTGTGATTCCCGTCGAGAGTGCGGTACGTATCCGCACCGACGAAGAGGGCGGCGAAGCATTATAAGTCTGGTTAGCCGATTCCGTGTTATTTCAAACGGTCATCCCTTGGTTGGGATGGCCGTTTTTTGCTTAAAGAATCCCTTTTTGCTGCATCTTTTTTAGCTGATTGGCGTCGACGACGTCCGGAGCGCGTGAGTCCTTGCCCGCAGTTTTATTGTAGCGACCAGTTACTTTATCCTTTTCGTAGCGGGTAAAGCCATGCTTCTCGACGTTTTCATTGGTCAACTTATTCTTTGTGCTTCCTTCGGTGTATTTGAGTGAAACATTGGGCGCGTGGAAAACCTTGCGGACTGGGTTGCCAGTTTTGGGATGAGTCAGCAGTGCTGCTTCAGACATGCTTTGGATATATTCAAAGGCTTCGCCGTCGCTGCCGTCGGGCAGGATTTCTTGATAAAGGTAAGTAGGCATTCTTTCTAAAGAGTTGTTTCGATAATTGGTGTGACTAAAAGCCGGAGATCGATCTATACAGGTCTATGTCGATTGCATGAAATTTGATCAGGGATCTGTGGTGCGTTATCCCAACGATCAAAGTCTGCGTCTAAGAATTCGCAACTACAACCTTTGGCGAAAGTGCCGACGGATTCGTTGTAGTTCAGCGGCAGTGGGCTGTAAGCACTAAACGATCACAGCGAGTACGTGAGAATTCCCTCGTTTGAGCGGCCTTTATTTACTTTCCTTGACTTTACTGGAGTGTGAGGACAGCAGTGCCTTGAGTTGATCCTTTTGCAGTTCATCCATTCTTGGACGGGTAGTGGCTAACTGCTCCTCACTATCTTTGTAGCAGCGGCACATATCTTGAGACTCAATGACTTGTCGGTTATACTTTCCGCAAAAGACGCAGAACTTTACGTGCAGCTTGAGCCAAAACCGTCTAATTGGAGACAGTTTTTGGTAGTCTCCATTGGAGAGGACTTTGGATATTTGCTTACAGGTGAACATCAGCTTTATATTATTTAACGTCTTTGCCAGTCCAGCTCGCTTCGAGCGCTATTTTAAGTTGTGCACGCGCTCGGTGTAGCAAGACCCATAGATAGTTCGCAGAAATGTCCATCGCCTTACAAACTTCTTCAGTTGTTTGATCTTCGAGGACGCGTAGCACAAATGCCTGACGCGCTGGCTCTTTGACTTGATCGATACAAGTCTCAAAGACTACCCAGAATTCGGTGTTATCGTAGGCTTTGCGGGGATTAAATTGCCATGGGTCAGGATTAGTCGTCGCGATACCGGTGTATTTATACCAGAAACTTTCCAGAATGGCTTCATCTTCGGTATCAATATCGACTTTCTTTTCCTTAATCGACTTGCGGATCTGATCGACGATTTTGTTACGCATGATTCCGCGTAGCCAAAATTTGATATCCCGACTGCCATCAAAGCGTTCAAACGCTTTGATGCCGGCCATGAAGGTATCTTGCACGCAATCGGCAGCTAGGTCTGGATTTCTGAGTCGAGACATTGCATAGCCGTAGAGGTAATCGCCATATCGGTCGACCCATGTCTCGGGCGGTGCAATTTCAACTTTAGGGTGCTGAGCGTCAGGCATTGATGCACGACGATGTTAGAAAAACCCGATCCGTCAAACATTGATGGGTAGCGGTCTGTGACTATTGGTATTTGTAGTCTTAAATTGTCTACTAGCGGTTCAGCAGTTTAGGAGCAACTTTTGCACGATGGTCGAAAATATGGTTAAGTTTACGTTTTACATAAAGCCCATGAGCGATCCTGCCAAAGGGTCCGCAAGGCAGCACATAGTTGACCCGATCGACAAAACGAACGCCTTCTGCATGGGGAGTGATTTCGTGGTAGTGGTACCACACTTTGTATGGGCCAATACGCTGTTCATCTACGAAAGAATGATTGTTTCGTATGTGCTTTAGCTCAGTGAGCCATGTTTGTTTACCCAGTAGAGGAATACCTACTCGATACTCAATGAGGAGGCCGTTATACATGACTTCAGGAACCTCGGTGATGATTTCAAATGACAGATCATCTGGTGTGATCGCATCCAGATTTCTGGGAGAGCTCATAAAGTCCCAAGCGGTCTCTAGGTCGGTGGCGATCACCTGTTCTCTATAGAGTTGATATATTTTAGGCATGGTAATTGTATCGTTTCGGTACTTAAAGCCTTACATCATAAATCTTGTAAGGATTGATCTTACATGGCGTTTTTATTGATACGTATGCAATCTGTTCGAAAAATATTCTCTCATGCCTTTCAAGATGAGGACAATCGCCTGCTGATGGCGTCTTCTCCAATTTTCATCATGCATGTGCTAGCGCTGGGTGCATTTTTCACCGGCTTCAGTTGGGCTGCTTTGCTGGCTCTTGTAGTGACTTACAGTGTGCGGGTGTTTGCGCTCACGGCTGGGTTTCATCGATATTTTTCGCATCGTGCATTTAAGACCAGTCGCCTATTTCAGTTTGTGCTGGGATGGGTGGGCACATCATCTGCACAGTTGGGCCCTATGTGGTGGGCGGCGAATCATCGCCACCATCACCAACACTCTGATAAAGAAGAAGATATCCATTCGCCAGTAGTGAAAGACGCGTTTTGGGCGCACATTGGTTGGGTACTTTGCCGTGCGTATGGTGAGATACAGCAAGATCGTATTAAGGATCTGAATAAGTATCCTGAATTGCGCTTCATCGATCGCTTCCATGTGTTGCCAGTGCTGTCTCTGATACTTGTATTATATATCTGTGGCACTGTATTAAATGCTTACTTCCCGGGGTTAGGTACCAGCGGTATGCAGTTTGTGATGTGGGGCTTCTTTGTGAGTACGGTGCTGGTCTATCATGTCACTTTTTGCGTGAACTCGGTCACACACATTATTGGCAAAAAACGATTTAAAACTGATGATGAGAGCCGCAACAGTTGGTGGGTCGCGCTGCTTACATTTGGGGAAGGATGGCATAACAATCATCATCGTTGGCCCTTTTCAGCTCGCCAAGGGATGTACTGGTGGGAGTTGGATCTTTCGTATCTTGTGTTGCGTGGTTTGGAACGGCTGGGTTTGGTTTGGGATCTTAAAGTATATCCTGAAAAAATCTACGAGGAAGCACGTATGCAGCCGCTGGAAGTTGATCCGTCTTCATGATTAATTATTGGGCATACATTGGAATCAGTGGCTTAGTTTTTGCCACGATCTTATATTTTGTTGCCTTACGAGTACAGGTGATGGCGTTAGTCGATGTCGTCTGGAGCGCATGGCTTGGTGTCGGTGCATTGGCTTATTTCTGTATGAGCCCAGATTGGGGCTTGAAGCATATTATGGTGCTCGTTGTGATCTTATTCTGGTCCCTGCGGCTGAGTTTGTACCTATTGGTTAATCGTGTCCTCGCTGGACATGAAGATCCGCGCTATGCCTATCTTTCGAACTACTGGGGCACTGCATCGAAGCGCAATTTCCTATTTTTATTTCACGCGCAGATCGTACTGGTTTTAGTGTTTTTATTACCTGTCATCACAGCGATGGGGCAGGGCACTATGGCATGGGCGATCTCAGATACTTTGGCAGTTTGTGTAGCACTGGTCAGCCTTATCGGGGAGTCAATTGCGGACCGCCAATTAGCTAGGTTTCGTGTTGCCCCAGAGAATCAAGGCGCGGTGTGTCAGTCGGGGCTATGGAATTATTCGCGCCATCCGAACTATTTCTTTGAGTGGCTACACTGGTGGTCCTACGTCTTATTTGCATGGGGGCATCCTCAATGGGCAGTTTCATTGATCGGGCCATTAGTGATGTACCTCTTCCTCAATTACATAACAGGCGTTCCCTATGCAGAACGCTCTTCGATACGCTCGCGAGGCAATGCATATCGAGTCTACCAACAAACAACCAACACTTTTTTCCCATGGAAACCACGCGCTCTAAAGACTTAATGCCTTCTTCGTCAGAGTCGTCATTGCCGATGCGTTTTGTTGAGCGCCTCTTTGTAAAGCTACTGCGCCGGATACACTCGGGTTGTATTCGGGTGCAAATGCCTAGTGGCGCGTCGGCAGTGGTGGGTGATATTGCGTGCGAGCAGATGTCACTAGTGATTGAGGATAAGCGCTTTTTTCGCAAAGTATTGTCAGGCGGGAGTGTGGGCTTTGGCGAGGCCTATGTGGATGGGTTTTGGACAACATCTGATTTGAGCGGGCTCTTACTACTGCTGGCTAAAAATCAGACTCGTGTCGGTCGCCTTGGCAGAGGATTCTCAATCATTGCTCAGCAATGGAATCGTCTCTATCATCTTGCGCGCCGTAATACTTTGGCAAACAGCCGTCAAAATATACAAGCGCATTACGATTTAAGCAATGATTTCTACCAAAGTTTCTTGGACCCTACGATGACGTATTCCAGTGCTTTATTTGAAGATGCCGCTGCATCGCTCGAGCAGGCTCAAATAAATAAAATCGATCGAATGCTCGACCTTGCTGGGGTGCAGTCCGGAGATGCTATTTTGGAGATTGGCAGTGGTTGGGGAGCGTTGGCGATTCGCGCCGCGCAACGAGGATGTCGCGTGAAAACCATCACACTCTCGGATGAGCAGTTTGCGTTGGCTAAAGAGCGCTTTGCTACGGCAGGCGTGTCCGAATCGGTTGAGATCTGCCTGCAGGATTATCGAACCCTGGAAGGGCAATTCGACGCGGTGCTGTCATGCGAAATGATTGAAGCGGTGGGTAAAGAATATCTGCCAAGTTATTTCCGTACTATACAAGCGTGCTTGAAGCCAGGTGGTAAAGCAGTGATTCAAGCGATCACAATTTCGGATGATCGTTATGATCAATATTGCCGCAGTTGTGATTGGATTCAGAAATACATTTTCCCAGGCGGACACTTACCCTCTGTTGCAGCAATCCGCCGGCATGTCGAAGACGCGGGCGCGATGACTGTAGTGTCGGTTAGTGCATTTGGCCGTGATTACGCTGAGACATTGCGCCGCTGGGCATCCGACTTTAATACGCATGTTGAGCAGGTGCAGGCGATGGGATTCAACGCTGCTTTTTGTCGGAAATGGAATTACTACTTGAGCTACTGTGAGGCAGGTTTCGATTCGAATCTGATCGATGTGAATCACGTGGTTTTGCAGCGTGGGGAGCGTG
>JAURBE010000076.1 GCA_030829145.1 Verrucomicrobiota bacterium | reverse complement strand
AGCGATGAGCTGCCCTACGCGTTTAAATGCTGTGCAATCAGCCCAGGGCGCCAGCTATTAAAGCGATGAGCTGCAAAACAGCCAAACGAGTCATGGCGTATCCCGCCGCAATTGCGATCCCTCTAATCCTAGCGCTCTACATCATTTACCTAGAGCGTCATGTCCATGCGTATTCCTTCAACCGAATACTGCCGCTCATCTGCCTCTGCTTATTTCTCTGCATCTGGACTAGTAACGGTGGCGGCAACGGTTCAACTGCAGACGCACTCACCGCGACCGAGCGCATCAACCACGCTGGGCAAAGTATGGCATACTTTTCCAGCCAAGCGCTGTTACCATTTGATAACGCACTCTTTCATCGATTCGACACAGCAGCAGATTATGAGGTCGGCATTCAAATGAGCCTCTTGCCGTTCTTATTATTTATTCCATTTTACATCTTAATCGCATTTAACATGCGAAAAAGATGGGCCCGCGGAATTTTACTAGGGCTCAGCTCCTATTTGCTACTCATCATCTATGGCATCGTCTCCGATGGTCAGTTCATCAATGGTGAACCCGCCCACGAAGATCGGGCATTTTATATCGCACTGCCCATGGTTATCGCACTTTTAATTACCGCGACGGGCCGTCTAATCTATAATTTAGGTAGTGCCGGCAAGCCAATCTGGCTGATGGGTTGCGCTCTATTGCTAATCATCGAGATCACTCTCTCAGCCAGCTTTGCCTATACACTCGCGAAGCCTACAACTATGTGGACTCATATGAGCGAGCAATGGCCAGATGCATGGGAACCCAAAGCAGCACTGATCGCTAGTATCGATGATACAAATTAACAGTACACCAATACCGAGCTCATTAACATGCTCGAGGCCATACTCAAAAAGCGGCCTGACTTGATCGAACAACGTATCAGGCTTGCACGTCTTTTTATGGCTGAAGGCCATCGCACCAATGCGGTACGCGAATACAAACGAATCCTGCGCGAAAGCGAACCCGATAATTTTTTCCTCGAAGAAGCCGCAAGCATTTTTGATAAAGTAGGCCTCACTTGGGAAGCCTCCAAAACTAGAGAACGAAAAATTCAAACTCAGTAGCACACAAATGACAGACACAAATACACATGGCCTAGGCACACTTGCACTGCATGCAGGACATACACCTGACGCAGAAACCGGCTCACGCGCAGTCCCAATCTACCAAACAACCAGCTACATGTTTCGAGATACCGATCATGCCGCCAAACTATTTGGTCTCGAAGAACTCGGCTACATTTACACCCGTATCATGAACCCCACCACCGACGTGCTTGAAAAACGCGTAGCGGCGCTCGAAGGAGGCGTCGCTGCCCTCGCTCATGCCAGTGGTCAGGCTGCAATTACCAGTGCCATCCTCAATCTAGCAGGTACAGGCGATAACATCGTCTCCGCGGCACAACTCTACGGTGGCACCTATACACTGTTTAAATATACCCTGCCTAAACTCGGGATTGAAGTTCGCTTCGCTGACGCAGAAGATCCTGCCAGCTTTGAACCATTGATCGATGGCAAAACCAAAGCAATTTACGGCGACACGGTGGGCAACCCAAAGCTCAACATCTTCCCATTCGAAGAAGTTTCTGCCGTCGCAAAGGCAGCCAAACTGCCACTCATTATTGACAACACCGCCGCATCACCATTGGTCTGCCGCCCACTCGAACACGGTGCCAACATTGTCGTACACAGTCTCACCAAATATATCGGCGGGCACGGCACCAGTATCGGTGGCATCGTTGTCGACGGCGGCAATTTTGACTGGGGCAGTGGTCGCTTCTCTGAGTTCACAGAACCCGATCACAGCTACCACGGTCTGGTGCACTGGGACGCCTTCAAGGCCTTCGAGCCTGCCGGTGGCGCCAACATCGCATACATCATGAAGATGCGCCTTCAATGGCTACGCGACACGGGTAACTGCACCTCACCCTTTAATTCTTTCCAGCACATACAAGGTCTCGAAACCTTGCACCTACGAATGGAGCGGCACTGCGAAAATGCCCTCAAGGTCGCACAATTCCTGGAAGGACACGAAGGCGTCAGTTGGGTCAACTACCCCGGCCTTGATGGCAACCAGCATCACGCCAATGCCGTGAAGTATTTCGACAAAGATATGCACGGCGGTCTCGTCGGCTTCGGTCTCAAAGGCGGACTTGAAGCGGGTCGCAAGTTTATCGATAGCCTCGCGCTGTTCAGTCACCTCGCCAATATCGGCGATGCGAAGTCACTCGCGATTCATCCCGCCAGCACGACGCATCAGCAGCTCTCCGAAGAGCAGCAAGCATCCACTGGGGTCACCGCCGACTTCGTACGTCTCTCGGTAGGCATCGAAAATATCGACGACCTCCTCGCTGACCTTGATCAAGCACTGAATGCGTAAACGCGAATATTAGATTCAAAATAAAAGGCCGCACTCGTCATGAGTTCGGCCTTTTTTAATGCAAGCATGACTAACTTGTTTACGGCATAATTGGTAAGACTTTTGGGAAGATACCCACTAGAAGTGTCGCTACTACCAAAGCTCCCAACACCACCCGATCACAGATGCAAATTGAACCATCAATCACATCCGTGTCTTCACTAGGGTTCGAGAAATATGCTGTGCGCACCCACCCGAAGTAATAGTAAATCGAAATGACCACACCGAGCACTGAAATACCAAGCAGGCCATAGAGTCCTGCATTAAAGGCTGCAATAAAGATGAATAGCTTACCGATAAAGCCACCCAGCGGTGGAATGCCGGCCAATGAACCCAGACCCATCGCGAGCACACCACTCAGGAACGGCCGCTTACGCGCCAGATTCTCATAGTGCTCTAACTCTTGATCGGCATCATTTGGCCCTGCAACATGCGCCATCACTCCGAAGACTGCAAACGACGCCAGCAAATACGTCGCGAGGTAAAAGATCACAGCATATTTAGCTTCGGGCAGGCTGATTGCAGCGACCACACCCACCAGCAGGTAACCTGCATGTGCGATACCAGAAAGCCCCATCAAGCGCTTTACATTGCGCTGGCGAACTGCAGTAAAATTGCCGAATAGAATCGTAGCTGCAGCGATTAAAGAGAGCACCGGAACCATCAACGGCGCTAGACCAATAAAGGGCCCCGTCACTAACTGAAATAACACCATGAAGCCCGCGGCCTTTGACGCCACTGCAAGGTAGGCAGTCACTGGTGTGGGCGCACCTTGGTAAACATCTGGTACCCAAATTTGAAATGGTACCGCACCAATTTTAAAACAGATCCCTGCAACCACCAGAATCGCACCCACTCGAACCAAAAGATTATCCTGATGAGCTTCGATAAATGGTTGAAGCTCTGCAAAACTTAAAGAATCAGTACTCGCAAAGCTCATTTCAGGATTTCCTGCAATGCCATAGAGTAAGACGATGCCGAATAATAAAATCGCCGAGCTAATCGCACCGAGCACCAAATATTTGAGACCAGCCTCGAGTGAGAAAGAGCTGGTACGACAGTAAGCAACCAACACATAAAAAGTAATCGTTACTAATTCGAGTGCCACAAAAAGCATCACAAAGTGAGCGCTCTGCACCAGCAACATCATCGCAGCAGCGATTAAGATCACTAAATGAAAGAATTCAGTGCGTGGTAGTTGCTGCTTCGATAAATAGACTTTGCCTAAGTAGCAGACCAAAATCGAACTCAGCAAAAAGAAGCCTCGCATGATCTGCGACACCTCTGTCTGCGCAATCATACCACTAAAAAAACGCTGTCCTTCGATCAAGCAGCAGGCAGGGTTAAACAACGTCGCCACCAGAATCACGACCTGCCCCCAGATCGCTAGGCGCGGGATCAAGGCTTGTTGACTACTGCGCGGCAGCACCATCTCAGCGACCAGTAAGCTAAGCGCCAGCAAAGCCAATAGGATCTCGGGCATTATGGCTGCCCAATCGTTGGTTGCAGTTAGACTGCTAAGGGATTTAGCGAGAAACTCGTTCATTAGTGTGTAACCTCCTTATGTGCTTCAACACTCTGCGGAAGCGCGGCATTGACATCGGTAACTGATAAAGTGCTGGTGGCTGAATAACTTGGAATCAACAAAAGTTCACGATCTGCATTATCTGAAAAAACGCGCGGGAAAATACCCACCAGAACCAACGTCACAATCAAAACCAAGGCAGGGATACGCTCATTCCAATTCAAATCAACAATTGCATCGCCACCTAGTCGCTCTGCAAACCCAGCTGTCGGCTTGCCATAAAAAATATTCGCCACGGCACGTAGTCCATAAATCGCGGAAATAATGATGCCGAGCGCAGCCGGCGCCACGATCCACTTAGTCGTTTCGGTTTCTGCAAGTGCGATAAAAATTGTGAATTCACCCCAGAAATTACCAAAGCCAGGCAACCCAATACTCGCCATGGTGGCGGCCACAAAAAATGCAGACAAGACAGGTGCCTTGGTGGCGAGACCTCCCATCGCCGACATGTCAAAGGTTTGGCTGCGATGATAGATGCAAGTCGAGAGCATAAACAATAGTGCCACTGATAGACCGTGGGCAATCATCATCAGTAATGCACCACCCACGCCGACCACTGAAAATGTTGCGATCCCCAAAAACGCATATCCCATATGCATCACCGAGCTGTAACCGAGCATCATCTTCAGATCTTTCTGTGCCATGGTAATTAGGCCGATAATGATGATGTTACCCAATGCCAACCACACAATCCACGGAAACCAATGAGCTGCACCTGCCGGAAGCAATGGCGCAGCAATTTGCAGCAAACCATACAACCCGAATTTCTTAAGCACACCGGCATGTAACATTGCCGCGCCCGTTGGCGCAGTCGCATAGCCCTTCGGCGCCCAACTGTGAAATGGGAAGAGCGATACCAAAATCCCAAAGCCAAACAATAAGAGCGCGAAAATGTTATTCTGTACGGTATCGGCAATCGGCTGAGCGACCAAATACTCCCGCAGTGCAATCAACGAAAATGAGTCGGCACCACTCTGAACATACAGTGCAATCAACCCCAATAACGATAGCAACGCACCGAGCGTTAAATAAATTGTCATCTCGATCGCCGCACCGCGCTTACCTGCACCACCCCAAATACCGATCATGATAAATGTCGGGATCAATGCGAACTCGTGGAAAAAGTAGAAAAAGAAGATATCGATCGAGGCGAAGGTGCCCATCAGACCACCGAGCATGAATAGCAACAGGGCAAGATACAAATGCGGACGCTCTGCTTTCGAATGAATCGCATACGCGCCAGCGGCAAAGCCAACGACACCCGCAAGGAAGAACAGCGGCAGAGAAATCCCATTTAAACCCAAGTGTAAATAAATTCCAACCGACTCCAGCCCAGTGGGCATGCGTAGTTCGAAATTATACCCACCTGCAAGCGATGGTTCGAATTGACAGCACAGCAATAACGCAGCCAGCAACGGCCAACCAAAGCCAAGCGAAGCAATACCGCGTTTGGTCGCAGTACTAAAGCGAGCACCCAACAACAACACCCCACCCGCAATAAGCGGAACAAGGATCGCAGAAAGTAGTAACAGAGAGGATGTGTCGACGGATGTCATATCTATCTAAATTAAATCGTACAGCGATTGCTTACAGTGGCAGGCTCGATGCGAGTGCCCAGAAAAGGATGAGTCCGGCCAAGAACCAGTACACATATGCGTGAATGTTACCGACGTGGAGTGCGCGCGTACATCCACCTACTAGACCAACCAAACCAGCACTGCCACGCACGATCACACCCTTAATTAAAAAGACATCCAGAAAGCTCAACAGTACTGCCAAGCGCTGTTGAATCTTGGCGACGTAAAAGCCGTAGATCTCATCAAACCATAACCGTGCTTTTAAAAACTGATACAGCGGCTGCATTCTCGTCTCTAGGCGATCCTGCTGGGCGCCTAGGCCGTAGAAAAATAATGAGCCAATCAGCCCGACAATCCATGCAGCCGAGCCCCAGATAAGGACGGTGTGGTGCATCGCATCGTACGCAACCTGATCTTGATGTAGCGCATGTTGGCTCTCTACAATAATTTGGCCAAGTGGCTCAGGCCATATCTGCAGCCAACCGCCGACGACTGAAAGAACCCCTAATACGATCAATGGCACTAGCATGGTCAAGCCGCTCTCATGAGCATGCGCAGCCGCGTCGGACTTCGGCGCACCAAAGAAAACGATCCAGACTAGACGGCCCATATACCCGGCAGTCAGAAACGCACCACCTGTTAGCAAAATAAAGAGCACTTCGCCTTGCAGACCTGCAGCGATTAAAATCGCATCTTTTGAGTAAAACCCTGACAAACCATACACACCGCAAAGTGCCAGCACACCGACTAAGAAAGTAATCGAAGTGATCGGCATCTTCTTGAAGATACCGCCCATTTTAAAAATATCCTGCTCGTGGTGGCAGCCGTGAATGATCGAACCCGCACCCAAGAACAGCAGTGCCTTGAAAAAGGCGTGCGTGATCAAATGGAACAGTGCAATGCCCGGAAACCCGAGACCAAATGCCGCCGACATATAGCCCAATTGCGACAAGGTGGAATAAGCCAAAATTTTCTTAATATCATTCTGTCCATACGCACAGAAACCCGCATACACAGCAACCGAAGTACCAAGAATCGCAATCCAGCCAAGAACCGACTCAGGAAACAGAAAAGCGATTCGAATTAAGAAATAAACACCAGCTGCGACCATGGTGGCTGCGTGGATCAAGGCCGAGACTGGAGTCGGACCCGCCATCGCATCTGGCAACCAGACATGCAGTGGAAACTGCGCAGACTTACCAATAAAGCCACACATCAACAGCGCTGCAATCGCGGCATTAATCATCCCAGGATTGAGAGATACCGCTGACTCTAGCGCTTCGAGATTCGTCGTACCAAAATGCCAGTACGCATAAGCGATACCAACGAGGAAGCCGAGGTCACCGATACGGTTGACGATAAAAGCCTTCTTCGACGCAGCTGCAGCTTCATCAGTATCCAGATAATGACCGATTAGCATATAAGAACTGAAGCCCACCAGCTCCCAGAAAACAAAGATCATGATCAAATTATCTGCGAGCACGATGCCCAGCATTGAGAACATGAAGATCGACAAGCCGCCAAAGAAGCGCCCGCGTGCTTTGTCATCGGCCATGTATCCGAGGCTGAATAGATGAATCAGGAAGCCCACAAAAGCCACCATCGTCAGCATCGTCGCCGAAGTACCATCAAAGAGAAATCCCATCGATGCGGTAAAATCACCAAACTGTAACCAATCCAAACTGGCGCGCAGCGTTCCCTCATCAGCTAATCCACGGATTGCCAAATAAGAGAATGCACAAATAGCAGCCGCAGCAGCCACGGACAGATACGAAGCAAGGACACCACGCCTCCTTAAGAAGCAGGCAATGAACACTGCGGAAAGCAGCGGGGTCAGTAATGCAGCGAGAAGTGTTTGAGCAGCGGTCATGATAACTAGTGACTCAAAGAGTTAAGTTGATCCACCATC
>JAURBE010000075.1 GCA_030829145.1 Verrucomicrobiota bacterium | reverse complement strand
GTATAAAATAAACTTTCAAAGAACCTCGCTCCTCGCTAGGAGGAAAGTCGGCTAAACTGGCAATCCAACTTAATGCGTCAATGCCTATTTTCGTTTTTATTTAAAAACTTATTAGACCTCACTTTACTCTGCTTAAAGAACGCTCAAGTTCAGCATCGCTGCCGCGCCTGAGTGGATGACGGAAAATGCAGTAAACATGCACTCCATCAAGTCTTTTATTACAAAAAATGTTATTATTATTCAATTAACATTTAAGTAGTTAACAAAGAACGACTTCCAAACTAAATGACTTGCGCCGCATAGATTCGGAAGATCGCAGAAAGTGCGTAATCTACTCGGGCTTGCCAAGCTCTTTTTTTATTCTCGTGACTCTTTCTTTTTGTAACTCCCGCAACGCTCTCTATCAAAGATACTTACATTTTATCTAAAATCACAACTACGCCCTTAGATAATTGTCACTACAGCTGAGATAAGGGGTGAATGCTGAGAAAAACGAGTACTTCAGCTCACCAAATTAGCTCGTTTCAACTATAGCCCTAGCAGTAAGGGGCTACTTGTAATTCGCCACGTAGAGTAGATACGCGGCACGTTTTGAGCCCGCATGGACCTTCGCAGGCACTTTCGACACACGAAATCCGGCGCGCTTCAGGCGATCTTCAAACCGCAAGTCAGGTCCTGCCGACCAAAACACTGCACGGCCTTCTGGTTTCAGCGAGCCTCGTAGCCAGCGTAGGCCAGTATTGGAATACAGAGAGACATTCGTCTCCGAAACCATCGCCACAGGTCCATTGTCCACGTCCAACAAGATTACATCATAGCGAGCTCGCTCTGCCTTACGCACGTAACCAACCACATCAGTGGTGTGGATTTCAAGACGTGGATCATCCAATAACTCGCCGTTTAGAGACTTTAAGTACTCACGGTTCCAACTGACAATTTCCGGCAGCAGTTCAATCAATTCAACGACCACATTCGGTCCGGTGCTTGCCAATACACTGCGCAAGGTAAAGCCCAAGCCGAGCCCACCGATCAAGATACGCGCCGAAGCATCGTACTCCAGCAATTCGACTCCGATCTCACCTAATAGTATCTCCGATGCATTCGCCCCCGAATGCATCAGCTCCTGACCTGCATAACTGATGCAATATTTGCCATCATGTTCGTAGAGCGCCATAGCGCCTCCATCTGCAGTCGTTGATTCTGCAAGTTTAACCCGTGGCTTCATCGGTCAGTTTCTGTTAAGATTATTACAAAATTTGGGTTCACTGGCCCTTCGACTTCGCCCGCAGCATCTGCTCTAGGTCCGCCAGATCACGGGTGAATTTACACGTAAACCGACGCGTCTTACCCGTCTCTGGATGCACCAAGCCGAGGCTCGACGCATGCAATGCCTGACGTTGTACGTCATAAGGCATACCAGCCTTGTTTTCGAGCGCGGACTTATAATCTGGATGATAATGACGATCGCCTAACAGTGGCACCCCAGCTTCCGCCGCATGTATGCGTAACTGATGCTTCAATCCTGTCTCTAAACGTAAGCGCAGCTTACTAATAGTATGACGCTCCCCTTTTACAGCAGTTGGCCACGAATACTCATCAATCACTTCATACTGACTAATTGCTTCAGTGGTGCCTTCTTCTTCTGTTTGGAAGACCGTTTGATACATGCCCTCATCATCAAGGCGAAACCAGGAACGCCATTCACCGCGCGGGTTTGCCAGCTTGCCATCACCAATCGCCATATATTCACGTAAAAAAGTATGGTCTCTCACTTGGCGTATGAGCGACTCTCGGGCCTTTGGATTCATCGCAAAGCAAATGATGCCACTCGTATATTGATCGAGGCGGTGCACTGGCAGCGGAACCAGACGCTTGCGCTGTACTCCTTTTTGCTGGTCGAGTTCGGCCGCTCCTTTGCCTTGTAAAAACTTCTCCAATACCGACAGCGCAGAGACTTGATTACTACCGGGCACAGGTACGGACAGCAGGCCAGCACCTTTATTTACAATTGCGAAAGAACTATCGATATAGAGCAGATTCGCCTGAGCATGAATACGCGTCGGCATATTGCGAAAGAAAACTGGCGGCGGTGGTTCTCCCATCGATAGGCGGTCGCCCGGATCCGGCATCTGCTCGTGCGGCTTTTTGATGACTACGCCATCCAATTGAATACGCCCTTTTGCAAACCAATCCTTCAAGCGCTTGCGGGGGCTATCGGGGTAGCGCTGACTGAGCCACTCCAATGCTGGCTTCACCTCTGATTGATCTGTGCGTTCTGTCATATGCACTACTCTCAGCAGACAATTTGCCAAGCGCAACCCTCAAGCGATCTAGACTAGAAATCGTAAATTTAATCGGCTTAATGCTTTGACCCTTCAGCCAAATAATACATATTAAATAACGAGATTAAGAATAGATTAAACTCCCACGCGCGCAATCATGTTCAACCACAAAAAAACTGACATAATAGTCCTCGGCGCAGGCCCGGTCGGACTAACCGCAGCACATGCCCTAGCGAATCGCAATATGGACTATGTACTCTTTGATCGAGAAAAGCACAGCAACACTCACAGCTACGCGCTAGCCTTACACCCCGAAACACTCGAACGACTCGACTCCTTCGGTCTAGTCGAGCGTATCTTGGAAAGCTCACTACAACTCAGCAAAGTCGCCATCTACAAAGACGGGCGTAAAAAAGCCTCGCTCGACTACAGTATGTTACCACTGCAATACCCCTTTCTTGCCGTAATCAGACAAAGCGAATTAGAACGTATCCTCATTGATAATCTTACTGTAAAATCAAAGAAACCGATGTGGACGCATCGCGTACGCTTGATCGAAGACAAAGATGATTCGCTGAATGTTTCGGTCGACCGCTTAACCGAAGGCATGACGGGATATGCAGTCGCTCACATCGAAATGCAGATTGATAAAATCCTAAACTACAAAGCAAACTATCTCATTGGCGCCGATGGTTATCATTCTACCGCGCGCCAAAGCGCAGGCATTGATTTCCCCGAAATCAGCCCCCATATCGAATATGCTATCTTCGAATTCAAAACGGACGCAGACCTGCCCAATGAAATGCGCCTACTGATAGACGGAGACAAAACACATCTATTCTGGCCACTGCCGGATGGCCACTGCCGCTGGAGCTTTCAGGTCGATACCAGTACTACTAAGGTGAATTCAATGCATAAAGATCGAAGTTTCATGCAATTCGGCAGCCAACATACACCTATTCTAGATAAAAAAAACCTCGATCATTATCTCTCCAAACATGCCCCATGGTTCAACGGCTCAGTCGAAAACCTCACCTGGAGTATTCTGCTAAATTGCGAGCACCGCTTAGCGCACCATTTCGGCAAAGGTCGCATTTGGCTCGCTGGTGATTCCGCCCATTTAATCCCACGGGCGGGCACCCTCAGTATGAACGTCGGGATGCGTGAGGCCTGCGACCTGGTCGAGATTCTAAGTGCTGACGGCTCCGAGGACGAACGCACAAAAAGGCTTGAACAGTACAATCGGCATCGCATCGCCGAGTGGCAACACCTGCTCGATATGGATCATCACATCAGCGCAGCCGATCAAACGGCAGACTGGATCCTCAAGCATCGTGAACGCCTGGTCGGCAACATACCTGCCACAGGTGAAACACTCACTCTGCTACTCGCCCAACTACACTTGTTCGACGCAGCCTAGCCCGACAGCAACACCCCATTCGCATACTGCTTGTCAAAGCATAGGCACCCGCATTAAATCTAAATGCATGCAGATATCGCTCATGAAACCACACATCGTGTTTGCGCTCTTTATCCTCGCGCTGATCACCGCCCTGCAATCCTCGTATGGTATTTCGATTTCAAATAAAGCAGGTATCACCATCGAAGTTGAGATCCTCAAGATTGAGAATGCCCGCATCCAAATACGCCTCATCAACGGCGCTGAAACTTGGTTCGACCGCGACCAGCTTTCCGCGCAAAGCCAACAGGCGATCTCGCAAATCGAGACAGAGGAACAGTCTAAGTTTGAAATAATCAATCACCTGCTCGGCATTCCACTATTGGTAGACAATAACCTTTGGGACGACACTGCAAAAACAGTCGCCCAACGCTTAAACTGGCCACTGGAATCACAAACTGCAACGCAGTCCAGCTATCGCTACTATCCTCACAACGATTTTCGTATTCTTAACACACGCCCTTATGCCAGCACGCTCTACGGCGCGAATAACCAAGCCAACCTGATCAGCATTGTGTTCGCCAACAAGGGAGACTTCCAATTCAGCAACATCCCCACCGAAGATGAGATAGAGGCCATGCAAACCGCGATCCAGCGCGATGAAGATACACTCATCGAGCACCTCAGCGACGTATTCGGCTCACCGGAGAAACAATCATTTGGCACGGGCCGTGACATTAAGGAACGCATCCAGCGCTGGAACTGGAACGGCCATGCCGTGCTACTCGCCTCACAGCAGGGTGAATACGTGAGTCTACGAATCATGAGTACCGCAGCGGCAGACAACAAGGGCCGCAACAAAAAACTCTCTGACGCAAAGCTGCGAAAGCTCACCACCGAAAATATTACCACTCGGCCCAATGGCGATGTGCTGATCAGCAATATCCCGATGGTCAATCAAGGGCCCAAAGGCTATTGTGTTCCGGCAACCTTTGAGCGCTACCTGCGCTACATGCAAATCCCCGCCGACATGTATTTACTGGCTATGGCTGGCCAGACCCAAATCGGCGGCGGCACCACCCTCAGCGGCATTATCGATGCAGTCGATGGGTACATTTCATCCCAAAGCCGCACAATGAAAGAGCTCAATGAACCGATCAAAGTGCGCACCATTCAAAAGTACATCGATAAAGGCCTCCCAATTATTTGGACCATGTTCTCCTCTAGAGAATACAACCAACACGCGAATCAGCGCACTGTGGAGCGGCAATCCGTCACCGATTGGGAAGCATGGAGGAAATCCACAAAATACATCGCGCGCAGCACCGAATTAAGGCAAGATATCTTGTCCGCACACGCCTGCCTGATCATCGGCTACAACAAAACAACAGGCGAAATCGCGGTGAGTGACTCATGGGGGCCCTCTTATAACGAACGCTGGATCGCTGCCGAACAAGCTCAGCAAGTCTCCCAAGGTTCGATCTATCTAATTAGTTTTTAACGAATAGAGTTTGCAGGATGACGACTCGCAGTTGATCGTATCTCGCATATGACCGACTCACTCTATCATTTCGATACCTGCCCCGATCGCAACGGCTATGGCTCCCTGAAATGGGACAAATATAAAGGTCGTGACATTGTACCCTTATGGGTCGCGGACATGGATTTCACTACCGCGCCCGAAATTATCGCCGCTCTGCAAGATCGCCTCAACCATGGTATCTACGGTTACACTATCCCGCACGAAGCACCCGTCAAAGCCGTACTCGATTACCTCGACCGCCAACACGGCTACAGCGCTAAAGCACACTGGCTCAACTTCCTTCCAGGTCTCGTCCCGGCGATCAATCTCTGCTGCCATGCCTTCGTCGCCAGCGATGAATCTGTAATGACAGCGACGCCCGTCTATCCTCCCTTCCTTGGCGCGCCCGACTACGCCAACCGCGAGCTGATTAAAGTCCCACTACGCCTCACCAACGACGACACTTGGACACTCGACTTCGACGCAATGGAAGCCGCGGTACAACCCAACACTCGGCTGTTTATTCTTTGCAGTCCACACAACCCAGTCGGCCGCGTCTACAGTAGAGACGAGCTAAGCCGCCTCAGTGAATTCTGCGAAAAACACGATCTCATACTGATCTCCGACGAGATCCACTGCGACCTCGTATTTGACCAAAATGCGCAACACACCCTCACTGCCACTCTCAATGAATGCCTCGCCGCGCGTACAGTCACACTCATGGCACCGAGCAAGACCTACAACCTGCCGGGCCTCGCCTGCGCCTACTCTATCATCGAAGATTCCAAACTGCGCCAGCAATTTCAAACAACCATCCGTGGCATCATCACCGAAGTGAATTGTTTTGGCTACGCCGGCTGCGCTGCTGCTTATAATCACGGTGAACCATGGCGACAAGCACTGCTCACGTATTTGCGAGATAACTACAAACTCATCTCGACGTTTATTCAACAAGAGCTGCCGGAGATCAAATTCCGCCCGATGGAATCGACTTATCTCGCCTGGTTCGACGTCACTAATCTTGAGCTCGACCACCCGGTCAAATTCTTCGAAGACCACGGCGTCGGACTTTCCGACGGTGTCCCATTTGACGGCATTCAACACGTGCGCCTCAACTTTGGCTGTCCTCGCAGCCGCCTCATCGAAGGCCTCGAAAAAATGGCCACCGCGCTCAAAACCCGATAGCAAGTCTCAACCCTCAGCCCTCAACCCTCAGCTCTCAACCCTCAGCTCTCAAGTCTCAACTCTCAGCTCTCAGCTCACCCTCCCCTCATGGAATCCGTCCGCATCGACAAATGGCTCTGGGGCACGCGCGTCTATAAAACACGCAGCGATGCCGCCGAAGCCTGCCGCAGTTCAGCGATTCGTCATAACGGTAAGATTGCGAAAGCCTCGGCCAAAATTCGTATTGGCGATATCATCATCGCGCGCACCAAAGCGCTCACCCGCACGCTGCATGTTATCGGACTAACCGAGAAACGCGTTGGCGCGGCGCTACTGCCTAACTACTTCGAAGATCACACTCCCGAGTCCGAATACGAAGCCGCCCGCGAGAAACGCGAAAATGCCAAAGTCTTCAGTCATCGGGGCGCAGGGCGGCCCACCAAAAAAGACCGCCGCGACATTGAGCAGTTGTTGGGCGAATAGCATCTGCCGTAGCACATAATAAATGGCATACAAACAAATCCCTTACACACTCGAAGAATGTGACCTCCCCTCTGAGGTTGCAGCCTTTATCGCCGACGCTGACCGGCGCTGCGATCTGTTCTATGACCAGCAGCTTAATAAACGCTTCCCCCGCTACGTTCCTAGTGAACCGGCACAAGTGTATGCCGCACTGCGCCACGTAACCGAGCAAGGTCTACCACTGGGCGAAATCTTTATCGAATGGGGCAGCGGCTTTGGCGTCGCCACCGGCTTTGCCGCACTGCTCGGCTACGAAGCGCACGGCATCGAAATCGAGGAGACACTGGTTGAAAAAGCTGAAGCACTGATCACCGATCATGGTTTAAAGGCTGAGTTTCTGCCGATCAGTTACATTCCAGACGGATTCATCAGTTACGACGCCCTCAGCGGACACGACATCGTCCGCGACGAAAGCTTCGGACACCGCACCGGTATGCCACGCTACGATGGTATGAAAATTGACATCGAAGAAGTCGATCTCTTCTTCGTCTACCCCTGGCCTGGCGAGCAAGAAATGATGCTCAAACTCTTCGACGCCGTCGCAGGCGAAGGCGCGATCCTAGTTGCCTACTACGGTGACCGCGACCTCTGCCTCTACCGTAAACTCGACGACGAGACATATTAAAATCAAAATCGCTCGATTCTATAGGGCCGCGCACCGCCTATTTTTACCGTGTCGCGCCCTCGCATTGAT
>JAURBE010000074.1 GCA_030829145.1 Verrucomicrobiota bacterium | reverse complement strand
TGAGAGTTGAGAGTTGAGAGTTGAGAGTTGAGTTGGAATATGAGAGTTGAGAGCTGACAACTGACACTTGAGAGTTGAGAATTGTGAATTGGGAGCTGGGAGTTGGGAATTGAGAGCTGAAAGTTGAGAGTTGAGAGATGAAAGATGAGAACCTGGTCTTACAGTTGCTTGAGGTATAAGCGGCGCGCTACGCTGGGCTTTCAGGTAGATTCTACGCAGCATCGCGCAAGCCCTACAATTTGATAGCAAACTCACTGTATTCCTATAGCGATAGACTTGCTTAAGTCCGTGCCATTCACGATGAAGCCTTTTTTCTCTTCGATCCCATCGCGGAGGTGCTGCAGGGCGTCTTCATGGGATGGTCTGAGAAAGAGAAAACGCGGATTAGGCGTGGTGTGGAAGGGCATTTCCGAAAATCCAAAATAGTCCTGGTACATCGTTTATTGAATCTTCTCAGCAAGGCTGAGATTTCCCTTTCCAATTTTGTGAAAATGGCGTTCTCTTTGGGTTCTAATGTCTAAACCTGCACAGCGAAAAGAGCGAGTTATCCTGTTCATGATGATGGGGGTGCTGTTGGCCTTGATTGTATTCTTTAGCAGTCTGTTGGTTCAAACCTACCGCGAATATAAGAATTTCAGAGCCCGTGAATTTAGAATTGAGGCAAAGCTCACACAAGCCCGAAAAGAGTTTGATCAAAAGGAGATGTATTTGGCCCGGCTATTAGAAGATCCTGAGTTCTTAGAGCGTGTGGTTCGGGAGCGCCTTGGCTATGCCCGTCCAGATGAATTGCTGTTTCGTTTTTCCGATGAGCCTGAATCAGGTTATTAGAGGAACGCTTATTTTTTAACGTAGATTTTACAATATAGGCGTATCGAGGTTTGCATTTTTACCGCAGCACCTTAGCTAATTCGGCTTCAATTATGAATCATACCGAAGCGACTACATCTCTAATACAAGCGTTCAAGCAGGCAGGCCAAGGGCAGGTCTTTAGTTATTTCGACCAGCTGGATGCCGCAGAGCAGGCTCAGTTGCTTGAGCAAGCTGCCACGATTGATCTCGCCGAGGTGGCTACGCTTGTCGATGAGCATGTTAAGGGTGAGCATACGAGTGCAGTCGATCTGGAGGGACTTACCCCCGCGCCTTATACTGCATTGCCCACGAATGGTGGTGACGCAACGCAATGGAGCGCGGCGTTTGAAGCCGGATCAGCTGCGATCGCGGCGGGTCGTGTCGCGGCATTCACAGTTGCCGGTGGTCAAGGCACACGCCTCGGTTATGATGGGCCGAAGGGCACTTATCCAGTGACTCCTGTTTCAGAGAAAACTTTGTTTCAAGTATTTGCGGAGAAAATCGCGCGTTCGAGTGAGCGTTTTGGTGTGACGATTCATTGGTTTATATTGACCAGTGAGATCAATAACGCAGCGACCGTCGCCGCGTTTGAAGCGGCTGACTTTTTTGGGCTGAATCCCGAGGCAGTACATTTTATTGTCCAGGGCTTGGTGCCCGCGGTCGATTATGAGGGCAAGATCTTGCTCGCGGAGACATCAAAAATTGCGATGACGCCAGATGGTCACGGTGGGTCATTACGCGCCTTGGTGCGTAGTGGTGCGGTGGCGAAGATGCAGGAATTGGGCGTCGATTGTGTCAGCTATTTTCAGGTGGATAATCCAATTATTCAATGCATCGACCCCGCTTTTATTGGATTTCACGTATTGGGACAGTCGGAGCTATCGAGTAAGATGGTGCCGAAAGCGTATGCGCTGGAAAAAGTCGGTCACTTTTGTATGCAGAATGATTCCGCACTGGTTGTTGAGTACAGTGATATGCCCAATTCGATGCAGGAAGAAACCAATGCGGATGGCTCGATTCGTTTTAATGGAGGCAGTGTTGCGATTCACATTTTTGACCGCGCATTTATCGCGCGGGCGGGCAGCACGACGTCTGACCTAAAGCTGCCGTTTCACCGTGCGGACAAGAAGATTCCCTATGTTGGTGCAGATGGTAACAGGGTGCATCCGGATGCCGCCAATGGTGTGAAGTTTGAAATGTTTGTGTTCGATGCGTTGCCACTGGCAAAAAATCCGGTGATTATTGAAGCGGCTCGAGAGGATGATTTTAGCCCAGTGAAAAATGCCGAGGGAGTGGATTCGCCGCAATCGTGTAAGGAGGATCAGCTGCGCATGTTTGCCCGTTGGTTAATCGCCGCAGGTGAGAGTGTCGAGGTGGACGCGACAGGTCTGCCTGCAGTCACTTTCGAGATCAGCCCCCGGTTTGCCGCAGATCAAGCGGACTTCATTGCCCAGTGGGCGGCGCTTAGCGACAAGCCTGCGATTCGTGACGGGTTGATTATTGAATAATAAACCTTACTGAGTATTGAAATTTATTAGCCTTCAGTAGAGATCTAAATATTATGCGCCTTATTGAACAAATCGAAGCTGCAGGAGTCGCTGGCTCTCTGCTTGAAAGCACAGTCGAGAATTTAAAGAAGTGGGCGGGTGCCGACTTTCTTCCAGACTGGGCTGGCGCAAGTATCGCCGAGCTTGTCGAGAATCAGGAGTGGGACGAGTTGAATGATCGATTCTATCAGAATCTAGCCTTTGGTACCGGAGGCATTCGCGGGCGCACAATTGGTCGTGTCGCTGCTGCGGCAGAGACAGGTGCGCTCTCAGAGATGGGTTCGCCCGAGCATGCTGCAGTTGGCTCGAATGTATTGAATGACTTTAATCTGGTGCGCGCGACGATCGGGCTGTTTCGCTATGTCGAGAATTACCTCAAAGAGACCGGCAGCTATGATCTTCCCCGTTTTGTGATTGCGCATGACGTACGTCATTTTTCACGCCACTTTTGTGAGCTTGCGGCGTCAACATGGTGTCAGCTCGGAGGCCAGGCATTGATTTTTGAGGGGCCGCGCTCGACTCCACAGTTGAGCTTTGCGGTACGGCAAAATAAGGCAACCTGCGGTGCCGTGATTACTGCGAGCCACAATCCGCCGCATGATAATGGGTTCAAAGTTTACTTTGACGATGGCGCGCAGGTCGTTTCGCCACATGCCGAAGGTATTGTCGACCTAGTCAATCTGGTCGAATTGTCTGAAGTGCCGGCTTTTCTAGAGATTGATCTTACTCGCGTAATTACATTAGGTGCGAAAGATGATGCCGCGTATCAAGACGTGTTGAAAGAGATGGTCGTGGATGCCGAAGTGATGGAAAAGGAAGCACCGCAAATTGTGTTCACTCCGATCCATGGCACAGGTGCGATCAGCTCGATTCCTGTATTAAAGGAATTGGGGGTAGATGTGATTGAAGTGCCTGAGCAGATGCAGCAAGACGCACGTTTCCCGACAGTGCAGTCGCCGAATCCGGAAAATGCAGAAGCGCTGGCGATGGGTATCGCGAAGGCCAATGAAGTGAGTGCAGACGTGATTCTTGCGACAGACCCTGATGCCGACCGCATGGGGGTTGCGGTGCGTGATCGCAAGGGCGAGATGGTACTTTTGACTGGCAATCAAATCGGCACAATCCTCGCCGAATACCGAATTTCAGTACTCAAGGATGCTGAAATTATTCCTGAAGACGGCGGTGATAATGTGGTCTTTATTAAGACCTTTGTGACGAGTCCGATGCAGGAGGCGGTAGCGGAATGGCACGGGCTAAAAACGATCAACACCTTAACTGGTTTCAAGTGGATCGGTGCGAAACTAGCGGGTTACGAAGCGCAAATGAAGGAGCAGTTGATGGAAAAAGAAGGCACGGCAGTGGATTATGATGCCTGCGATATTTGGACGCGCGCGGATCTGCTGCTGGATTATTCCAGTTACTTTGTCTTTGGTGGCGAAGAGAGCTATGGTTATTTGGCGAGCGATAAGGTGCGTGATAAAGATGCCAATGCCGCGGTTGTCATGTTCTGTGAAGTTGCAGCATACCTAAAGGCTCAAGACATGACCTTTACAGAATTTCTCGACTCATTGTATTTGCAACATGGATACTACGAAGAGAAGACGATTAACATCTACTACGAAGGCGCGGCGGGTAGTGCGAAAATCGCCAATATCCTCTCATCCTATCGTAATGATCCGCCGAAGACCTTTGGCGATGTGAGCGTTTCTGGCTTCACTGATTTTGGCAAGGATGAGATCATTGATGCGGATGGTGAGAAAATCCCTGCGCAGGATTTCTACTTCCTTGAGTTGAGTAACGGCTACAGTTTTGCTGTGCGTGGGTCGGGCACTGAGCCGAAGATTAAATTCTATGTGTTCGGACGTAGCGATGTGCTTGATCCTGAGGATTTGATTAAGGTTAAAGCTGAAGCAGCAGCCGAAATGCAGAAGGTGTTGGCTGCGATTGATGCTGACGCGCGTGTACGTGCCGAAGGCTAAAGCTCCTTTCGGATTTAAATTCACAAAAAGACCGCTCCTCTTTTAAGGTGCGGTCTTTTTTTGATGGTAATTTACTTGGTGGTGTTCGCGCTTGCGCGAGCCTACGACGTGTTGCGCTGAGGTGCTGGAGGCGCGAGCAAGCTCGCACACTTCGTGGAGGAGGGATGGAAAGACTGATGTTTGTTCTGCCTAAAATCCATCGATATGCACCACCTCGTCGAAGGGAAGTTGCCCGCCGCGTGTGTTCGCATCTTTTAGCGCTTTGCCAATTGGCAGCATCATGCCAATAATGTGATGCTCCGGTAGTTCGATAATATCCGCGACTTTTTGTGGATCAAACCCGATCATAGGGCAAGAATCGTAGCCCATGGATTTAGCGGTGAGCATGAGTGTCTGCGAGGCAATGCCTATCGAGCGCATAGCTTCGTCGCGTTGCAATTGGACGTTGTCTTTATAAAATGGCTCGATCATCGGCACCAACATGTCTTGCACTGGCTGAGGCGCGTTGACCCAGTAGCGGGCCCCATCTTCGTAGGCATGCAGGTCAGCGCAGAGGATGATCAGAATAGAGGCCTCAGTCACTTGAGCCTGATTCCATGCTGCGGCTTCAATAGCGGCACGCTTCTCAGGGTCTGTGACGACAACAAAACGCCAATTCTGCATATTGAACGAAGTGGGAGAGAGCAGTGCGAGTTCGAGCAGTGCCTGTATCTCAACCTCAGTCATTGTGTGATCCGGGTCGTAATGTTTTACAGAGCGGCGTTGGTGTATAGCGGTGGTTGTATCCATGGCTGCGATATTGAGTAGTTTTTACGCAGAATCAAGAGGCATGCGCGGAAAGCGGCTTAGTCGCCTTAAATTATCATTTCAATGTGTAAGTTATGGGCCTCTGACGCGTTTGAATTAGCATGTCCCCAACATTATTATGGTTCCGTCAGGATCTGCGCTTAAATGATAATTCTGCTCTAGCAGCGGCACTGGAGGTGGGTGCCCCTGTCATCCCAGTTTTTATTTGGTCGCCAGATGAGGAGGACGGTTGGGCTCCGGGTGGTGCGTCTCGTTGGTGGTTGCACCAAGCGCTGTTGAGCCTGTCTGCGTCATTGGCAGAGCGGGGACTCAAACTGATCATCCGCAAAGGGTCTAGTTTGGAGGTATTACAGGACTTAATCAAAGAGACTGGCGCACACAGCGTCTTTTGGAATCGTCGCTATGCAGGTGCGCACCGTGCGGTTGATATGGAAGTGAAACGAGAGCTGCGCGCTGCAGGTGTCGCGGTGCAAAGTTTTAACAGCGCATTATTAAATGAGCCGCACACGGTGGCTGCTGGCGGTGGCCAACCTTATAAGGTCTATACGCCTTACTGGAAAAAAGTAAATGCGCGTGAGATTGAAGCCCCAGTCATACCCAACCTCGATGCTTGGAAGCAGGCGGAGCACTGGCCCGATTCGATATCGGTCGATGATCTGCAGCTGATGCCTACGCTGTCATGGCATGGAGAAATGGCCAAACAATGGAAGGTGAGTGAAGCCGCCGCTCTAGAGCAGTTGGAGCATTTTGTCGACGGCGCGATCGCCAATTATCAAGTGGATCGAGACCGGCCGGATTTTGATGGCACTTCGTCGCTCTCACCTTATCTGGCTTGGGGTCTGATTGGGCCTCGGCAGGTCGTAGCGCAGTTGCGCGCACGCTGTGATCTTACTCAGGAAGGGCCGCTGGTGTATTTGAAAGAGATCTACTGGCGTGAGTTTGCTTACAACGTGCTGTATCATTTTCCTGACACGCCGAATGCACCGCTGCGGCATGAATATAGTAATTTCCCCTGGGAAGAAGACCTTGATACCTTGCGTAGTTGGCAGCGAGGGCAAACAGGCTATCCAATCGTAGATGCTGGGATGCGCCAGCTATGGGAGACTGGTTGGATGCACAATCGTGTGCGGATGATCGTATCATCCTTATTGGTAAAACATTTGCTGCAGGACTGGCACTCGGGTGCGCGGTGGTTTTGGGATACATTAGTCGATGCTGACTTAGCGAGTAACACGCTAGGATGGCAATGGAGTGGCGGTTGCGGCGCCGATGCCGCCCCGTATTTCCGTGTGTTTAACCCGATTATCCAAGGGCAGAAATTTGACCCAGATGGTGCTTATGTGCGGCGGTATGTGCCTGAATTAGGTAAGATGCCTGCAAAGTATATCCATACCCCTTGGGAGGCGCCTGATGGAATTTTAGACTACGCTGGTATTGAAATCGGCAAGGACTACCCAGCTCCAATTATAGATCATCAAGCTGGGCGAAATCGGGCGCTGGCGGCACTAAAAAAGTTTAAAGGCTAAGCGACTCTTAATGGTATGAGAAATTTAATAGTAGTATTGGGCGATCAATTGAACCGTGATGCAGCAGCATTTGACGGGTTTGATGCATCTCAGGATGTCGTCTGGATGGCAGAGGTGGATGCTGAGGCAACTCAAGTGTGGTCGCATAAACAGAGGATTGCACTTTTTCTATCGGCGATGCGGCACTTCCGCAGCGCGCTTCGGGCAGAAGGCATTGATGTCGAGTATACTGAGCTTCAGACTGACAGTGCTAAAGGCAGCCTTTCCAGTCATCTAGCCAAAACGATAGGCAAATACGCGCCCGAAAAAGTCATCGTTACGCAGCCGGGTGAATGGCGTGTGTTAGAGGAGCTGAAAGCACTCTGCAGCGCTCAAAATGTGGCTCTAGAAGTGCGAGAAGATCGGCATTTCTATGTGACTTTAGCTGACTTCCGCGAGCATGCGAAGGGACGTAAAGCGATCCGCATGGAATTTTTCTACCGACAAGTGCGCAAGCAGTTTAAGGTTTTAATGGAAGATGATCAGCCAGTCGGTGGTGAGTGGAATTACGACAAGAGTAATCGTAAAGCATTCCCACGCGGTGGCCCCGAAGCACCGAATCAAGGTCCAGGATTTGCTCCTGATACAGTCACTAAAGAAGTGCTTGAATTAGTGGCAGCGCGCTTCAGCGAGCACCCTGGCACATTGGATTCATTCGCATGGCCTGTGTCTGCTGCGGATGCACAGCAGGCATTAGCGGATTTTGTTAAAAGCCGATTGCCAAATTTTGGAGATCATCAAGATGCCATGTGGACCGATGAACCGTGGTTATATCACTCGCTCATTAGCACGTCGCTCAATCTTAAATTGCTCAATCCACGTGATGTGGTTGCTGCGGCCGAGCAAGCGTATCAATCAGGGTCTGCTCCGTTACCCGCAG
>JAURBE010000073.1 GCA_030829145.1 Verrucomicrobiota bacterium | reverse complement strand
TGCCTTTTAGAACCACGGATGGACACCGATGAACACGGATTTAATCGTTCGTTTCATTCAGAATATCCGTGTTCATCTGTGTCCATCTGTGGTTTACAAATACACTAACTTAGCGTGCTCCAGACTAGGAAGCGTCGCAGGTTCGCAGATTAAGCGTGCTAAGTGAACAAAGTTACTGGTGCATGCAGATATTCATAGGTCGGACTGTTAATGTCCTAGGTAGCTCATTACTATTGGAGTAATGTGGTTAGCAACAGAACAAGGATTCTATAATATTTTACAAAAGGAGTTGGGGTGTTACTCGCTTCGGGCAGAGCACCGCCAGGACCTTGAAGATCTGCTTCAAGTCGGTGGAGTCGTTGCGGAGGTTCATTTTTCGCGGATGAACGCCTTGCCCTATGGCATTATTATAGGCCCGCAAAGTTTACTGAGTATAATGACTAAACTAGCCTTTGTTGTGTTGTATCAAGGGCAAGGATTAGGAGGCTCAGAGGGGGATTTGCCTAGGTATGTTCAACGAACTAAAGTGGCTAGCAATAGTTTGAGTAAAAGTACACTTAATGGTGTATTTAAATCTCGACTGCTAGATAATTAAATTCGACTGTTGTGGAACAAATAATGTTATATAATTTAATAATTAACGTTTTTTAATAGAGTAATTATTTGTATAAAAAGTCGTTATAATCTTACATATTCAAAAGATCAATTTTATGCAGCTTTTAGTGACTACAGTTCGACGGATTCTAATTACTTTTCTTGTATTACTGGGCGGAATTTTTGGGTATGATTATTATCAGGCCCAAACAGTTGGATTACCTCAGGAAATGACACTCTGGGATACCCAGTACCGACGCGTAAATGCTCGGTTGTTGGAGGTAGATGATTCATCAGTTCGATTTCAACGTTTAGAGGATGGTCGTTATTTTACCGTGCAATTCGAAGATTTATTTTTTTTGAGTAGTCAACGTGTGCAATTGTTTAAGGATTCCCAGTCAGCCAATGGTTCAATCGCTCCGACGGCTGAAGTTGCTCGTCTACAAAGTGAACGAAAAGACCTTCTGCATCGTATTGAATATATTGAAGCGCGCGCGGAGCGCACTACCTCTGCGATAGAAATGCGCACTCTAAATCGCGAGGTTGAACGTTTGTCAGAGGATTTACTACTCGTCGAGAGGCGGCTTAAGGAAGCCGGGGTCGAACTTAACTATACAAAATCAACCAATGGAAATGAGACCAGTGGCATTCAAAATATGGGCCAGCAACTAATCGATTTCGGGTCTAAAATCTCAGAGCAAATTCGTTGATCCTGAATGTATAGGATCTGGTCATTACACAAAAAAAGCCCGGTGCGACTCACCGGGCTTTTTGTATAAGAGTGTGTCTTAGTCGAATTAGGATAGCAGGTCTTTAACTGCTTCGCGTTCGTCTTCAAGCTCCTTGATTGAGGCATCAATTTTGGCACGGCTGAAAGCATTGACGTCGATGCCCTGCACAATTTCTAATTGACCGTCTTTAACGCGGCATGGAAGCGATGCGATGAGGCCTTTGGTGGTGCCATAGCTGCCGTCAGAGCAAAGGCACATGCTGAAGGTGTCACCAGCCACAGTCTCTGTGGTGAGCGCGATGACAGAGTCAACGATACCGTTGGCGGCTGAGGCAGCCGATGAGGCGCCACGGGCCTTGATGATCGCTGCGCCACGAGTTTGCACGTCAGGGATAAAGCTGTCTTTGCACCAAGCCTCGTCATCAATGACTTCCGCCGCGGATTTACCACCGATCTTTGCTGAGTAGAAATCTGGATATTGGGTTGCGGAGTGGTTGCCCCAGATGGTCATGTTAGAAACTTCAGTAACGTCGACGCCAGCTTTTTGAGCCAGCTGTGTCTTAGCGCGGTTCTCATCGAGCATCGTCATTGCGAAGAAGCGATCATTAGGCACACCCGCTGCGTGATTCATTGCGATCAGGCAATTGGTATTGCAAGGGTTACCTACGACGAGCACACGGACATCGGTGGCGGCATTTGCGCCGATCGCTTGGCCTTGGCCCGTGAAGACCTTGCCGTTGATGCCGAGTAGGTCTCCTCGCTCCATACCTGCCTTGCGCGGCACAGAGCCAACAAGGAGCGCCCAGTTAACATCCTTAAAGCCTTCTTCCAGATCAGTCGTTGCCACGACATCCTTCAGCAGCGGGAAGGCGCAATCATCTAATTCCATGACAACACCTTTGAGGGCATCCAGTGCGGGCGGAATTTCGATTAGATTCAAGGCTACCGGTTGGTCTGGGCCAAACATCGCGCCCGAGGCAATGCGGAAGAGAAGGGCATAGCCAATGTTCCCGGCTGCTCCAGTGACTGCGACTCGAATAGGTGATTTACTCATTTTTTTTCGTTTTCTGGTTTTTAAAAAAGAAGATTAGATGCTAACGGGAAAACTAATATCATAACGGAAACACAATAGTACGGCTTGATAAATAAGCCTAACTAATGGTTTTATGTAGTTTCAAAGGTGGGTGCGAGTTTGGTGTAAGCATCGCGAATCATTTGCTCGGTGGTTTCCCAGTCGATGCACCCGTCAGTGATTGAGACCCCGTATTTAAGAGCATCAATCGGTTGCGGGAAAGACTGAGCACCGTGATGGATGTTACTTTCGACCATCGCACCAATAATGCTTGGGTCAGTCAGACTTTGGTTTACGAGCTCTTCAAAAACGGCTGGTTGGCGTGCCGGATCTTTACTACTGTTTGCATGGCTGCAATCAGTCATGATGGCCGGTGTGAGGCCTGCTGATTCGAGCTGTTCACGAGCCTGCTTGACGTCTTCGACGCTATAATTCGGCCCTTTTGAGCCGCCGCGTAGGACAATGTGGCAATTCGGGTTGCCATTGGTCGTGAGTGCATTGGCTTTACCCTCATTATCGATGCCCAGAAAGGTCTGTTCTTGGCTGGCTGCTTTGATCGCATTGAGCGCAACGGTGAGTCCGCCGTCGGTACCATTTTTAAAACCCAGTGGCATGGATAGCCCGGAAGCCATTTGGCGATGTGTTTGGCTCTCGGTGGTACGCGCGCCGATGGCAGACCAGCAGACTAGGTCAGCAATATATTGTGGCGTGATCGGATCAAGTAGCTCCGTGGCAGTCGGTACGCCGAGATCGATGACTTCTTTGAGGAAGCGACGCGCGATGCGCAGACCTTCTGGAATGTCGCTGGTGCCGTCGAGTTTTGGATCCATAATCAACCCCTTCCAACCGACGGTGGTGCGTGGTTTCTCAAAATAGACACGCATGACGAGCAGCATACGATCTTTGACTTCTTCAGCGAGCGCAGCGAGCTGGTGGGCATATTCGCGGCCCGCTTTGAGATCGTGAATCGAGCATGGGCCGACAACGACAAGCAGGCGACGGTCGTCACCAAAGATGATTTTGTTAATTGCATCGCGGCTATCGGCCACGAATTTGCCTGCTGCTTCTGTTTTTTCGATCTCTTCGCAGAGTGCGAGTGGAGAAGGCAGCAAGGTTTTAGAGGAGATGTTGATATCGGTGACTTTTTTCACAAGGTGGGGAGAAGTAACGAACCTTATGGAGTGAAACAAGCACTTATTCGAATCAAGATACGAAACTCGAATTCTCCGATTGATAATTTAAATGAGTTCGGCAAGTTGCCATTCATGAACTCTGTTGTTGGATATGAATATAAGCCTGCGGCACACTTGCGTGTGACGGATGAAGATGCGGCTGATTTTTTGCAGAGTCAGTTCTCAAATGAATTACGACCGTTTGACGCTGGGCGGATGAGTTATGGGATGTGGCTAAATGTGAAGGGTAAAGTCATCGGCGATAGTGTGATATTGTGTGAAGGTAAGGAGCACTTTCGTCTGCTGAGCGAGCAGACCGCATCTGCTACGATTGTGGAGAAGCTTGAGCGCCATATCATTGCGGATGATGTCGAAATAGAGAAATTGTCGGTGGGTGCTGGCCTTACATTGATTGGTGAGGGGGTACAGGCAGTACTCAATGAATTGAAGCTTGGGCTGCCTACGGTGGATCATTTTGTCGAATCGGCGGAATTGCGGATTTGGAATGGTCGCCGCTCACAAGAGCTGAATGTCGAGTTATGGTCTCAGTCCGAGTCAGTCATTGAGGAATTAAAGGAGCGACTCATTGGCCTAGGTGTCTGTTTTGTTAAAGAGCGCGAGGTGCAGTTGACACGAATTGCAGCAGGTATTGTGAGTGTGCCCAGTGAGATTGGGCCAAATGATTTACCAGGTGAGGGCGGCCTCGTCGGGGATGCGGTTTCGCTGACCAAGGGCTGTTATCTTGGGCAGGAGGTGGTGGCCCGCATGCACAACCTAGGTCGGCCACAGCGCGGGTTATTTAGGATTTATGGAACTGGCGAAGTGCCTGTTTGCCCGGTTGCATTATATAATGATGCGTCCAAGCAAATCGGCGAGTTGCGCACGGTTGTGGTGGCGGAAAATAGCTGGCAAGGCGTTGCGCTATTAAAGGTGCGTCATGCATTGGTTGGTGATTATCTGCACTGCTCTGCAGGCACGGTTAAAATTGATTCGCTATTTACAGCGATTGAAGCGCTAGGAAACTAATGGAGTCTGAACACGAACAACTTAGTCTTATAAAGTCATTATTCATTAAAATGGGCGCTTCTGAAAAGCAGGCTGTGGTGATGGCTAGCCAATTGCTTAAACGAGCGGGGCAAATCGCAGCGGAGCGTAAGATTTCAAAAATCGAGTCGATTGAAGCGCTTTTGAAGCAGGTGATTGAGGCTCAGCAAGAGAGTTAAACAGACTCGTCGATCAAGATCGGGCAATTAAGTGCGCTCTAAGCCTTAAAAATAGGGGATTGAGGGCTATTTAGGGTTGACGATCTCAGTTTAGAAGCCTCTGTTTCTTGGTGGTCATAAGGCCAAACAACCTCAATAAAAACTATACACGTATATGAACAAAGCAGAACTTGTTGCAGAAGTACAAAAATCACTCGGAGCTGACACATCCAAAGCAGCTGCTGAGCGCGCTCTTGAAGCCGTTTTAGAAGGTATCAAGAAGGGTATTAAGACTAGCCAGAGTGTTCAATTGATTGGTTTTGGCACATTCTCAGTGACAAATCGTGCAGCTCGTGAAGGTATCAACCCACAAACACGTGAGAAGATCCAGATCAAAGCTTCCAAATCAGTTAAGTTCAAAGCTGGAGCTGGCTTTAAGGCTATTCTCTAGTCTTTACCCCAAGACTATTTAAGCTTTTTAAAACCCGCAGTCTTGTGCTGCGGGTTTTTTTGTAGACCGGTATATATAAGGCACGTTTGGTTCAACCTTCAGCGGCCAGAATTTCTAGTCAGCCAAAGAAGTATGCATCAATCCAACATCTGCCTAATGTGATCATTGTGAAGGCTCTGTTTATCTTGTTGAGGCTTGCGGCACGTGGGCAGATGCGGGTTCAATCGCTGATGAATTTCATTATATATAAAATCATTCTTTGCGGTTGCCAGAGTCCGGAAAGCTATCCTTATTGAGACGCTTTTGAGATTAACCCTCCTAGAGGACACTATTTATGAGCAAGAGCTTATTTGAAAAAGTATGGGATGCGCACACCGTTCGCCAGTTGGCGAATGGTCAGACGCAATTATTGATTGGTACGCACTTGATTCACGAGGTGACGAGTCCGCAGGCTTTCGGAATGCTGCGTGATAGAGGCCTGCAGGTTCAATATCCGCATCGCACCTTCGCAACTGTCGACCACATCGTGCCAACCAATGAAGCAGTGGAGCCTTACAGCGATCCACTCGCACAAGGCATGATCGAAGAGCTGCGTACAAATTGCGCAGACAACAATGTCACCTTCTTTGATACGAATACTGGTAAGCAGGGGGTGGTACATATTGTTGGTCCCGAGCAGGGCATTACACAGCCAGGCACGACCATTGCATGCGGTGATTCGCACACTGCGACGCATGGTGCATTTGGTGCGATCGCGTTCGGTATTGGCACGAGTCAGGTACGTGATGTGCTCGCAACACAGACAATTGCGCTAAATGAATTAAAAGTGCGGCGTATCAATGTGAACGGCGAACTCGCTCCAGGTGTCTATGCAAAGGACGTTATTTTACACATTATTCGTTTGCTTGGTACGCAAGGCGGTACTGGTTATGCCTATGAATATGCAGGGTCGACATTTGACAACTTCACCATGGAAGAACGTATGACTGTGTGCAACATGTCTATCGAGGGTGGTGCACGTGTCGGGTACGTGAATCCAGACGAGGTGACGTTCGAATATTTAAAAGGCCGGCCTTACTCTCCAAAGGGAGCGGCTTGGGATGCCGCGGTTACGCAGTGGCAATCCTTCGCATCTGACGAGGGGTGTTCCTTTGACGACGTGGTCGACATTAATGCGGCGGATATTCAACCAACTGTGACATGGGGCATTACTCCAGCACAAGGCGTGGGCATTAACGAAACGATTCCTGCGGTTGAAGATGGTAAAACTGAGTCGGATCGTGATTCGATCAATGAAGCTCTCGAATATATGAAATTCGAAGGCGGAAGCCCGATGAAGGGCAAAAAGATTGATGTCGCTTTCATCGGTTCATGCACCAACGGGCGTCTTTCTGATTTTCAAGAAGTAGCTCACTATGTAAAAGGCCACAAGGTAGCTGAGGGCGTACAGGCGATTGTTGTTCCCGGTTCACAGGTGGTTGCGAAAATCGCTGAGGAGCTTGGTCTGGATAAGATTTTTATCGACGCTGGCTTTGAATGGCGTGCAGCGGGTTGCTCAATGTGCCTGGCGATGAATCCTGATAAACTGGTCGGTGATCAGCTCTGTGCGAGTTCGTCGAATCGTAACTTCAAGGGTCGCCAAGGTAGCCCGACCGGGCGTACGATGCTGATGAGTCCATTAATGGTCGCAGCGGCAGCAATCACCGGTGAAGTCACCGACGCACGCGAACTGTTCACGGTCGCCTCACAACGAGCAGCGTCCTAATTGCTAAGCCCACTTCGACACCTCTGATTTAATTGTTCCTTCAACGCCCTACAGGGCACCCGTTTAAGTCACCCCTCCGGGGCAAGCCGTAGACGGTTCACCACTTTCGCGCTAGTCGCGCTACTTCCTACTATTATGGCATCCAATCCGATTCAACAAGTTACTGGTAAAGGCGTATTCGTCCCTGGCGACGACATCGACACAGACCGTATTATTCCAGCCCGCTTCATGAAGTGCATCACCTTTGACGGTCTCGGCGAGTATCTTTTCTATGATGTGCGCAAGACCGAGTCCGGCGAAGACAAGGTGCATAATCTGAACGATCCGCGGTTCTCCAATGCATCGATCATTGTCAGTGGTAATAACTTTGGTTGCGGCAGTTCACGTGAGCATGCGCCGCAATCGATTCTCCGCGCTGGCTATAACGCTGTGATTGCTGGCAGTTTCGCTGAAATCTTCTTTGGTAATTCCACTAATCTCGGTGTTGTCTGTGTAATCGCAAGCGATGCCGACCGTGAGACTTTAGCTGCCGCGATTGAAGCAAATCCTGAGCTTGAGGTCACCGTTGATGTGGAAAACCTGAAGGTGGTGTTTGGTGACCAGTCCATCCTTTGCGAAATTAAGGCCGGCGCACGCGAGAGTCTACTCAATGGCACATATGATCCATTGGATGAGTTACTCGAAGGCGCGGCCGATGTCACTAAAGTGACAGAGGCACTCGCTTACATGCAGGCTTAGTTTCGTTAATTTAAATTGAAAAAGGCGTAACCTATACGGTTGCGCCTTTTTTGTAGAACAATCATCTTAATCACTATGGATCTATTGACGAATACAGGCATCTTTCTTTATCCGCTCGCATTATGCTCCTTTATCGCTGTTTTTATAACGGTCGAACGCCTGATTGCGCTGCGTAATTCCAGCGTCATACCACAACGTTTAGTGGATGCGTTTGTCGAAGGAGATTTGGATAAAGTTGAGGCAGACTTGGATTCCGTGACGGGTCGTATCATTTGCTTCTACCGAGATCGTCAGCCCGATCCTGATGGGCTCAATGCGTTTGCGCGGCTTGAGGTGAGCCGTCTGGAGCGCGGCTTGTTTTTACTGGAGGTC
>JAURBE010000072.1 GCA_030829145.1 Verrucomicrobiota bacterium | reverse complement strand
AAGCCGAGCAGGGCTTTTTCGTCGCCCATCTTTTTGCGTGTTAGTTCAAGGGCTCCAGCGACATAGTTGAGCTTTTCAGTAACTTTAGACGGGTCTAGCGCGGCGATCTTTTCGGGCGTATCGAGCAAGTAGTCCATGCCGATGCCTCCTTGTTCGCGGAAGTGGTAGCCTTGACCGAGCGCTTCAGGGATAACCAAGATGTCGGAGAAGATGACTGCTGCATCGAGCGGAAAGCGTTGCAGCGGTTGAAGAGTGACCTCAGCGGCGAGCTCAGGCGTGCGCACCATGGTGACAAAGTCGTGCTGCGCTTTGAGTGCGCGGTATTCAGGAAGATAGCGGCCCGCTTGGCGCATCAGCCAGATGGGTGGGCGATCGACCGGTTGGCAATTGGCGGCAGCTAGAAAACGTTCACGTGAAGTCATTGGTAAATTAGGATGTAACGCGATTCGCAGTTATTAATTTGTAGTTGGACTAAGCCAATCTCTGGGCTTTAGGAAGTATTCGTAGAGCTCGGCTTCTGGGGAGCCGTGCTCGGGTTGCCAATCGTAATCCCAGCGGACGAGAGGTGGCAGTGACATTAGAATTGATTCGGTACGGCCTTTGGACTGTAAGCCGAAGTGGGTGCCGCGGTCATGCACGAGGTTGAATTCGACATAGCGACCGCGGCGATAGAGTTGAAATGTTCGCTCGGCCTCGGTGTGTGGCAGGGTTTTGCGCTTCGCGACGATGGGTTGATAGGCTGGCAAAAAGTGGTCGCCGACGGACTGCATGAGTGCAAATGCCTGGTCAAAATCACCTTGATTATAGTCGTCGAAGAAGATGCCGCCGATGCCCCGTGCTTCATCTCGGTGTGGCAGGTAGAAGTAGTTGTCACAATTGTGCTTGAACGCGGCATACAGGTCAGGGCCAAATGGGATGCACGCTTGCTGTGCAGTCTGGTGCCAGTGAACTGCGTCTTCTTTGTGGCCATAGTAAGGGGTCAGGTCAAATCCGCCACCAAACCACCAGATCGGGTCACCATCTTTGGGCTCTGCATAGAAGAAACGCACATTCATGTGGGTGGTCGGTACATGTGGGTTGAGTGGGTGGCAGACCAAAGAGACACCCATCGCACGAAAGGGTACGCCGGCCAGCTGTGGTCGCGTCGCTGTGGCTGAGGGTGGGAGACTGGCACCCCGCACATCCGAGAAGTTGATCCCTGCTTTCTCAAAGACGGCGCCGCCTTCAAGTACCCGTGAGCGACCACCACCACCTTCGGCGCGCTCCCACTTGTCTTCGCGAAAAAGGCACCCGCCATCTTCATTTTCGAGGGTGGCGCATATCTGATCTTGCAGTGCGAGCAGGTAGTTGCGGACGATTTCTGGATCTACTAAAGGCATGAAAAGCTAGGAACTTGTTGCAGAATGTGTCAGGGCACAAATACTTTTGAAGATGTCTGGGAATCTTTTATCAAGTGCAGTGGTAGCGAAATTACCGAAATCAGTGATGATTTTCGGTTGTGGCTACGTTGGGACGGCCCTAGCCGAGCAGTTGCTAGCAGTCGGTGTTCGGGTCGGTGCATTAACACGCAATACGGAAAAGGCAGCTCAATTACGCTTATTGGGTGTCAGCGAGGTGGTGATCGCGGATCTCGACGCTTCGACGTGGCACAGCCAGTTGCAAGGCACCTATGCAGCTGTGGTCAATTGCGTGAGTTCGGCCGGCGGTGGTTTGGATGGCTACCAGAGGTCGTATTTAAATGGGCAACGCTCTATTTTGCAATGGGCCCAAGGTCGCGGGATTGAGGCGTATCTTTATACCAGTAGTACCTCGGTGTATCCGCAGGATGACGCTGAGCGAGTTGATGAGACCGCCGATACCTCAGGTGCGCCTCCGACTGGGCAGGTGTTGTGCGAGTCGGAGCGGTTACTGGCGGGTGCTGCCGATTTGTTTGATGCTTGGTATGTGCTACGTCTTGCTGGGATTTATGGGCCAGAGCGGCATTATCTGCTGGATCTATTGCGTTCCGGTGAATCGGTGATCCCAGGGGTGGGGGATTATTTGCTGAACCTAATTCACCGTGCTGATATCGTGCGGGCGATTTGCGCGGCCTTAGCCAACCGGCAACCAAAGACTTCGGGGATTTATAATATCGCCGACAATCAGCCACCGACTAAGGCAGAGCTGGTGGCGTGGCTGGCTGAACAGTTGGAGATGCCGTCGCCAATTTTTGATCCTGAGCAGGTGTCGCCTCGGTTGCTGCGTCGCGGCGGGCGCATGCCTAGCCGCAGAATACTAAATAGTAAGTTTTGTGAGACGTTTGAATGGCAGCCTGAGTATGTGGATTATCGTGCGGGATATGCGGAGTTGATTTGAGGATGTCTGGCGGTGCCTAAATCATTTATAAAACATGGGGTTGCCAGTGCTTAGGATTTATCTAAACTAATTATTTATGCCTCTAAATAAAGTCCTTGTAACTATTCTGTTGGGCGAGAAACGATCGTCTGTTTATTGTATTTCAGTGGATGCGACAGTGGATGTTGCCGTGTCGGAGATGAATCGCCAGCGCATCGGTTCCATTATTGTGAAAGAGGGTGACGGTGTCGTGGGTATGTTTACCGAGCGCGATGTGTTGACGCGTGTCGTTGCAGCGGGACGCGACTCGAAGGCAACTGCTGTGCGCGATGTGATGACGAAGGATTATTTGTCGATTAGTAAAGATACCTCTATCGAAGACGCGATGCAGATGATGACTGAGAAGCGTGTGCGCCACTTGCCAATATTTGATGGTGAGCAATTAGTGGGTATGATTTCGATTGGTGATGTGACTCGCTGGTTGTTACAGGTGAATGAGATGGAGGCGGAGAATCTTCGTCGTTATGTCTTTGATGGTTACCCAGGTTGATTTTTTAATGAGAACAGAAAACTTTACAGCCGGCACCCGTATTTTTGCCCAAGGCGACCATAGTCAGGAGGTCTATCGTATTCTCCAAGGTAGGGTTGAAATCTGGTTTAATGAATGCGGAGAAAAAGGTAGTGCTGGGGGTGCTTAAGGTTGGATAAATCTTTGGCGAAATGCGCATGATTGAGGATTTGTCGGGCATTGGTACCGCGCGAGCATCGCCTGATGTCGCTCTCGAACTGATTTTTGAAATGTAGCTCAATCAGCTTGACTCGACCTCGGCGCTTCGTGGATGCTTCTGCACTGTAACTTTACGCAGAACAACCCCGAACGAGGAGATATATTATGGCAGGAGTAGGTAAATTATTGAAGCAGGCGCAAAAGATGCAGAAGCAGATGGAGAGTATTCAAGGGCAGCTTGCAGAGCAAATCATCGAAGTTTCAAGTGGTGGCGGTGCGATTAATATTAAGATCAATGGCCAAGGTGAGTTTCAGGCATTTAAAATAGATCCGGAGTTTTTGAAAGAAGACGCGGAATTTATTGAAGAAACATTACTGGGTGCGGTACAAGAAGCGGCTGCCAAGGCGAAAGAGACTAGTGAAGATGCTATGGGTGCGGTCACTGGCGGTATGGGTGGCTTCCCAGGGTTTTAATTAAAGTAATTTGTGACTCCAGCTTTTGAAAACCTCTTGCAGGAATTAAAGCACTTGCCGGGCTTGGGCTTTCGCTCTGCCGAGCGCATTGCGATGCATTTACTGGTCGAGCAACCAGAGGCGCTCGAAGCACTGATGGAGTCAATGGTCGCGGCGCGTGCCGCGGTGCGGCGTTGTGAAATTTGTGGTAATCTAGCTGAGAGTGCTGAATGTGCGGTATGCGAAGACGAGCGGCGCAATCCAAGTTCACTATGTGTGGTTGAACACGTGCCGGATCTGATCGCCATCGAGCGCTCGTCAGCGTGGAAGGGCAAGTACCATGTACTGCATGGGAAGCTTTCTCCAATCCATGGCATCGGCCCAGAGGATTTAAACTTTCAGAGTCTCATTGAACGAATTGAAGCAGGCGGGATTTCTGAATTTGTCTTGGCGCTCTCCAACGATATCGAGGGGCAAGCGACCTGTCATTATATACAAGAAGAAATCGTTGGTGATCGGCCGATCAAGGTAACTCGTATCGGCTTTGGTCTGCCCAGTGGTGGTGGTGTGACCTATGCGGATTCTGTAACCTTGCGCAGTGCCCTCGAAGGGCGGCGTGAGTATCTCTAGTCAGCGCGGTTTTCCGTTGCCTAGCTTTGAATATTTAAGCGCTTAAATGTGGTTCATCGTCATTTACCGGGGAGATACTATTCTGAGCCTAATGGGGCGGCTATTCTGTTGGGGAGGGTCGACCTCCGTGTCGACCACGGGCAGTTTGGAAACCACATGAAAATCCAGGAGCTTCCAAGAGCTGATAATTCCGTCAGACGCTCCCGCATCGGCAGCGGACGACACGGAGGTCGTCCCTCCCCAGAGCAATACCGGACGACACGGAGGTCGTCCCTCCCCAGAGCAAGAAGCAAATCCATCGCCCCCAACATAGATCAATGCCTTCCCCGCTAATCGACGATGAACCTTAAAATTTGCCTAGTGCTTAAATCGTTTGTGGTGTCGTACGCATTCGAACAATGCGATCGATATTGCAATCAGGATCATACCGACGTAGGCCACGCCTTGGTGGGCTGAATGACTCAGGATCCAATAACCTATAAAGGGTGCTAATGTGCCGCGAAATCCAGTCAGGGCCATATGTATACTCATGTAGGAAGAGACTTTTTCATGGGAAGCAATCCTTGTCACCCACAGGCTCCAAATGATTTTACCACCTCCTGTGGCGAGGCCCACTAGGATCATGGCGAATGTGAGCAGAAAGATATTTGTGGTGAAAAAGAAGCCAGCGATACCCAGCAGAAAGAATATGTTGAGCAGATTGCGTATGGTAATGAAATGAAGTTTATCAAACAGATTACCCCAGAGCTTCGTACTGAGTATACGCGCCGCCGCTGGCACGACAACGAGTAGAAATGCAATGCTGGTATTGTCGGCGTTGATGCCGAAATTGGGATTCGCCAGATATTCAACTCGAATGGGCATGGTAATCAGGTTGCCAAGCCCAAGCAGCATCCAACTGCCAAGTAAGTAGCCAAACAATTTATCTTTCCAGATTAGGCTGAAATTTTGCCAAGGGTTGCCAACATGTTGAGTGGAGAGAGTGGTGCTGGGTATACGATTGGTCGCCCAAGCACAGATGGCAGCGGAGACGACCATGATGACAAATAGTAAGTGATAGCTATTGATCGATCGATCGAGAAGCCAGCCGCCCAACAGTGAGAATAGAATCATACTTGTAGCGGTCAGTATGAAGGGTGTTGTCATCCGTTTCCCTCGCTCGCTGGCGGGGTAGTTTTCCGCGTAGATTTGAATCATCAATGGGCCTTGCTGGACAGTGGCCATTTGGCTGGCGATAATGAATGCGGTGAAAACGGTGAGGCTCTGCACGACTGTGGCTCCAACCATTAATAGTGCGGCCAAGGCAAACATGCTGGCGGAGGCAAGGCTGGGTCGAAACTGTCGTTTGGCCACACAATGTAGTGTGAGTGGTGTGAGTAAGAACCCGATCGGCCATGCTGCCGCTATAAATGCCTTGTAGCTTTCTGGAGCACCATAGTGGCGTATCGCAATCAGCAGCGCAAAGGTGGACCAACCGGCTTCCAAAATGCCGTAAAAGGGAGCACGTAAGACATCGTTGCGATAGGTCGCAGCGGCGCGGTCGGCGTTGAAACCTGAGGGCTGAGACTTGAGGGCTGGAGGCAGAGGCTTGAGAGTTGAAGGCTGACTGAGGGACGAAAGTTGAGTTTGCAGGTCTGAAGGTGAATCAGTCCTTATTTTTAACTCCTAATTCTGCATTACTTACTCCAGTCAAGCATGCGCTTGAGCGGCACGTAGGCTTGTTGGCGTAGGTCCTCATCCATTTCGATTTGTGGGCTCATATCGCGTAAACAGTCACGCAGCTTTTCAATGGTATTCATCTTCATGAAGCGGCAGTCGTTACAAGCGCAAGTATCAGTCGGCCCAGCGATAAAGGTCTTGTTCGGTGCTTCACGCTGCAGGCGGTGGATCATGCCGGTTTCAGTGATGATGATAAATTGTTGTGCATCGCTGTTTTGGCAGAAACCGATCATTTTCTCGGTACTGCAAACCACATCGGCATTATCGCGCACAGTTTCGACACATTCTGGGTGGGCGACGACGAGCGCGTCGGGAAATTTGAGTTTAAGTGATTCGATCGCTTGTTGGGTAAATAACACGTGTGCATAACAAGAGCCCGGCCAGAGTTGCATTTCGCGACCGGTTTGTTTGGAAACCCATTGCCCAAGGTTTTGGTCCGGCACGAATAAAATGTCGCGATTTGCCGGCACGTTTTCGATGATGGTCTTCGCATTGCCACTGGTGCAGATCACATCACAAAGCGCCTTAACCGCAGCCGAGCAATTGATGTAGGCGACCACGTAAACGTTTGGGTGAGCGGCTTTGTAAGCGGCGAGTTTTTCCGCCGGGCAAGAATCGGCAAGTGAGCAACCTGCATCCATATCGGGCAAGAGCACGGCTTTGGATGGATTCACGATTTTGGCGGTCTCTGCCATGAAGTGTACGCCGCAAAAAACGATACACTCGCCATCTGCTTCAGCCGCTCGATAGGCAAGACCGAGGGAGTCGCCTACGTAGTCAGCTACCCGCTGAATCTCGTCGATCTGATAGTTGTGCGCGAGAATAACGGCGTTGCGCTTTTTTTTAAGCGCGAGTACCTCGAGTTGCAGCGCAGAGAGTGGTTCCTCTTCGCCGTTGCGAGGGTTGAAGACCATAGGTTCGTAGTTGAGAGTCGTAGTTGCCATGAATCGGGTGGTTGCAAAAATCCGCTTAAGATCTAGCGAAGGCGCGATTAAGTCAAGCTGCAGCTGCTGGGAATAGCCGTGCAGAGAGTCGTGTTTCGAATCGTTTTAGACTGAGCGGAACTACTTTACTGAGGTGCTCGCGCGCATCACCTTTTGTGCGATATTCTACTATCTGAGTCATGCTTTGATGCCGACTTCAGTCAAAATCTCAAAGGCCTTTTGGCTACGCTTCATAAGTTTGCCGAGGTCACGTAGCGTCAGTAGTTGAAAGGTTATTTCGCTTTCGCTCACGTGAATGTGGAGATCCAGCGGAATAAGGCGAAGTTCAAAGCTGCTGCCGTCGGGCTCGTAGCTAAGACTATCGGCGATTTCGGGAATATCCTCAATGGCGTCGATTTTTTCGTCGATGTTGATTGAGCCAGGGAATTCTACCACCAGCGTCTCGCAGTGATGGTTGAAGCAGGCGACGAAGCGCTCATCAGTCGCGATTTCTGGGGTGTGCAGCGCGACGATCTCGGTAGTGAGGTGGTAATTTTTTGTGTCAATCGCACTCTGATCGATGCGCACGTGCAGATCGAAATCAGGCGTTTTGATGCATCCGAACCCATCCTCACAGGTGTATTGAAATTCGCGACGCTTATAGCCAAATAGGCTGCGGATATCGGCGTAGAACTGATCCACGAGCTCTTTGACGTTCTCCTGCCCGATCTTGCGCACGAATGCCTGTGCCGCAGCGTGATAGCCGTCTGGCACGTGATGGTTCTTTGAGTAGCCTTTCAGCCGGCGGACGCGGCCATCCACGACTCCGACAATACGGCTCTGCGGGGTGCCCAAGGGGCTTGAATCTCGATTTTTGGTGTTGATGGCGTGTCGGTGCGGAATGGGGTGATGTATTCTTCGCACTTTTGTGATATCCGAAGTGTCGTCAAGGCTTACACGAGCGTACTTGGAATCGATCAAATATCTAATTGTTAAGCCGCTTCGCTTTGAGACGACTACACTGGAGGCTATAACCGCGCTTTTTCTCTCTTTTACCCTTTACAAGCACAGTTAAAACCTGTGTTTTCCCCATCTTTTCCAACTTTCTCATGCAGAAAACACGTAAATCCATCGCCAAACGCTTCAAGAAGACAGGCACCGGTAAACTCTTGCGTCGCACGCCAGGGCACCGTCACCTCCTTCGTAACAAGAGTGTCAAGCAACGCCGCCGTGCAGGTAGCAGCAAACTCGTCGCAGACGGGCAGCGCGCTAACCTGATCCGTGGTTTGCCTTTCGCTTAAACTGAAGAAGTCACGTTTGACCTATAAACTCACGCTCGCCG
>JAURBE010000071.1 GCA_030829145.1 Verrucomicrobiota bacterium | reverse complement strand
GCATGGCAGAGTGTTACTAAACTGTAAAAATGCAACGGCGACTAGCCGGCTTAGAGTGAATCGACATCGAGTTCCTTGAGTTTCGCCTTCAACTCCTTGCCTGCTTTGAACTTGATGACTGCACGAGTGGGTATGACCACATCGGTTTCCGGCTTGTTCGGATTGCGGCCAATGCGTGATTTACGCACCTGCACTTCGAACACTCCAAAATTACGAAGCTCTACGTTGCGACCTTGACTGAGCGCATTCGCAATGGCATCGAGTGTTAATTGAACTGTCTCGCGCACTTCTTTTTGTGCGAAATCGGTTTTCTCATAGATATCGAGAACGATATCGCGTTTGGTAAGATTATTGGACATGCTTTGGAAAACTTGATGATACGAAAAACGAAAGTTATTGTGATCGCGATACTTCTGATCGCATTTACGCTGTCAAACTAGAAAACATGAGTGATAAAGATCCACCCAACCCTTTTGAAGAAATTCAACGACAACTGAGCGAATTGTTTAAAGATTCAAATGTCAAGGTGTCGACGAATTCATTTGCAGAATCTAATTTTTTTGCTGACGAAAGCAGCAATAGTCCAGATGAAACCATTCATAATGAAGCAGTTAGCGAAACTGATCCTCTCGAACTAATTCGACACTTCAAACTCAAGCCCAAAGAAGTGCGGGACCACCTTAACCGATTTGTCATCCGTCAGGACGAAGCAAAAAAAGTTCTCTCGGTTGCTATATGCGATCATTATAATCACGTTCGCCAGAGCTTGTCGGCTGAAAAAACACTGGCAAAAGAATACAGTAAGCAAAACATTTTGCTACTTGGACCCACTGGGGTTGGTAAAACCTACCTAATCAAAAACATAGCTCGCCTAATCGGTGTACCCTTTGTCAAAGCCGACGCTACTAAATTTTCCGAAACCGGCTATGTCGGCTCTGATGTGGAAGACTTAGTGCGGGACCTTGTTAAAGCCGCCGATGGTAGCGTTGAACTGGCAGAACACGGTATTATCTTCGTCGACGAGATTGATAAAATAGCAAGCGAAGCTGGGGCTGGTGGACGTGACGTCTCAGGTCGGGGTGTGCAAATTAATTTACTCAAACTCATGGAGGAAACTGAAGTCAACCTCTTCAGTCCGACCGATATGATGGCACAAATGCAAGCAGCGATGGAAATCCAACGTGGTAATGCGCCTCAACGAAAGTCAATTAACACTCGCAACATTCTGTTCATCGTCAGCGGTGCCTTTGATAAACTCTCCGAATCAATCAAGAAACGCCTCAACCAAAGTCAGATGGGCTTTGGGGCAGCACCACATGACGACGATGAAGACCTCTCTAGCTACCTCAAGTATGCTGAGACCACAGACTTTACCAAATATGGATTCGAACCTGAGTTTATCGGGCGCGTGCCCGTGCGAGTTGCTTGCCAAGCCCTATCCTCTGAGGATTTGGCACACATCTTAACGACTTCAGAAGGCAGTATCCTCAACCAATACCACGATGACTTTAATGGCTATGGAATCGAATTCGACATTACGCCAAAGGCGATTTTGTCGATTGCTCAAAAAGCCAGCGAAGAAGGCACGGGGGCACGGGGCCTCATGACCGTGCTAGAGCGCCTGTTTAGAGATTTCAAGTTCGAGCTTCCCTCCAGTGCAATCAAACGCTTCGATGTGACGGCCGAGATGATTAATGACCCACTAAGCACCCTTAAAGAACTGGAGGCACAAAATGCGCATCTTCAACAAGATGTTTGGCGCAACGATATCAAACGTTTCGCCGCAAACTTCGAACAGCAATTCGACTTTACACTCGAATTCAAGCCACTCGCAGAAAAGGCGCTCATTCAAGAGGCACTGACTACAGATGCTACCATCCAGTCGATCTGCGAAAGAAAATTCAGATATTTCGAGCAAGGCCTATCGATTATTCATCGAAATAGCGGACAAACCGTTTTCAAGCTTGGCAAACTCGCCATTGAAGACCCCGATAGAGAGCTCTCAAAATGGGTGGTGCGAAGCGTCGAGCATGCGAGAAACCATTCCTAATCCTCCGTATCATCATCCGTCACCTATAACTAGATCTCCATATGCCTGAAGGAAAAGCAGTCAGCCAAATGTTTGCCGGTATTGCCGGACGCTACGATGTCGCCAACCACCTTCTCAGCGGCGGCATCGACTTCTACTGGAGACGTGTATTGACACGTCTAGTTCGAGAACGTTCGCCTAAGAATGTAGTCGATCTTGCGACTGGCAGTGGCGATGTCGCCTTCAAGCTCAGGGATCGCCTCGGCCCTGCGGTCGCAATTAATGGCCTTGATTTCTGTGAGCCGATGCTTGACGAGGCCCGACGCAAAAAGACGCAACACGCCGCCTACTCTGATATAGCTTTCAATTTTGGCGATTGCATGGATCTGCCACTTGCAGATGCCAGTGCCGATGCAGTCACAATCTCATTTGGGGTGCGCAATTTCGAAGACCGACAACGTGGCCTTAAAGAAATTTTGCGTGTGCTACGCCCAGGCGGTAGTCTTTTCGTCTTGGAATTCTCACAGCCAGACCCCTGGTTTCGGCCATTCTACTACCTCTACTTGAAATTTATTCTACCTCTAGTTGCAGGCATTGCAACTGGCGACAAGAGTGCCTACGATTATCTGGCTGGTACCATTGAGAATTTCCCTACCAAAGAAGCACTGAGCGAACAATTGATGCTCGCAGGCTACGAAACAGTCCATGCCACTGGTTTGACATTTTCGATAGTAGCCATTCACGAAGCGCGAAAAGCACATCCTACAAAGTAAAGGCGCGCCACAAATGCCTTCAGTCGAACCATTGAGACTGGTCCAGTGACTTAATATCCTTTCTGGCGCAACACCTCTTGAAGTTGCGCCTGAAATTCCTGAACATCTGACGGATCTGGACGGTAGTCTAGGTCATCTCCTGGAATCAATCCAAGCTGCCCTTCGGCTGACAACTGCCAACCAAGGCTTACACCGTCACTAAAGACCACACTTCCATTGACTAAAGCACCCGGCCGCGGAATTGCATCCACATCCACTGTCACACCTGCAGGCTTAGTATCAACCACCTCAGGCTCTTCAATGCTAACTTCAGGCTCAATCTCTGGTTCAGGCTCTTCGAATACTATATCCAAATCGTCGACAAGAAAGCGTACATCCATGTAAGTCATCGAGACCGAAAATTCTTCGAGTAGCATGCGTTGCACATCTGCCAAAGATTTCCCCTCGGCAATCCAAGTGGATACGGTTGTTTTTTGAGTATCAGAGAGGGACATAAGAAAAAGAAAATGATTTACATACAGTGAGACAGACAAGCTATCAAAGAGCGCAAAAGAAACACTCTACCCGCGAAATGCGAACCAAATTTATTTACGCACCACCCTTAGAGAGCTGCTTGATTAAATAATCGACTCCGCGCTTCACGCTACCGTCCTGCTCCATCATATTTTCTACCTGCTTACAGGCATGAATCACAGTGCCATGGTCACGACCTCCAAATGCATCACCGATCGATTTCAGTGGGTCACTCGTCAGAGTGCGGCAAATATACATAGCAACTTGGCGCGGAAACACAATCGCACTGGTCCGGCGGCGACCGTTCAACTCACTTAAGCGAATCTGATAGAATTCAGACACTTTTTTCTGAATCTGATCTACAGTCACCTTCGCCAAACTCTCCTCATGCAACAAATCACTTAACAAACGTTCAACCGCAGCTAGATCCAACTTCTGGTCAATCAGAGAATCGTAACTTGCAATCCTAGTCAGAGCACCCTCCATACGGCGCACATTGCGTGAAACACGCTCGGCAAGAAAATCCATTATTTCAGAATCGAGTTTAATATTCATCGCTGCCGCTTTGTTGCGAAGAATCGCGACACGAGTCTCAAAGTCAGGAGCTTGGATATCCGTGACTAAACCCCACTGGAAACGAGATATTAGACGATTTTCCAATCGCTCAATCTCGTTGGCGGGACGATCACTCGCAAGAAAGATCTGACGACCTGACTCAAATAGATCATTAAAAGTATGAAAAAATTCTTCCTGAGTACTTTCTTTTCCTGAGAGGAAATGAATGTCATCTACCAATAATGCATCAACTGTGCGATAATACTTGCGGAATTTCGTCAACTTGTTTTCGCGAATCGCGTGGATAAACTCATTGGTGAATTTTTCCGTCGAAACGTATGCAATCCGCACATTCGGGTTATTGGCAAGCATCTGATGTGCCACCGCATGCATGAGGTGCGTTTTACCCAAGCCAGTCTCACCATAGACAAAAAGCGGATTATAAGCACGCCCTGGAGCATTAGCGACTGCCATACTAGCAGCATGTGACAACTGATTTCCGGAACCAACTACAAAGTTCTCAAATGTATTGCGTGGATTTAAAAAAGCACGACGCGTCTGCGTCTGATCAGTACCGTTCGCAATTGCATCAGCGGAGCGTAAGCCACGTGTATCTTGAATCGGTGCCGCTAGACGGTTGACAGAATTTTTATCAGATCCTGCAGTATCACCTCCAGTCAAAGCTTCTTCGGGTGCTTCGAACACTTCGATGACGACAGATACAGCTGTTCCCGCAAACCCGCGAGCCTGCTGCGAGATAATGTCTAAATAATTGTTTTCGATCCAAATAGCATTGAATTCATTCGGAGCACTTAAGACGATTTTTGCATCAGATTCCTCTGTGCAAATGAGTCCCTCAAACCACATGTCATAGAGATCATTAGGGAAAAGAGATTTTAGTTCCTGATTGACGCTTTCCCAGAGGGAAAGTGCGGAAGATGGGTCAGACATTATATTAGGAAAAATTGAAAGTTTATTAACAGTGCGTTAGCTAGTTAATTTTGATTGCTGAGACGCACATGTTGGGGTGAAAAAAATAAAATCTGATAAAATTTAGTAAATCACTAAGATAATGTAAAAATGAAATATCTAGATATAACACTAATTAATTGGTTAACATATAGTTATGAATTTATTAGGAGGGCTTGGTTGAGGTGGAAATTGAAATAAAATAAAGCAAACACACTAGCTTTATTGGTCAGAAGTTGCAGTAGACTAACAAAAAAGCGACACTCAGGACCGCTTGGCAAGGTCAACTTCTACACAAGTTATTCACAATGTATTCCCAATAACTTTTTAAGCGATTTATGCAGCTAGTGTCACATGACTGTGACACTTTCATTAACTCTTGAAAAGGCGACATTTCCACAATATTAACGCACCAAATTAAAACTAATCATAAGATCGTTATGGTTCGTTTATTTTATTTTGGCATAAAACATTTTTTTTATTTTGTATCCTTCGCCATGTGCGCAATCAGTCGTTCGTTAAATTCTGCCGCCGAATCGTGGCCCATCTGTTTCAACGAGCGCATCATCGCAGCCACTTCAACGAGTCGTGCCATATCGCGACCGGGACGAACTGGAATTTCGATCAAAGGCACTTTCATACCTAATACCTTCAAGTGATTCTCCTCCAGGCCGGTCCGATCCTCATTCATTCCGGAAGTCCAGTTAATGAAATTAATAATCACATCAATGCGCTTTTTTAGGCGCACGGAACGTACCCCGAACAACTCAGCAATATTGATAATACCGAGTCCCCGGCACTCCATATAGCCGCGACTCAATTCAGAGGAGGTACCCATCAATTCTCGATCACTTAAGCGCTTCACATGCGTCAGATCATCCGCAACTAAACTGTGCCCACGCTCGATCAGCGCAAGTGCGCACTCACTTTTACCTACGCCACTTTCTCCACAGATTAAGGTACCAATACCTCGAACATCGAGCAACGTACCGTGAATATGAGTGCGTGGCGCGAACTTCTCCTCAAGTAATAACGTCGCTTCAGTCGTAAATGTCTTCGACTTTTGACGAGATCGAATCAAAGGCGTCGCATATTCATTGGCCAAAGCCACCATTATTTTTGAAGGTGCGAGCTTTCGAGACACTACGATACAAGGCACCTTTCGTCTGAAAATTTCGGTTAATACGCGTGTTTCTTCTGAAGCGTTTAAGTCGCGTAAATATGCCATCTCTCCAGCACCCAATAATTGTATACGCTTGCGCGCAAAGAACTTAAAATAGCCAGTCATGGCTAATGCCGGTCGGTTCAAACTACGCTCGCCGATCGTTTTGTCCAATCCGGCCTCGCCTCCCACTAGATCCAATTCCAAGGGTTCTTTGAACGAATCATAAAACTCTCGAACAGAAACAGATTCGATGAATTTCGCGTTATTTTTCTGAGGTATTGGCATGCGGTCACTCCTTGGGCTACATATTAAAGTCTTGGCCGAGATAAAACTCTCGGCTCTTCGGGTCGTTGATCAAATAATCGCTCGTGCCTTCACTTAAGACGGATCCATCGTGCAACAAATATGCACGGTCAACGATACTGAGAGTCTCGCGTACATTATGGTCCGTGATCAAAACACCAATCCCACGTTCCTTAAGCTGTACAATAATCTTTTGTACTTCGCTCACGCTAATCGGATCCACTCCACTAAAGGGCTCGTCCATTAGTAGGAATTTTGGGCGGGTCACCAGCGCTCGGGAAATCTCTAATCGGCGGCGCTCACCCCCGCTCAGGGTATATGCTTTTTGGTGGGCCAAATGTTGTAATCCCAACTCTGTCAAATGCTCCTCCACTGACGCCTCACGCTCAGCTTTGCTCAGTGGCAGGGTCTCAGCAATGGCGCGTATGTTTTGCTCCACAGTCATCTTGCGAAAGATCGATGCTTCCTGCGGTAGATAACCAATCCCCTGTCGGGCGCGCTGATACATGGGCAAATCCGTCAGATCATCACCGTCGAGAAAGACGCGACCAGCCGTTGCCGCAATCAACCCTACGATCATGTAGAAAGTGGTTGTCTTCCCGGCACCATTGGGACCTAGCAGGCCAACAATCTCTCCGGCACCTACATTGATATCCACACCATCAACGACGCGGCGCTTACCATACTCCCGAACAAGCTGTCGGGTTTCTATCTTCGAGGGCACAGTGGCATTATCCATATACCCACAGCAAAAACCCTTGATACGAACTCCGCAATCCAATCCTGCAGTAAATTTACTGAGCCTTTGGCTTCATTTCAGGCAGTGTCATGGTCGCTCGTTTACCCGATGCACGATCCCCTTCAACGATCGCACGGCGCTGCCCCTGAAACAATGTCATTCGGTGTCCAGTGACTTTGCCTTTTGCGTCCGTCACTACCGCGTCGCCCTCTAGTACCACCTGACCTTCAAGCGGCAAAATTGTGGCCTTATTACCTGTAGCGACACGACCAGTCTGTTTAAAGACGACTGAATTATAGGCTTCGATTAACTCAACTTGCATTGAAGCATCAATCGATTCGGACCCAGACTTCGTAATTCCCTGTTGTGCACCAATCACTTCCACTGGCTTCGCAGCCACTTCTAAGCGCTCACAAGTCGCATCCAAATGTCACACACTGACAGAGACCGTATCTGTGAAACGAAAGAGCGTATGCTCTGGCTCCTCGATCATGCGTAGTGTCTCCGACTGCACCACAGTCTTAATACTGAGAGGCCTCAGCACAGCCTCGGTTTGCTGATTAGGCCTCGCTGCTGACTTATCGGGGTCACTGTAGCCCAGATCCTGCATCTCAGGCAGCACGACTTTGACGCGCTGCTCCAATCGCCCGTGTGCCATTGCGATTCCTGGCTGCAACTCCATACGATCTCCTGTCACCACCACTTCTCCCTCATTTACAACGATGCGTGGCTGACCTTCGAGCTCGGCACGCTCCTCGTTGGGATAGAAAGTCACTTGATCTGCAGTGGCTAAACGGCCTTCCTCCTCAATCCGTACATTGCCAGTTGCTAGTACTCGCTTTACTTCGCCTGCCTGTAGCGATGAAGCTTTATCCGTGGTCGGGACCGATGTGGTCGACCGATCGCCTTGCGCAGTTTTTTCAGCAAACAAAGTCAGAGTCTCAGAATTCATCGACAGTGCGCCAGACAGCACATCCACGGAGCCTTCAAATAGAAACTGTCTACCCGAGGCACCTTCTAGCATGGTAATCACCTCTGAAAGCACAATCGTCTCCGAACTCAATGCCTCCGCCCCCATGATTCCAAGACCACCCGCTT